>NZ_CP102578.1:5401413-5710217 GCF_042230915.1 Archangium gephyra | reverse complement strand
CTTCGGTGAGCGTGAGCGTGCCGTCCTGGATGCGGCCGGACTTCCAGAGCGACTCGATGACCTTCTCCCACTGCGGGCAGAAGTCGTTGAGCTCGGGGAGGGCTGAAGGGTCGGTCACGCCCTCCCGCAGCTTCGCCAGCACCCAGTTCTCCTGCCACTCGTAGGGCATGGGGCGCCGCTGCCACCACGCCTGCTCCCGGAAGCGCGCGGCGAAGTCGAAGTGCTCCAGCGCGAGCTTCCAATCGTCGCGCAGGTTGTACGTCTTCAAATCCTGCAGAACCTCGTCCGGCAGCCGCTTGCCCGTGTCGTGGAAGAACAGGCGCTCCGCCGCGACGACATCCCCGAGGTTCGTCTTGCCGGGGCGTCCCGCGCACACGCCGGCCATCGCCACGCACCGGGGACTCAAGGTCTCCACCAGCGGCAGCAGTGCATTCGTCGCGGCCACCGCCCCCATGTCCCCCGCCAGCGCGACCGCCACGCGCAAGGGCCGGCTGCCCTGGGACTGGAAGGACTGGAACGCCACCGGCAGACCGTTGGGGCCCTGCTCCTCCTGCCACCCGCTGGCCACCACGGCGCCCGCGTCCACCTGGAGCACCGCCTGGTACTCCAGCGAGATCGCCGTGAGGATGACGACGTCTACCCCGCGCTTGCTGTCCCTGCCCGCTGCCATGGGCAGAGCGTAGCGGCATCGGTGGAGCGAAGACAGGCCCTGCCCTCCCCCACTTCACGCGAGCTCAAGAGACCCCACCCGCCAGGAAAGGTGCCGTGCGGCTCTTCGACGAGGCGGCGACCTCCGCGGGCGTTCCGGCCACCACCACCCGGCCACCCTCGTCACCGGCGCCGGGGCCGATGTCGATGACCCAGTCGCTCGCCGCGACCACGCGCATGTCGTGCTCGACGAGGATGACGGTGTTGCCCGCCTCGACCAGCCCATCGAGCTGCGTCATGAGCTTGTCCACGTCGGCGGGATGCAGTCCCGTGGTGGGCTCGTCCAAGATGTAGAGCGTGTTACCGCGCTGCACCCGCTGCAGCTCCGTCGCGAGCTTGATGCGCTGGGCCTCGCCGCCGGAGAGCTCGGTGGCGGGCTGGCCCAGCCGCAGGTAGCCCAGGCCCACCTCCCGCAGGACGCCGAGCGAGCGCAGCACCTGCGGCTCCTCGGCGAAGAACTCATGGGCCGCGTCGACGGTCATCCCCAGCACCTCGGCGATGTTCTTTCCGCGGTACTGAATCTCCAGCGTCTTGGCGTTGTAGCGGGCCCCATGGCACGTGGGACACGGCGCGTAGACACTGGGCAGGAAGAGCAGCTCGACGCTCACGAAGCCCTCGCCCTCGCAGGTCTCGCAGCGGCCCTTGGCCACGTTGAACGAGAAGCGTCCGACGTCGAAGTGACGGGCCCGCGCGGCCTTCGTCGCCGCGAAGAGCTTGCGGACGTTGTCGAAGAGCCCCGTATAGGTCGCGAGGTTGGAGCGCGGCGTGCGCCCGATCGGCTTCTGATCGACTCGCACCAGGCGCTTGATGCCCTCCATTCCTCCGGCGATCCGGCCGCCCGTGGTGAGCACGACGGAACGCTCCAGCTCCTCCCCCTCCTCTTCCTCCTCGGGTAGCGCATGGCCGAGCTGCTCGGCGACCAGCTCCACCAGCACCTGGCTCACCAGGCTCGACTTCCCCGAGCCGGAGACGCCCGTCACGGAGGTGAAGACACCCAGCGGGAAGTCGACATCGAGGCCGTGCAGATTGTTGCGGGTGACGCCCTCGAGGCGGAGCCACCCCTTGGGCGTGCGGGGTGTGCGGCGCTTCGCGGCCTCGGCCCCGAAGAGGTAGCGCCGCGTCTGGGACGCCTCCACGGCCGAGAGCCCCTCGAGTGGACCGCTGTAGAGGATCTGCCCGCCCTTCTCGCCCGCGGCGGGTCCGACATCGACGATCCAGTCGGCGTGACGGATGACGTCCACCTCATGCTCCACCACGAACAGCGAGTTTCCCGAGCCCTTGAGCTGATCGAGCGCCTTGAGCAGCGACTCGGTGTCCGCCGGATGGAGTCCCGCGGAGGGCTCGTCGAGCACATACACCACGCCGAACAGGTTGGAGCGCACCTGGGTGGCGAGCCGCAGCCGCTGGAGCTCGCCGGGCGAGAGCGTCGGGGTGCTGCGCTCGAGCGAGAGGTAGCCCAGCCCGAGCTCGGTGAGGACCTGGATTCGTGCCAGCAGGTCCTTGGCGATCCGCTGGGTGACCAGCGCCTTCTCCGGGTGCTCGCGCGCCAGCTTCGCCGCTCCGGGTGCCGTTCCGTCCGCGGCGGGCCGCAAGATGCCGGCGACGCGCTTCAGCGGCAGCCGGGAGAACTCGCCGATGTCGAGCCCCGCGAAGGTGACGGACAGGGACTCGCGGCGCAGGCGCTTGCCCTGGCAGAGGCGGCACTCCCCGCTCACCATGTACTGCGACACGCGCTTCTTCATCAGCGCGCTCTGCGTCGTGGCGAAGGTCTGCAACACGTACTTCCGGGCGCCCGTGAACGTCCCCATGTAGCTGGGAGGCTCCTTGCGCTTGAGCGCACGGCGCGTCTCGGCCGGAGTGAAGCCCGCGTAGACGGGGACGGTCGGCTGCTCGTCCGTGAAGAGGATCCAGTCTCGATCCTTCTGGGGCAGCTCGCGCCAGGGGCGGTCGACGTCGTAGCCGAGCGTCACCAGGATGTCGCGCAGGTTCTGGCCGTGCCACGCGGGAGGCCACGCGGCGATGGCCCGCTCGCGGATGGTCAGCGAGTCATCCGGCACCATCGACTGCTCGGTCACCTCATAGACCCGGCCCAGGCCATGGCAGTTGGGACAGGCGCCCGCCGGGGTGTTGGGTGAAAACGCGTCGGAGTCGAGGTGCGGCTGGCCCGGCGGATAGGTCCCGGCGCGCGAGTACAGCAGGCGCAGGGAGTTGGCGATCGTGGTCACGCTGCCCACCGAGGAGCGGGTGGTGGGCGTGCCGCGGTGCTGCTGGAGGGCCACTGCCGGGGGCAGGCCGTCGATCGCGTCGAACTCGGGGACGCCCGCCTGGTCGATCAGCCGCCGCGCGTACGGGGCCACGGATTCGAAGTACCGCCGCTGCGCCTCGGCATAGAGCGTCCCGAAGGCCAGCGAGGACTTGCCCGAGCCGGAGACGCCCGTGAAGACGACCAGGGCGTCACGGGGGAGCTCGACATCCACGTTCTTCAGGTTGTGCTCGCGGGCTCCACGTACCCGGACGAAGCCCGTCCTCGTGTCGCCTGGAGTCTCTGGAAGGTGAGGACCGCGGGTCTTGGGCATGCGCACCACTCGGGAAGGTGGGAACCTGCTCTTGGCTGAATGTGGTGCCGGGGATAACGAAGGAAAAGGGGGCCTGCCAGCCTGGGTGCCGTGCCTTCGTCCTCAGGACTCCAGGGCTGGACCCGCTAAGCTCCGGCGCGTGAGCGAGCTCGTCACCCACCGGGGCGCCATGCCCGTGGAGAAGCTGGAGGCCCTCCGGGAGGCCCTGCTCTCCTCGCGCTTCGTGGCGCGGAGCCCGCTGATGGGGACGTTCCAGAGCAGCCGGGGCTTCGCGCTCATCTTCACGGAGTCAGGGCGGACGAAGCTGGAGGAGCGCTTCCCGTTCCTCCGGGACTACCTGGCGCTGGTGTTGGACCCGGCAAGCGCGCGGGGGCTGCTGCCTTGGCGGGAGCGGCTCCTGGGCGCGAGGAAGGAGCGGCGGAGGCCGAACGCCTTCTATGTGAACCTGCTGCTGCTGGAGCCCGGGCGGGGCGTGGGCCGGCACATCGACGCGACGCTGCAGGAGCCGAGCGGAGTCCCGGGAGCGACGCCCGAGCACGTGAGCGTGCTCTACCTGAACGTCCCCGAGGGCGTGAAGGGAGGTGCGCTGGTGCTCTCGCGAGGAGCGCAGCCGGCGGGCGAGGTGCGTCCGAGGCCGGGAATGCTGGTGCACTTCCGGGGAGACCTGACGCACGAGGTGCAGCCCTTCACGGGAGGCCCGGAGGGTGCCCTGCGGGCGAGCCTCGTGTGCGAGCAGTACGCCTTCGAGCCCGAGGCGCTCGCGCGCCTGCCCGAGTTCCGCATCCAGTCCAAGGCGGGCTTCGCGGCGTACCTGCAGGAGCACCGCGAGCGCGGCGCGTGAGGCTCACGGAGGCCCCCTACCTCAGCCGGGCCGCCAGGGAGCCCAGCTCGCGCGACTTGTGGCCGTCCGTCCGGGCCACCTGGAGGGCGAGTGCCTCGGCCGCCGCGGCCACCTCCCGCCGCACGTCCGCCGGCAGCTCCGCCTCCACCAGCAGCTCGGGCACTTCCCAGAAGCGGCCGTGCTCATCCGCGAGCCAGGCCGCGAGCAGTTCCTCCGCCACCGCGCGCGCCGCCCCCGCCACCCTCGCCGCGAGCCCCAGCGCGACCCTCGCCAGCTGCGAGCAGAAGAGCGCCAGCTCGTCCTCGTCCGCAA
This sequence comes from Archangium gephyra, assembly GCF_042230915.1. Lineage (GTDB taxonomy): Bacteria > Myxococcota > Myxococcia > Myxococcales > Myxococcaceae > Archangium > Archangium gephyra_B. Next base: position 5,705,780 of record NZ_CP102578.1, on the reverse strand, counting down.
TGTGGTCGAACACCCGGGGAAGGGCCTTCACGAAGTAGCGGAGCACCGCCACGCCCTCCACCGGATAGCCCTCGGCGAAGGAGCGGATGTCCCCGAGCAACCGCTCCAACCGGCCGATGTAGCCGGGCACCTCGCGCCAATCGACGTACCCGACCCCCACGGCCTCATCGATGGCCCGCCGCAACGGCTGGGACAGGGCCGCATCGGCGGCGGCCGGGGCCCGCTGTCCGGCGGCGAGCACCCGCCGCAGCTCCGGGTCCACCAGCAGGCGCTCCACGGCGAAGTCGAGCAGCCGCTCGCGAGGCCAGGACTCCAACTGGGCCCGGAGCGCCGCCCTCAGCGCCGGCACGCTTCCTTCTCGGCCACCGTGCTTCCGGTTCATCGGGCCAAATCTAGGCACCCCCACCGGAAACGTCACCTGCGCGCAAGTGACTCCGGAAGTGGTGGGGCCCGCGCCGCACGGAGGCCCGGAAACGACGAAGCCCCGCCAGCTCATCGCGGGCGGGGCTTCTTCTGCGAAGTTGCGGGGGCAGGATTTGAACCTGCGACCTTCGGGTTATGAGCCCGACGAGCTACCAGGCTGCTCCACCCCGCGACATGGCTCTACACCAACAACACACACTCTACGGTTTGCAACGATAAAGCCCCGCTGGCTCATCACCAGCGGGGCCTCATCCACACGAGTTGCGGGGGCAGGATTTGAACCTGCGACCTTCGGGTTATGAGCCCGACGAGCTACCAGGCTGCTCCACCCCGCGATATCGTTTGCTGCTCTATGTCAAACACCAGAGACCTTGTCATCTATTTCCGACAGGGTCTCTGGCCTGTCTGAGTTGCGGGGGCAGGATTTGAACCTGCGACCTTCGGGTTATGAGCCCGACGAGCTACCAGGCTGCTCCACCCCGCGGCGTCGAAGCGGGAGGCTAAGTACCGCCCTCCCCCTGTACCGTCAACAACTTTCCTCGAACGCCGGGAGGCGCGTGCTGCATTCCCGCGCCTCCCGTGCGCACCGAGCGCCGGGCTTTACTTGCCCGACTTCTTCAACAGATCGGCGAACGTGCCGAATCCCTTCTTGCCGCCGCCCACAGGCTGCTGGCTCTTCGTCCACGCCTCGACCTCCGCACGCTCCTCGGCCCGCTCGGCGGCGGTGATGGAGAGGCGAACCTTGCCGGAGGCGTCGATGTCCACGAGGGCCACCTTCAGCTCCTGGCCGAGCGAGAACTTCTTGCGCAGATCCGTGCCGCGCTCGGTGCCCGTCTCGGAGGCGGGGATGAGCCCCTTGCCGCCGGGGAACACGAGGAACACGCCGTAGGGCTCGATGCGGTCCACCTTGCCCACCACCACCTGGCCCACCTTCGGGCGAGGCGCCGCGGGCTCGGCGGGCTTCTTCTCCTGGGCGGCGGCGGCGGGGGCCGGACGCTCCTCGGCGGGGCGCTGGGCCTCCTCCTCGGTGATCCGGCGCAGGCCGATGCGCTTGTCGTTGGGCTCGATCTTCTCCACCTGCACCCAGATGGACTCGCCCACCTGCACCACGTCGCGCGGGTGCGCGATGCGGCGCTCGGACAGCGCGGAGACGTGCACCAAGCCGTCCACGCCCGGACGCAGCTCCACGAAGGCGCCGAAGGGCTGCAGCCGCACCACCTTGCCCTGCATGCGGTCGCCCTCCTTGATCTCCGCGATCGCCTGCTTGAAGGGATCCTCCTGGCGGGCGCGCATGGAGAGCGTAATGCGCTCCTTCTGCTTGGCCTTGTCGGGCGAGTTGGGCTGGGCGGCCTCCATGCGGAGGATCTCCACCTCGACCTCGTCACCCTGCTTCACCACGTCGCTCGGGTGGGCCACGCGCATGTAGGACATCTCGGAGACGGGGATCATGCCCTCGACTCCGCCCAGGTCCACGAAGGCGCCGAAGTCACGCACGCCGGTGACGCGGCCCTTGACGACCTTGCCCTCGGCGAGCGTCTCGCGCGTCTTGGCGGCCAGCTTGCGCTGCTCGTCCTCGAGCAGCGAGCGGCGCGAGAGCACCACGTTGCGGTCACGCACCTCGGTGACGCGGAAGGTGAGCTTCTCGCCGATGAACGTGTCCGGCTTCTCCACGAAGCGGATGTCCAGCTGGCTGATGGGGCAGAAGGCGCGCACGTCGCCGATCGCCACCTCGACGCCACCCTTGTTGACGGAGAGGACCATGCCCTCCACCGGCATGCCGGAGGCGCGGGCCTCGGCGAGCATCGCCATGTTGGCGCTGCCCTTGGCCAGCGCGCGGCTGAGCAGGATGCCCCGGGCGCCCGCCTCGATGACGTGCGCCTCGATGGTGTCACCCACCCCGTAGCGCAGCACGCCCTCGTCGTCCTTGAGCTCGCGCAGCTCGATCATCGCCTCGCTCTTGGCGTTGGACAGCGTCACGAAGGCCGTGTCCGCGCCGAGCTGGAAGATCGTGCCCGACACCTTCTCGCCCACGCGCACCGCGCGCCGGCCCGGGACGCCGCCGTCCTTCTGCTGCGCCTCGAACATCTCGGCGAAGGACTGGGACTCGGGGACCTCCTCGTACAGCGCGGCGCTGGGCGCCGGCGCGGGAGGAGCCTTGGGGGTCACGGGCGCCACCGGAGCGGCCTGCTCGGCCGGGGCCGAAGCCTCCGCCGAGGGCTCGGCCGGAGCGGTCGACGACGGCGCCGGCGTCACCGGGCCCCGCGTCTCCACCGCACCCGAGGCGCGCTTGACGACCACCATGGGGCCCTGGGCACGGCGCTCGCCGCCCCCCTTGCCACCCCGGTCGCCGCCACGGCCACCGCGCTCACCGCCACGGTCACCCCGCGGACGGCGATCGTCACGGCCACCGCCCTCACGCGGCGCGCCCTGCTGGGGCTGGGCACCCGCCTCGCCCTCCGGCTTCGCCGGACGGGCCTCACGCTCGCCACCCCGCTCGCCGCGCGGGCGATCCGCTCCGCGGTCCCGGCCGCCGCGCTCTTCGCGCTCGCCGCCACGGCCCGCCGGGATGCCGAGCATCACGTCGCCAAAGGTGGCCTTGGGCTTCTTGGGACCGAATCCCCCAGGACCGCCACCGCCACCAGAACCAACGGAACCGTTCTTCTCGTCGCTCACTGCCAGGACCTTCCTGAACGTAATCGAAATCCAGCCTTGGGAGACCGTACCCCCATGCTGGGTCAAAAGGCGGCGCACTCTACACACGCGCCGAGCTTGGACGGAAGACGCATGTGGTCATCTTCTGTCGAGCGTGCCCGGAACCCCTCAATAACGCGACATGTCGCCTGTCACATCCCCCACCACGCAAATCGGGCTCGCCCGCCTGCCTTCCAGAGGGGGGATGGACGGTCAGCGCGCGGCTTTGCGGCGGAAAATCCGCTGGAAGACGGCCTTCGCCTCGGGGACGCCCAGGGCCCCCGTGATGCCGAAGTAGACCGCCCCGAAGGGCAGCACCACCGCCAGGAAGAGGACGATCGGATGTAGGTGCGGTGGGGCAAGCAGGCTTCCACCCCACTCCGCCTCCACCCCCGGCATGGGTCCCAGCACCCGGGCCAGGGCCAGCTTGATGCCCAGCCCCGTCAGCCCCGCCGCGAGCCCGGCGCCCCACAGCTTGAGCAGCAACGCCCGGGGCACCCCCACGTGGCCAATCTGCCCCACGAGCGTCCGCCGCAGCATCTGCGACTCGAACCAGGCCACCAGGCCGCTCGTCACCGTGAGGAACACCGCGCCCAGGTGCTCCGGCAGCCCCACCAGTCCCGGCAGCCGCAGCGCCAGGAACCAGGCCGCCGCGGCGCCCAGGCTCACGCGCACCACCGCGAAGCGCAGCGGCGTCCGGGTGTCCTTCAGCGCATAGAAGGCCGAGGCGTACAGCCGGCCCAGCGCGGAGGCCACCAGGCCCACCGCCGAGCCCATCAGCAGGTACCAGAGGTAGCGTGTATCCGCGGCGGTGAAACGGCCCGTCTGCAGCAGCCCGCCCGCCACCACGTCACCAATGAAGAGCAGCGCCGCCGCCGAGGGCACCACGAAGAAGGCGATGCGGCGCGCTCCCGCCTCCAGGCGCGTGCGCAGCTTCGTGGCCACCTCCTCCCCCGCCCCCGCCGTGCGCGACATCTCCGGCAGCTCGGCCGCGGAGATGGACATGCCGAAGAGGCTCACCGGGATGAGGTAGATGGTCTGCGCGTACGTCAGCGTGGACAGCGCCCGGACCGCGATGAGCGACGCATAGGACGTGTCCACGTAGGCGCTCACCTGCACCACGCCGCGGCCGAGCACCACCGTGACGAAGCTGCGCAGCACCTGGCGCACGGACTCGCTGGCCGTGGACAGGGTGGGCCGGAAGCCGCCGAGCACCCGCATCACCGAGGGCACCTGCACCACGAACTGCAGCAGGCAGCCCGCCACCACGCCATAGGAGAGCACCACCACCAGCCGCTCTTCCGGCAGCCCGCGCCGGCCCGCCACCACCAGCGTGGCGATGATGGCCAGGTTCCACACCACCGGCGCCAGGTACGACAGGAGGAACTTCCGGTGGCTGTTGAGCACGCCCAGGCACCACGCGGACAGCACCAGCATGCCCGTGCCCGGGAAGAGGATGCGGACCAGTTGGATGGCCATGGCCCGCGCCTCGCCCTCGAAGCCCGGGGCGATGGTGTCCACGAAGAACGGCGTGGCGAGCATGCCCACCGCCACCATCACGCTGGTGGCCAGCGCGAGCAGCCCGAACACCGCGCCCGCGACCCGGTCCGCCTCCTTCGTGTCGCCCTTCCCCAGCAATCCCGCGTACACGGGGATGAACGAGCCGGAGAGCACGCCCTCGCCGAAGAGGTTCTGCAGGAAGTTGGGGATGCGCAGCGCCGCCTTGAACACGGCGGCCGCCATGCCGTTGCCCAGGTAGTGCGCGAAGAAGCGTTCGCGCACCAGTCCCATCAAGCGCGAGGCGAAGATGCCTACCGCGACGAACAGCGCACCTCCGCCTCGGGCACGCGTCCCGGGAGAGACGGGACGGGGTTCAGGAACGGGAGGGAGTTCGGAGCGAGGAGCGGGAACGGTCACGAGAGGGCAATCACTCTACGCGGAGCGTTCACCTGCTTGAAGCGTGAACTCCCGCCTCCATGGTTTCCCTTGACGGTCCCCCCTGCGGGCCGCAATGGTCAGCGCTCCCATGGCTGGTTCCCCAGATAACGACCTCTCGACCGATGTGGCGCTCGTCCGCCAGGTCCTGGCACGTGAGCTGGAGACCATCAACGAGTACGAGGCCTCTGCTCGCGCCGCCTCCACTCCGGAGCTGCGCGACTTCTTCCTGCACCTCGCCGCCGAGGAGAAGGAGCACGTGGCCGAGGCCGTCCACATGCTGCGCCTCCTCGACGCGGGGCAGGAGGCCCACTTCGCCAAGCCCGTCACCACGGGCCACTTCCAGGGCGCCATCGAGGGCAAGCCGTCCCCTGCCCCCGCTGCCGCTCCGGCGGCCGCGGCTCCGTCTCCGGCGGCTCCGTCCGAGCCCGCCCCCCGGGGTCCGGCCCGTGGCGGACGCCCTGGCAATGGCCAGGGCGAGCCGCCTCCTGGCCTCGTTCAACCCGAGCGCGTCCTGTACGGCGTGCCCGCCCCGCCGCCCAGCCCGGGCGTCCAACCCTTGACTGTCGGCTCGCTGCGGCGCAGCCGCTGAGTCCGTACCTCCCCTGGAGCGACCCCATGCCTGACTTCCTTGGACATGCCGAGAACCCGCTGCGCGAGGACGAGTGGGCCCGCCTCAACGAGACCGTCATCCAGGTCGCCCGCCGTTCGCTCGTTGGCCGTCGCATCCTGGACATCTACGGCCCGCTGGGCGCCGGTGTGCAGACCGTGCCCCATGACGAGTACACCGGCGTCAGCCCCGGCGCGGTGGACATTGTCGGCGAGCAGGAGACGGCCTCCGTCTTCACCGACGCGCGCAAGTTCAAGACGATCCCCATCATCTACAAGGACTTCCTGCTGCACTGGCGCGACATCGAGGCCGCGCGCCTGCACAACATGCCCCTGGACGTCTCGGCCGCCGCTGGCGCCGCCGCCCTCTGCGCCCAGCAGGAAGACGAGCTCATCTTCTACGGAGATCCCAAGCTCGGCCACGAGGGGCTGATGAACGCCACCGGCCGCCTCACCGTCCCGCTCGGGGACTGGGGCATCTCCGGCGCCGGCTACCTCTCCATCGTCGAGGCCACCCGCCGCCTCAACGAGTCCGGCCACTACGGCCCCTATGCCGTCATCCTCTCGCCCCGCCTCTACTCGATGCTGCACCGCATCTTCGAGAAGACGGGCGTGCTGGAGATCGAGACCATCCGCCAGCTCGCCGCGGACGGCGTCTTCCAGTCCAACCGGCTGCGCGGCGACTCGGGCGTGGTCGTCTCCACCGGCCGCGAGAACATGGACCTCGCGGTGGCCATGGACATGGTCGCCGCCTACCTGGGTGCCTCGCGGATGAACCATCCCTTCCGCGTGCTGGAGTCGCTCATCCTCCGCATCAAGCACCCCGACTCCATCTGCACCCTGGAGAGCGCGCCCAACCGCGGTTAGCAGTTCCCCGCCAGCCCCCCCATGGCGAAGATTCTGGTCATCGACGACGAGGCGAACCTCCGCAAGGTGCTCGCCGCCATGCTGCGCCGTGACGGCTTCGACGTCACCGTCGCGGCGGATGGCGAGCAGGGGCTCGCCGAGTTCCACAAGAATGGCGCGGACATCGTGGTGACGGACCTCGTCATGCCCAAGGCCGGCGGCATGGAGGTGCTGCGTGCCGTCAACGCCGCCAACCCCGACGTGCCCGTCATCATCATCACCGCGCACGGCACCGTCGACTCCGCCGTCGAGGCCATCAAGGCCGGCGCCTTCGACTACATCACCAAGCCCTACGAGCAGGCGGAGCTCTCGGCCGTCATCGCCAAGGCCGCCAAGGCGCACGACGTCGCCCAGCGCTCGGTGCGCGCCGACGCCAAGGCCCGCGCCGCCATCATCGGCGAGTCGCCGCAGCTCCAGGACGTCTTCAAGATCATCGACAAGGTGGCGGACACCCCCTCCACCGTCCTCATCAACGGCGAGAGCGGCACCGGCAAGGAGCTCATCGCCTCGGCGCTGCACGGCGCCTCCAGCCGCCGCGACAAGCCGTTCATCAAGATCAACTGCGCCGCCATCCCCCACAACCTCCTCGAGTCCGAGCTGTTCGGCTACGAGCGTGGGGCCTTCACCGGCGCCGTCACCTCCAAGCCCGGCCGCTTCGAGCTGGCCGACGGTGGCACCCTCTTCCTCGACGAGATTGGAGAAATCCCCGTCGAGATGCAGGTGAAGCTGCTGCGCGCGCTGCAGGAGGGCGAGTTCGAGCGCGTGGGCGGCATCAAGACGACGCGCGTGGACGTGCGCCTCATCGCCGCCACCAACCGCGACCTGCAGGCGGAGATCGAGGCCGGGCGCTTCCGCAAGGATCTGTACTACCGGCTGGCGGTGGTGCCCATCGTGCTGCCGCCGCTGCGCGAGCGCCGCGCGGACATCCCGATGCTCGCCGGGCACTTCGTGGAGAAGTACAACCGCAAGCTCAACAAGAAGATCGAGGGCATCTCCGACGACGCCATGGCGCTGCTGCAGGCCTACAACTGGCCCGGCAACATCCGCGAGCTGGAGAACCTCATCGAGCGCGTGCTGCTCTTCGCCGACGGGCCCTCCATCACCGCGAAGGATCTCCCGGAGCCGGTCCGCCAGGGCTCCGGCACGCCAGCGCCCGCTCTCTCGGCCGCTCCCCTGGAGGCCGCGACGGGCGAGGGAGGCCTCAAGGACATCGTCCGCATGAAGGCGGCCGAGCTCGAGAAGGACCTCATCACCAAGGCCCTGGAGGAGACGGGCGGCAACGTCACGCGAGCAGCCAGGCTGCTGCAGATCAGCCGCAAGTCCCTCCAGACGAAGATGAAGGAATTCGGCCTGCGTGACACGACCCCCGCGGACGCGCGGGATGAATCCATCGACGAGTGACCGGGACGGCGAAATATCGCCGCGGAACCATCGGTTCGGACCCGGCCACAACCCTTTCCACTCTGGGAGCCTGAATGCGGCCGCCTCTTCCCACCCTCGGACCACAGCCGAAGAAAAGCCCTGTAGGTCCGGTGATGGTCGTCTCCTTGCTGCTCGGCCTGAGCGCCGGAGGCGTGTGGTGGTGGAAGCAACGGCTCGCCTCGGAGATGCCCCCCGCCACGGCCGAGCAGCACGCCACCGCGCCCGTGGCCCAGGGCCCCGAGGAGGCCGGCTCCACCGCCGCCGCTCCTGCCGCCACTCCGCCTACCGCCCCTTCCGCCGCCGCGGCGCCCCTGCCGGCCGTCCCCACGGATCCGCTCGCGGCCGCCGGGCTGTCGCGCGCCTCCATCCGCATCGATGGGCCCATGGAGACGGCCGTCACCGTCGCCGCGGGCCCCGAGGTGGGCCCCGCGCTCGCCCAGGTGGTGACGCGCACGCTCGTGTGGTGGGTGGACGTGCCGGGTGACCTGCGGCGCGGGGACACGCTCGACGTCCTCTACCAGGTGCGCCCCGGCGAGGAGCCCCTCGTGCACGCGGTGCGCTTCACCAGCAACAAGACGGGCCAGACGCACCGCGCCTACCGCTTCCAGCCCGAGGGCGACAAGAACCCCCGCTACTACCTGCCCAGCGGCGAGGAGCTGGAGCTGCGCCTGGAGAACTCGCCCCTGGAGGACTACGAGCAGGTGACGTCGCTGCTGCGCGATGGCCGCCGGCACAAGGGCGTGGACTTCAAGACGCCCGTGGGCACCCCGGTGAAGGCGCCCTTCACGGGCATCGTCCGCCGCAAGAACTGGAGCTTCCGCTTCAACGGCAACTGCATCGAGCTGGAGGAGATGGGTGGCAAGAACCGCCGCGCCCTCTTCCTGCACATGGACGAGCTGCCGCGCTCGCTCAAGGTGGGCGACCGCATCAACGTGGGCACCATGCTGGGCCGCAGCGGCAACAGTGGCCGCTCCTTCGCGCCCCACCTGCACTACCAGCTCGAGGCCCGCGACGAGCGCGTGCTGGATCCGTACGAGAGCCACCGCACCTACCGTCGCTCGCTCGCGGCGACCCAGCGCGCGGCCTTCGAGGCCGAGGTGCGCCGGCAGGATGGGCTGCTCGGCACCACTGTTGCCGGCGGCTGAAGCCATCGCTTTCTTGACACCCCTGCTTGCGGCGGCTAGCGTCCCCGGACAATTTCTCAACATTTCCCAGGGGTTAGACGTCGTGGGGGCGCCTGAGGAAGTGGTTCCGGAGGTCGGATGTCCAGGCTTCGCGCCGTAGTCGCCGCGCTGACGCTGGGTGCGCCGTTCGTCGCCACCGCGGCGGACGTCACCCGCGTCGCTTCGTCCTTCGAGGACGAAGATCCATTCGGGATGTTCATCGACGTAGGCTTCGAGCACTCGCAGCGGCGCACGAAGATCGTCCGCGAGGCCCTGCCCACCACCACGGGCGGGACGCGTCAGTATCAGGACGAGCTCTGGTACAGGAGCTACGACACGCGCCTGAACCTGGACGTGGCCTTCGGCATCGCCCAGGACGTGGAGCTGTCGTTCGGCCTGCCCGTCGTGCTCCTCCAGGACGAGTCCTGGTCTTTCGTCTCGGGCAGGGACGCGAGCAACTCCACCATCACCAACAACTTCGTGCGCAACAACTGCGGGGGCTCGGGTGCGCCCTGCTCGCTCACGACGCCCGAGCCGCTCTTCAACGTGCCCGCGAACGGGTACCTGGAGACGTTCCGCGGTGGCGTGGCCCTGGGCAACGCGCGTTTCGGGTTCGCGTGGTCCATCTTCAACCAGCGCAAGGACGAGACGAAGCCCACGTGGGTGGTGGGCCTGGACTACGAGGCGCCCACGGCGAAGCGGCTCGACCCGAGCGTCCTGACGTCCAAGGAGGCGCGGGGCAACGTAGGTGACCGGGTGCACAAGTACACGGTGTCCACGGCGCTCTCGCGGCAGATTGGCCTGGCGGATCCGTACTTCCGGATGCACTACACCATCCCCGTGCGTGGCCCGGGCGCCTGGTCCAACTGCGACAACCGCAATGTGGATCCCCAGAACCTGGGCCGCCCGCAGAACTGCGGCCTCTCCGGGTGGAATCGCAAGGAGACGGGCATCCAGGCGCCGCACGTGGCCGGCGTGATGTTCGGCTCCGAGTTCCAGGTGCTGGATCAGCCCACGCGCAAGTTCAAGATGGACCTGCGGGCCATGACCAACTACGTGTCCGAGGGCCGCTACTACAACGAGCTGAGCGGCGCGCTGCGCAAGCTGCTGGCCACCGGGGACTACGTGCAGATCGGCGGCCAGTTCGCCCTGACGGCCGAGCTCACGGACTTCCTGTCCGTCCGGGGCTCGGGCATGTACCTGTACAACACGGACCACGTGCTGACCGACGAGAAGATCGGCAAGGACCTGGACGGCAATGGCACGGTGGACATCTCGGCGAACCCGGCGGAGCTCAACCCCAACTTCGACTACCGCACGGACTTCGTCTCCCGGCGCTTCCACGCCACCGAGAGCAAGGACTGGCGTCTGGATGTGAGCGCCACCCTGCGGTTCTAGGGGTGCGCGGAGCAGGCCCCCTCTCCCTCTGGGAGAGGGCTGGGGTGAGGGTCTTCAGCGCTTCTTGAGCCCGAGCCCCAGCCGGTACACTTCCTGTCCGGCCCAACCGGCGCGGCGGGCCAGCTCGGTGCTGAGCGCCTTGAGCTTCTCCCCTCGCCCGAGCCCCTCCTCCAGCGCGCGCTGCAGCTCCTCCTCGGACCAGCGCCGCTCTCCGGTCCGCCCTTCCACCAGCACCACCACCTCGCCCCGGGGCTCCTCGGCCGCGTAGCGCTCGGCCAGCTCGGACAGCGTGCCGCGCACGAACTCCTCGTGCACCTTCGTCAGCTCCCGAGCCACCACCGCGCGCCGGTCGCCCAGCGCGTCCTTCAAGTCCGTCAGCGTCTCGGCCAGCCGGCGCGGGGACTCGTAGATGCCCACCGTGGCTGACAGCGGCGCCACCTCCTCCAGCATGGCCTGACGCTCCGGCCCCTTGCGCGGCAGGAAGCCCAGGAAGTGGAAGCGCCCGGTGGGCAGCCCCGAGGCGCTCAGCGCCGCCACCAGCGCCGTGGCGCCCGGGACCGGCACCACCTTCACCCCGCGCTCGATGGCCTCGGCCACCAGCTTCTCCCCGGGATCGCTGATCCCCGGGCTGCCCGCGTCCGTCACCAGCGCGCAGTCCTCTCCGGCCTCGAGCCGATCCAGGATGCGGCCGGCCCGCTGGCCCTCGGCGAAGGCCGGCAGGCTCACCGTGTCCGCGGAGATGCCGAAGTGGTCCAACAGCACGCGCGAGTGCCGCGTGTCCTCGCAGGCCACGAAGGACACCGCCCGCAGCGTCTCCAGGGCGCGCGTGGAGATGTCCCCCAGATTCCCGATGGGCGTGGCCACCAGATAGAGCGTCCCAGGCATATCCGTTCCTCACATACCCGCGTCGAAGGCGCCCGGCAGGTGCTCCACCGTCGCGTCCTCGCCGCGGCCCACCACCGAGATGACATCGAAACGGATCATCCTGTCCCGCAGCCGATGGGCCAGGAGGTAATGCAGCGCGGCCTTCACCACCTTGCGCTGCTTGGCGAAGGACACCGTGTGGGAAGGATCTCCCCACACCGCCGTGGAGCGCATCCGCACCTCCACGAAACACAAGGTATCCCCGTGCTCGGCCACCACGTCCAGCTCTCCGTAGCGGCAGGAGAAGTTGCGCGCGCGCACCCGGTAGCCCCGTGACTCCAGGAAGCGCACCGCCGCTTCCTCACCCTCGTCCCCATACCCCTTGCGATCCACCACCCCTGCCCGTCCCATCCCACCCCTCCCGGGCCCCCACCCGGGGGCCCCTCACGCCACGGCGCGCACGACAGCGCGCACTACAGATTGACAGGCCCGTCCGACAGCTGCGCCAGGCCGGGATGCGGCGTCACGTGCAGCACCTGCGTCAGCGTGCCCAGGTGCTTGAGCATCCGCCCGATCAGCGGCAGCCGGGACTCGTCCAGCCCCACCAGCGCGTCCTCCACGAGCAGCGGCAGCTTCACCCGGGGGCTCACCTTCTCCACCACCGTCAGCCGCAGGCTCAGGAAGAAGAGGTCCACCTCGCGCGGAGGCAGCTCGCCCACGGGCATGCGCCGGCCCGCGGACGTCACCACCATCGTCCGCCCGTCCCGGTCCCACTCCACGCTGGTGTAGCGGCGCTCCGTGAGGGCGCTGAAGTACTGCACGCACCGCTCGCGCAGCATCCCGATGACGGCGGCCACGTCCGTGGCCAGCAGATCCCCCGTCAGGCCGAGCACCAGGGGCGCCGGATCCTCCAGCGGCTCCATGCCGCCACCGGCCAGGTCCGCGGCCCCGGGCATGCCCATGCCGGCCAGCTGCGGGTTGCGCGCGAGCGCGATGGACTCCTTGAGCCGGGACAGCTCCCGCTCCACCTCGCGCACGTCGCGCACGAAGGTGCCCTTCTCGGCGATCTTCGCGTTGAGCAGCTCGATCTGCTGACGGAGCACGGGCAGCTGGTGCGCGGCCTCCATGAACTCCGGGTGCTTCTCCATGGAGACGAGCTGGGCGCGCAGCTGGGCCACCTCGGCGCCGAGCTGCTCGCGGCGCTGCAGGCGGGGCGGAATTTCCTTGGGCGTGTCCACGTCGAACACTTCCAGGGCCTTGCGCACCGGCCCGGCCTCGGCCTCGAACTCCTCGAGGATCTTCTTCTCGCGCACGGCGAACATCTCGCCGCGGCGGCTCAACCGGTCCTTGTCCTGCAGCTCGTCCACGTAGCGGATGGCGAGCACCGCGGCGAAGCCGAAGGCGGGGATGTCCAGCAGCGCCACGTACCGCAGCCAGTCGGTGGGGATGAGGCCGGCGATGAAGCACGCCACGCCCACGCCCACGGCGATCCAGAAGTTGCGGTTGCGCACCAGCGGCGCCACGTCCGGCAGCCGCTGAGCCTCCTCCTCGGCCACCTCGCGCTCGGACTGCAGGCGCGCCATCGCCTCGTCACGGCGCGCGAGCGTCTTCGGGTAGCGCTCCGCACGGGCCACGATGTCCTGGGGCAGGCCCATCGACTCGGGCGTGGGCTCGGCGTTCCAGACCGCCTCCGCCTGGCGCAGCTTCTCCTTGAGGCCGTCGGTGCCGCGCAGCTTCGACTCCAAGTCGAAGACCTGGGAGTTGAGCCCGTCCACCTCGAACTGGAGGTTGTCCACCTCCTTGCAGAACACGAGCTCCTTCTCGAGCTCGCGCACCTTCGCCTCGGCGGCGGGGATGTCCGAGGCGGGCAGCACGCCCGGAGACGAGATGGACATGCCGGGAGAAGAGATGGCCATGCCCGGAGACGTCGGGGAGCGCAGCGCGGGCATGCCCGGCGACGAATGCCCGTGCACGCCCGGAGACGAGAGCGCGCGCATGCCCGACGTGGAGGCCGGGCGGCCGCCACCCCGAGGCCGGCGCGAGGGCAACTGCGCCGCCTGGAGGCAGAAGAGCTGCTCGAAGGTGGTGCGCGGCGGCACACCCACCTGGCCACGGAGGAACTGGTTGGCCTCGGCGGTATCCTGCGTCACCAGCTCCGGCTGCTTCGTGGCGGGGTTGAGCCGGTGCAGCGAGCCACCACCCCCCAGCTCGCGCAACACGCGGTAGGTGACGGAGTCCTGCCCCACGAAGGTGAGCGCGGCCTTGCCGGCTTTCTGCGTGGACGCGGCGAGCGCGGCATCACCGCCCCGGCCATCCGCGTAGAGCAGCGCGAGTGACAACCCCGCCAGCGGGCTCAGCTCCGGCGTGGGGGGCTTGAGGACCAGATACCCGGTCTTCAGGGCGAAACGGCCCGCCGGAGAGAACCCCCGGACGTTCTGGACGGCAACCTCGACGAAGTGCATGCGCCCCCCATTCTAGCGCGCATGGGCATGAAAAAAGGGAGCGTCCTCGAAAGGACGCTCCCCAAAAAAAGCACCAGCCCGGGAGGGCTGGCGAGCAATCAGGCCTTCGCGCCCTTGGCGGCCGTCTTGCCGGAGGCGTGGCTGGCGGCCGCGTGGCTGACGGCGGCGGCGCGGCGCATCTCCGCGTCCTCCATGGTCTCCACGCGGGAGGCCTTGCCCTTGAGGGCGCGGAGGTAGAAGAGGCGGTTGCGGCTCACGTTGCCGCGCGAGAGGACCTCGATCTTCTCGTAGCGCGGGCTGTGCATCGGGAAGATGCGCTCCACGCCCACGCCGAAGGAGACCTTGCGCACGGTGAAGGTGGCGCGGTTGTGGCCCTTCTTCTTGCGGATGACGACACCCTCGAACGCCTGCACGCGCTCCTTGTCGCCCTCCTTGACCTTCCAGTGGACTCGAACCGAGTCACCGGTACGGAACTCGGTGACGTCCTTACGGAGGTTCTTGGCCTCCACGTACTCGATCGCGCTGCGACGCATGACTGACTCCAGAAAATCTCGGACTCGGGGTACGAAAACTGAGAGCGGGCCGTACTACCAGAGAGCCGGGGGTCGGACAAGCCCGCAGAATACCGACCTTTGGCTCGGGAACCGTCGGAGGGGCTACAGCTCCTCCTCTTTCTTGGACAACAGCTTCAGGTCCGCCTTGCTGAACTCCAGGCGGGCATACAGGTCCGGGCGCCGTTCCCGGGTGAGCTGCAGGGCCTTCCAGCGCCTCCAGCGGGCGATCCGCGCGTGGTCTCCGGACTGGAGGGCCGCGGGCACTTCGGCGCCGCGGAAGACGGGGGGCCGGGTGTAGTGGGGGTGCTCCAGCACCCCCTCCTCGAAGCTCTCCGTGACGCTGGAGACCTCGTTGCCCAGCACGCCGGGCAGCAGCCGGGCCACGGCGTCCACCACGGCCAGGGCGGCCACTTCACCCCCGGTGAGGATGAAGTCCCCCAGGGACACCTCCCCGTCCAGGTAGGGCATGACGCGCTCGTCCACGCCCTCGTAGCGGCCGCAGACGAGGATCAACCCCGGCTCCTTGGCCAGCTCGCGCGCCCGCGCCTGGGTGAAGACGGGGCCCCGAGGGCTCATGAGCAGCACCTTCGCCCCAGCGGGGGCGCGGGCCCGGGCGGCCTCGATGGCGGCCACCAGCGGCTCCGGCTTCATCACCATGCCGGCACCACCCCCATAGGGCGTGTCGTCGGTGACGCGGTGCTTTCCCTCGGCGTAGTCGCGAATGTAGGTGACGGTGACGCCGAGCAGCCCCTTCTCCTGGGCCTTCCCAAGGATGCTCGCGCCCAGGTAGCCCGAGACGCTGTCCGGGAAGAGGGTCACCACCTCCACGGGGTACATCAGCCCTCGTCCCCTTCCGGCGCGCCTTCCGCCGGCTTCTCCGCCTCTGACCGCTCCTCCGTCCCCACCTCCAGGTATTCGGGAGGCTTCACCACGAGCCGGCCGCCCGGGATGTCCACGGTGGAGACGAAGTCGTCGACGAAGGGCACCACCAGCTCTTCCTTGCCCTCGGCGCGGATGACGAGGTTGGGCACCGGGCCGGTCTCCCAGATCTCCTCCACGCGGCCGAGCACCTTGCCGGACTCGTCCACGGCGGTGAGCCCCACCAGGTCACCCTGGAAGTACTCCTCCTCGGAGGGAGGCTCGAGGTCCTCCCGGAAGGCGAGCACGGTGGCGCCCACCAGGGCCTCGGCGGCGTTGCGGCCCTTCACGTCCTCGAAAACGACGAGGGTCTCCTTGGGCGTGGGCCGCACTGATTCGATGCGCAGGACGCGCTCGGCGCCGGTGCGCGGACGCACGAGCACGCGCTCGACATAGTCGAGCGTCTCGGACGCCGGGTCGAAGGTGCGCACGGCCACCTCGCCCTGGAGACCATGGGCTCGGGCCACATAGCCCAGCTCGAGATGGGGTTTGAGCGTCACTGGCCTTCAGGGGGTGGGGTGGTCGTGGGGGTACCGGCCTGGAGTGGCTGGCGCCGGTCATCCTGGATCTCCAGGCGGACCTTCTGGCCCTGCTTCTGGGCCGCGGCACCGAGCAACGTCCGGAGGGCGCCAACGGTGCGCCCGTCCCGGCCGATGACCTTACCCACGTCCTCGGGGGCGACCTTCAGCTCATAGAGCCGGGCCCCCTCCACGTCGGACGCGCGCAGGCTCACCTGGTCCGGTTGATCGACCAGGGCCCGCGCGAGATAGATGATGAGTTGCTCCACGCTGTCCGCTCGGCCTGCGAGGAGACTAGGCGGGCTTGGCGGCGGGGGCGGCGCGCTTGTGGCGCTTGATGAGCTCGCCCACGGTGTCGGAGGGCAGCGCGCCGGACTTCAGCCAGTACTCCAGGCGCTCCGCGTCGAAGTCCACCTTGGCGGGCTTGTGGTTGGGGTCGTAGAAACCCACGGCCTCGAGGAACTTGCCATCCCGGGGGTTGCGGGAGTCGGTGGCCACCACGTGGTAGTACGGCTTCTTCTTGGCGCCCGCGCGGGCAAGACGGAGGACAACGGCCATTTCTGATGCTCCAGGTGAAAACTGAAGGTGAGACAGAAGGTGATCAGCTTGGAGGGGGGCGCTCTTAGCGCCGCCACAAGCGGATTGTCAAGGAAGCTCGGGGTTTTGCGTCGATTCCGAGGCGTTTTCGCCGCCCCGGTTGGCCAACTGGCCACACGCGCCGGCGATGTCGCGGCCCCGGTTCTGCCGGATGAAGGCGGCCACGTGCCCGTTGGTGAGCAGCTCCCGGAAGCGCTCGGCCCGCTCGTCCATGGTCGTCTTGAAGCCCAGCCCCGGGTTCTCGTTATAGGGGATGAGGTTGACCTTGGCGGGGATGTCCTTGAGCAGCTCGATGAGCCGGTAGGCGTCCTCGTCGCTGTCGTTGAAGTCCCGCAGGAGGACGTACTCGAAGGTGATGCGGCGGCCCTGGCGCAGGGGGAACTTGCGGCAGGCATCGAGCAGCGCCGCGATGTTCCACTTGCGGTTGACGGGCATCGTCTTGGAGCGCTGCTCGTCCGTGCTCGCGTTGAGCGAGATGGCCAGCTTCACGTCCGTCTCCTGGCCAAAGCGCTCGATCATCGGCACCAGGCCCACCGTGGAGACGGTGATGTGGCGGTGGCTGAAGTTGGGCCCGTCCACCGACTGGAGGATGGAGAGCGCCGTCTTCAGGTTCTCGAAGTTGTGCAGAGGCTCGCCCATGCCCATGAAGACCAGGTTGGAGAGCGGGCGGTAGGTCTCCAGCTTCTCCAGCTTGCGCACCTCGCGGTTGACCGCGTGCACCTGGGCGAGGATCTCCCCCACGGTGAGGTTGCGCTTGAGGCCCAGGGTGCCCGTCATGCAGAAGGTGCACGCCATGGCGCAGCCCACCTGGGTGGACACGCACAGCGTCTTGCGGTCCTCGGAGGGCATGTAGACGGACTCGATGTAGCGGCCGTCGCGGGTCTTCCAGCGGTACTTGATGGTGCCATCCACCGAGCGCTGCTCGGCGTCCTTCACCAGGGGGACGATCTCCGCGCGCACCTTGAGCTTCTCGCGCAGGGACTTGGAGAGGTCCGTCATCTCGTCGAAGGAGGTGGCGCCGCGCTGGTGCATCCACCGGTACAGCTGGCCGGCCCGGAACGCGCGCTCGCCCAGCTCCTCGGTGAGGAAGCGGGTGAGCCCCTCCAGCGTGAGGCTGGAGACCTCCGTGAGCTTCGCGGGCGCGGAGGCCTGCTCGGGCACGGGAGTGGCCGTGAGGTCGGCGTTGGGAGGGGTGGACTCGGGCTGCATCATCATGGTTCCAACGGGGGGAGTGTGGGGGTGACTTCCCACAAGATAGGACTCGGAGTCAAAGGAGGGCCCGTCCCCTCCCCTACCCTGCGGGGCATGTGGAAAAGACAGCGGCCCGGCCACCGCGGAGGAGCGCGGGGGCCGGGCCGTGTCCCGGGCTCGAGGCCCTCCCAGCTACTTCTTGCTGGTGTACTCGTAGGGGGCGATCTCGGTCTCGCGGAAGAAGTACGCGATCTCGTTCTTCGCGTTCTCCAGGCTGTCCGAGCCGTGCACCGTGTTCTGGTCGATGCTGGTGGCGAAGTCGCGGCGGATGGTGCCCGGGGCGGCGTTGGCCGGGTTGGTGGCGCCCATGATGTCGCGGTTGGCCAGGACGGCGTTCTCACCCTCCAGCACCATCAGCACCACGGGGCCGGAGATCATGAAGTTGACCAGGTCCTTGAAGAAGGGGCGCGCCTTGTGGACGGCGTAGAACCCCTCGGCCTGGGCCTGGGACAGGTGCTGCAGGCGGATGGCAACGGGCTTCAGGCCCTTCTCCTCGAAGCGGGAGATGACCTTGCCAATGACGCCCTTCTGGAGCCCGTCGGGCTTGATGATGGACAGCGTACGCTCGATGGCCATGGTGATGGTCCTCGTCTGACGTGTGGGAGGTGGAACTAGCGGTTCTTCTTGGGAGCGCCGCGCTTGACGGCCTCCTGCAGCGTGGTGCCGAGCTCGGCGGGGCTGGCGGCCATGACGAAGCCAGCGGCCTCCATGGCCTTCATCTTCTCCGCGGCCGTGCCCTTGCCGCCGGAGATGATGGCGCCGGCGTGGCCCATGCGCTTGCCCGGGGGCGCCGACTGGCCGGCGATGAAGCCGGCGATGGGCTTGGTGAACTCGCGCGCCACGTACTCGGCGCCGCGCTCCTCGGCGTCGCCGCCGATCTCGCCGATCATGATGACGGCGTCCGTCTCGGGGTCGGCGTTGAAGAGCTTCAGCACGTCCACGAAGTCCGTGCCGTTGACCGGATCACCCCCGATGCCCACCGCGGTGGACTGGCCCAGGCCCAGCTGGGTGAGCTGGTACACGGCCTCGTAGGTGAGCGTGCCCGAACGCGACACCACGCCGATGCGGCCCGGCTTGTGGATGTGGCCCGGCATGATGCCGATCTTGCACTTGGCGCCCGGGGTGATGACGCCGGGGCAGTTGGGGCCGATCAGGCGAACGCCCGGCTTACCCTGCAGGTAGCGCTTGGCCTTCACCATGTCGTTGACGGGGATGCCCTCGGTGATGGTGATGATGAGGGAGATGCCCGCGTCGGCGGCCTCCATGATGGAGTCGGCGGCGAAGGGGGGCGGAACGAAGATGACCGAGGTGTTGGCGCCGGTCTGCTTCACCGCGTCGGCCACCGAGTTGAAGACGGGGACCTTGCCCTCGAAGTCGGTACCGCCCTTGCCCGGCGTGACGCCGGCGACCAGCTTCGTTCCGTACTCCAGCATCTGCTTGGAGTGGAACGAGCCCGCCGAGCCGGTGATGCCCTGGCAGAGGACCTTCGTGTTCTCGTTGACGAGGATGCTCATGGCTTGAACCTTTCTCTGCCTGGACTACTTCAGCGCCGCGACGGCCTTCTCGGCGGCCTGGCGGAGGTTGTCGGCGGGGGTGATGGCGAGGCCGGAGTTGCGCAGCAGCGCCTTGCCCTGCTCCACGTTGGTGCCCTCGAGCCGCACCACGAGCGGAACCTTGAGCTGCACTTCCTTCGCCGCGGCGATGATGCCCTCGGCGATGACATCGCACTTCATGATGCCGCCGAAGATGTTGACGAGCACCGCCTTCACGGCGGGGTCGGCGAGGATCAGCTTGAAGGCCGCCGTCACCTTCTCCTTGCTGGCGCCGCCACCCACGTCGAGGAAGTTGGCCGGCGCACCGCCCACCAGCTTGATGGTGTCCATGGTGGCCATGGCCAGACCGGCGCCGTTCACCATGCAGCCGATGTTGCCCTCGAGCGCGATGTAGGCCAGGTCCCACTCCTTGGCCTGGGTCTCGCGCGGCTCCTCCTCGGCGACGTCGCGGTACTCGAGCAGATCCTTGTGCCGGTACATCGCGTTCTCGTCGAAGTCCACCTTCGCGTCGAGCGCCACCACGCCGCCATCCTTGAGGATGACCAGCGGGTTGATCTCCACCAGCGAGGCGTCCGTCTCCATGAACATGCGGTAGAGCGCGGCGCAGAACTGGACGAACTTGTTCACCGTGGGGCCGGACAGGCCCAGGCCAAAGGCCAGCTTGCGGCCCTGGAAGTCCTGGAAGCCCACGGCGGGATCCACCGCCTCGCGGAGGATCTTCTCGGGGCTGTGCGCGGCCACTTCCTCGATCTCCACGCCGCCCTCACGGGAGGCCATGAAGGTGATGCGCGAGGTGGCGCGATCCAGCGTCACGCCGAGGTACAGCTCCTGACCGATGGCCAGGCCCTCCTCGATGTAGACCTTGTGGACCGTCTGGCCCTCGGGCCCGGTCTGGATCGTCTTGAGCTTCATGCCCAGCATCTGCTGGGCGAGCTCCCGGGCCTCGGCGGGGCTCTTGGCGAGCTTCACGCCGCCACCCTTGCCGCGGCCACCCGCGTGGATCTGGGCCTTCACGACCACGATGGGCGTGCCCAGCTCCTTGGCGGCCGCCTCGGCCTCCTTGGGCGAGAGCGCGAGAATGCCGCGCGGCGTGGGAACGCCGTACTTCCGGAAGATTTCCTTGCCCTGGTACTCGTGGATCTTCATCGAGGCTCCGGGTAACGCGAGTGATGCGAGAGACTGGCACCCGGAAGCGAGCCCCCGGGGCGGAACGGCGCGGCTGCCTCTCTCGCGCAGAATGGCCCGCTTGGCAAGGCCCTACTGTCAAGGGCCAATCAGACGGACCGGAAAGAGCCGAGGCCCCGGACCGGCGAGGAACAGCCGGACGCGGGGCCTCGTGAAACGGGGGTGTGACGGGACGCGGCCCTGCCCTACCCCGGACCGCCGGCGGACGTCTTCTCGCCGCTCAGGTCGAAGAAGATGTCCTTGATGACCTGCTTGGTCACCTCGCGGTTCATCACCGCGATGGAGGTGGTCAGCGGGATCTCCTTCGGGCACACCTTCACGCAGTTCTGCGCCTTGCCGCAGTCCTGGATGCCGCCCGGCCCCATGAGTCCGCGGACACGCTCCTCGGAGTTCATCTTGCCGGTGGGGTTCATGTTGAAGAGCCGGGCCTGGCTGATGGCGGCGGCGCCCATGAAGTCGTTGTCCAGCGTCACCTGCGGGCACGCCTCGAGGCAGCTGCCGCAGGTGATGCACGTGGACAGCTTGTACATCACAGTGTGGTCCGCCTGGGACTGGCGCGGGCCGGGGCCGAGGTTGTGCGTGCCGTCGACGTTGATCCACGCCTTGACGCGCTTGAGCGCCTCGAACATGCGGTCACGCTTGACCGCCAGGTCGCGCGCGACCGGGAACTTCTTCATCGGCTCCAGGGTGATGATGGGCTCCCCGTCCCCGACGATGCGGTCGATCAGCGCCGAGCAGGCCATGCGGACCCGCCCGTTGATGTTCATGGCGCAGCTGCCGCACACCTCCTCGAGGCAGGCGGCGTCATAGATGGCCGGAGACACCCGGCGCCCGTCGGTGGTGACCGGGTTGCGCTGGATCTCCATCAGACAGGAGATGACGTTGGCGCCCTTGCCGTACGGGACGCGGAACTCGTCGAAGTGACCCGGAGCGTCCGGGCCGTCCTGCCGCCAGATGCGGAAGGTGACGTGCTTCGTGGTGGTGCTGACAGGCGCCTGCGCGGTCGCGTTGTCCATGGCGTTCCCTCCGTCCCTTCCTTAGGCGTACCAGCGCGGCTCGGGATCGAGCACGGGCGTGGGGATGTCCTGATAGGTGATCTGCGGACCCTCGGCCGAGTAGGCGGCCATGGTCGTCTTGGCCCACTTCTCGTGGCGCTTCTTCCACAGCGCCATCCACTCGGGATCCTTCGTCGGATCCTTCACCTTGGGCTCGGGCAGCGAGAACTCCGGCTTGTAGTGGGCGCCGCGGCTCTCGTCGCGCAGCAGCGCGCTCTTGGCGATCACCTCGGCCAGCTCGAACATGTTCCAGAGCTGGTTGATGTAGGAGATGCTCCGGTTGCCCACGTTGCCGGTGTCCAGCGCGTTGCAGCTCTTCCAGCGCTCCTTGAAGTCGCGGATCTTCTCCAGCGCCTTCTTGAGCCGGTCGTTGTAGCGGACGACGGTGCAGTTCTCCGTCATCAGGTCGCCCAGCTCCTTGTTGAGCCCGTACGCGTTCTCCTTGCCGTCCATCTTCTTGATGGTGGCGAAGCGATCCGCCCAGTACTTCTGCGCGTCGGCGAAGTACTTCTGGTGGTCCGCGTCGTCGGCGCTCTTGGACTGGCTCTTGGAGAAGGCCACCATGGCCGGGCCGCCGATCATGCCGCTGTAGATGCAGGAGAGCAGCGAGTTGGCGCCCAGGCGGTTCGCGCCGTGGTAGGCGTAGTCCGCCTCGCCCGCGGCGTACAGGCCCGGGATGTTGGTGGACTGGTTGACGGGGCTGCCGACCAGCGGCGTCTGCGTCTGAGGATCCGCCTCGAAGCGCACGTACAGGCCGCCCATCGAGTAGTGCATGCCCGGGAAGATCTTCATGGGCACGTGGCGCGGGTCATCGCCCACGAACTTCTCGTAGATCTCCATCACGCCGCCCAGCTTGGCGGTGAGCACGTGGGCCGGGATGTGCGTGACGTCCAGGTACACGGCGTCGCCGCCGTCCAGGCCCAGGCCCAGCTCGCGGCACACCGTGAAGATCTCGCGGGTGGCCACGTCGCGCGGCACCAGGTTCTTGTACTTGGGGTACTTCTCCTCGAGGAAGTAGAAGCGCTCGCTCTCGGGGATCGCCTTGGGGTCGCGCGTGTCGCCCTTCTTCCGGGGCACCCAGACGCGGCCACCCTCGCCACGCACCGACTCGCTCATCAGGCGCAGCTTGTCCTCACCCGGAATGGAGGTGGGGTGCACCTGGATGAACTCGCCGTTGGAGTAGATGGCGCCCTCCATGTAGGCGCGGCCGGCGGCGGTACCGGTGTTGATGATGGAGTTGGTGGAGCGCCCGAAGACGATGCCCGGGCCACCCGTGGCGAGGCACACGGCCTCGGCCGGGAAGGTGCGGATCTCGTTGGTGCGCAGATCCATGGCCACGCTGCCGATGACGCGGCCCGTGCCGTCCTTCACCGTGCCCAGCCACTCCCAGTACTCGTACTTGGTGACGCGCCCCTCGGCCTCCCAGCGGCGCACCTGCTCGTCCAGCGCGTAGAGCAGCTGCTGGCCGGTGGTGGCGCCCGCGAAGGCCGTGCGGTGGTGCAGCGTGCCGCCGAAGCGCCGGAAGTCCAGCAGACCCTCGGACGTGCGGTTGAACGTCACGCCCATGCGGTCGAGCAGGTAGATGATGCCCGGGGCCGCATGGCACATGCCCTTGACGGAGACCTGCTCGGCCAGGAAGTCGCCGCCGCGCAGCGTGTCCTTCACGTGGATATCCGGGGAGTCACCCTCCCCCTTCGTGTTCACCGCGCCGTTGATGCCGCCCTGGGCGCAGACCGAGTGGGAACGCTTCACCGGCACGAGGGACAGGATGTCGACCTGGTGACCGGCCTCGGCGAGCTTGATGGTGGTCATCAGCCCGGCGAGTCCGCCGCCCACCACCGTGAACCGCGCTGCTGCTGCCATGCTGCGTCTCCTTGGTGACCGGAGGACCAGACGCCTCTGGGGGGCAGGGCCTGCGCCGCCACTCCGCGAGTGCGGCGCTCGGACCTCCGGTGCGAATGCTACCGGCTAGTTAACTGGTGAATTCAGCGAGCCGCAAAGATTACCGGAGCGGAGGGATAAGCCCACTCCATCTCCGGCATCAGCCCCGCTGGCTCCCTCTCCCGCTGGGAGAGGACGGGGGGTGAGGGCCGTCACGCGGGACATGGGGAAGACCCTCCCCCTGACCCTCTCCCAGCGGGAGAGGGGATGTGCACTAGAGCTTCACTTCGCCGACGGTCTTCTTCACCGACTCGAAGGACTTGTTGAGCTCGGCCTTCTCGGACTCGTTGAGCTGCACCTCGATGATCTTCTCCACACCGCCCGCGCCGATCTGCGTGGGGACGCCGAAGAAGTAGCCGTTCATGCCGTACTGCCCCTCGAGCAGGGCGGCGGCCGGCAGCACGCGCTTGCGGTCGAGCAGGTAGCTCTCCGCCATGGCGATGGAGCTGGAGGCGGGAGCGAAGTAGGCGCTGCCCGTCTTGTAGAGGTTCACCAGCTCGGCGCCGCCCTTGCGGGTGCGGTCGATGATGGCGTCCAGCTTGTCCTTGGCGATCAGCTGGGTGAGGGGCACGCCGCCCACCGTGCTGTGACGCACGAGCGGAACCATGTCGTCACCGTGGCCGCCGAGCACCAGGGCCTCGACGTCGCGGATGGAGCAGCCGAGCGCCTCGGCCACGAAGCACTTGAAGCGGCTGGTGTCGAGCACGCCCGCCATGCCGACGACCATGTTCTTGGGAAGTCCGGCGATCTTGTGGAGCGCGAACACCATCGCGTCCAGCGGGTTGGCCACGTTGATGACGAAGGCGTTGGGGCAGTGCTGCTTGATGTTGGCCGCCACGTCCCGCATGATCTTCAGGTTGACGTCGAGCAGGTCCTCGCGGCTCATGCCCGGCTTGCGGGGCACGCCGGCCGTGATGATGACGACGTCCGAGCCGGCCACGTCCTTCCAGTCGGTGGTGCCGGTGACGCGGCAGTCGTAACCGTCCACGGCGGACAGCTGGTTGATGTCCAGCGCCTTGCCCTTGACCAGGCCCTCGGCCACGGGGATGTCGTAGAGGACGACGTCGCCGAGCTGCTTCTGCACCGCGAGCAGGGCCAGGTTGCCACCGATCTGACCGCCGCCGATGAGACCAATCTTCTTCTTGGTGTGAGCCATGTGGTTTGTCTCCTCGTGACGACTACATGTTCTTGATGATGGCCTGACCGAACTCGGAGCACTTCACCTCGGTCACGTTGCCCTGGCTCTCCTGACGCATCAGGCGGGCGAAGTCATAGGTGACCGTCTTGTTCGCGATGGCCTTGTCCATGCCCTGGATGATCAGGTCCGCGGCCTCGTGCCAGCCCATGTGGCGCAGCATCATCTCGCCGGAGAGGATGACCGAGCCCGGGTTCACCTTGTCCTGGTCCGCGTACTTGGGCGCGGTGCCGTGGGTGGCCTCGAAGACGGCGTGGCCGGTGACGTAGTTGATGTTGCCGCCCGGCGCGATGCCGATGCCGCCCACCTGCGCGGCCAGCGCGTCGGAGAGGTAGTCACCGTTGAGGTTGAGCGTGGCGATCACGTCGAACTCGTCCGGACGCGTCAGCACCTGCTGCAAGGTGATGTCCGCGATGGAGTCCTTGATGATGATCTTCCCGGCGGAGACCGCGGCCTTCTGCTCGGCGTTGGCGGCGTCCTCGCTCTTGGCGGCCTTGGTGGCCTCCCACTGATCCCAGGTGTAGACCTTGTCGCCGAACTCGCGCACCGCCAGGTCGTAGCCCCACTTGCGGAAGGCGCCCTCGGTGAACTTCATGATGTTGCCCTTGTGGACGATCGTCACGCTCTTGCGCTTGTGCGCGATGGCGTACTCGATCGCGGCGCGCACCAGGCGCTCCGTGCCTTCCTTCGACACGGGCTTGATGCCGATGCCCACGTTCTCCGGGAAGCGGATCTTCCCGGCGTCCTTCGGGAACTCCTTCTTGAGGAACTCGAGGAACTTCGCGGCCTGGGCGCTGCCCGCCTCGAACTCGATACCGGCGTAGATGTCCTCGGTGTTCTCCCGGAAGATGGTCATGTCGACCTTCTCGGGGGTCTTCACCGGGCTGGGCACGCCCTTGAAGTAGCGCACGGGGCGCAGGCACACGTACAGGTCCAGCATCTGGCGCAGCGCGACGTTCAGCGAGCGGATGCCACCGCCCACCGGCGTGGTCAGCGGGCCCTTGATGCCCACCAGGTACTCGCGGAACGCGGTGACCGTCTCGTCGGGCAGCCAGTTGTTGACCGTCTTGAACGCCTTCTCGCCGGCCAGCACCTCGAACCAGGAGATCTTCTTCTTACCCTTGTAGGCCTTCTCCACCGCCGCGTCGAAGACGGCCTGCGAGGCGCGCCAGATGTCGCGGCCGGTGCCGTCACCCTCGATGAAGGGGACGATGGGGTGATCCGGCACGAACAGCTTGCCGTTCTTCAGGGTGATCTTCTCGCCGCTCGGAGGGGCCATGAACGAAGCTCCTGACACTTGGGAAGGGTGTGACCTTGTGGGCGGCGGATGCTTTGCAACACTGGCCCCTCGCGTCAAGGACGTTCAGCCGCCCTCCGAGCGGCCTGACTTATCGGATCCAATCCCCAACAGCGCTCCGCCTGGAGTAACGGGGCGCGCCAGCCCTCCTCCCGCCCTACCCCGCAGGACGGATCGGGACACGTCCGTTCAGCCCCGCTCCACGTCCCACCAGCCGAAGTGCATCGTCCGCTGTTCCATCAGCTGCACCCAGCCGGGCGCGTGCCCGTAGGTGCGTGGCAGGAGCCTCGCGGACTCGAGGGCCCTCGCCGTCTCCGCGAAGGACCAGAAGTACAGCGTCACCTCCTGGTCCGCCGTGTGGATCCGGCGCCAGGCCTCCTCGTGCCCCTCCAGCCCCGGGCGGCGCTCGAGCACCGTGAAGAGCAGGCGCCCTCCGGGCTTCAGCGCCTCGGACACGTGGCCCAGCGTCCGCGCCAGGTCATCGCAGAAGTCGAGGCACCCCACCGCCAGCGCCACATCGAAACGGCCCAGCTCCCCGGGTACGGGGTCGCGATAGCTGTGCACCCGGTACTCGCCCGACGGCCGGCCCTGTCTCGCCCGCGCGATCATCTCGGGCGAGAGATCCAGGCCCACGACCTCCACGGTCGGGTCGAGCTCGCGCGTCAGTTGCCCCGGGCCGCATCCCACATCGAGCACCCGGCGGCCTGGCGACACCGCCTCCCCGAGGAACCGCTCCACCCTCCCCTCGTACCGGTGCAGGGACGGGAAGAACGCCTCGTAGGCTTCGGCGATCTCCCCGTATACCCGCCGGACTCCCTGCTCTTGTTCGTCGGTGGTTGGCATCTCGCGCGAGCGTAGACCCTCACCCCAGCCCTCTCCCTCTGGGCAGGGCGAACGCATCTAAAGGTCAGTAAATACGGCCATCAAGACGCGTAGCAGATAATCGTTGTCCCAGCCGGCCAGCTTGCGTCGACTGGGCACGCCCGGTTTTTCCGTCGACTCGCGCCGCAGAGCGGTCAGGGCCATGCGGCTGAGCAGCGCGAAGTTCTGAGCGCCGCTGTGGTCGCGAATGCGGCGCGAGTCCTCGCCCAGGCACACGTCCAGGCTCCAGTGCAGGCCATTCTCCACGCCCCAATGGGTGCGGATGATTCGGGCGAGCTTGCGCGCCTTGGGTGGCAGGCTGGTGAGGTAGTAGTGCCACTGCACCTGCGTCTTGCCGCCCTGGGTGCGCTCACGCCGCATCATGACGGCCGTCTTGAGCTTGGGCCATGTGGAGGCCGACTTGGGACAAGCCTCGAGCTTGAGGGCAACAGCCCAGGCACTGCGCACCTCGTGCCGGCCATGCCCCTCTTCTTCGCTGCGAGAGTGGGAGTCCACCCGGGCACGCGCCTGGCCCTCACGCACTGGGGCGAACAAGTCCTGCACATACGCGTGCAGCGGCCCGCGGTTGCCCTTGAGACACAGCACGTAGTCCGCCTGGGCCTGCACCACGGCCTGGGCTACCTGGGCCGTGCACCCGTTGGCGTCCACCGTTACCACCGCCCCCTTCAAGTCCAGCAGCGCCAGCAGCTCGGGTATGGCCTTCACCTCCCCGGGCGCCCCCTGCACCGCCGCTTGTGCCAGCAGCAACCTCTGCTGCGTGGCCCACACGTGCACCAGGTGCAGCGGTGAGCCCGCCAGCGCCTTGCCCAAGGCGCCTCGCACGCTCTTGCCGTCCACCGCCACTACCTCCTCGCGCAGTGTCTGGGCCATCTCCTGCACCCAGCTGCGGAAGCACACCTCGAAGGCCTGGGGCCTGAGTGCGCAAAACACCCGGCGAAATGTGTCCGCGCTGGGCACTCCGTGAGGAATTTCCAGGAAGGTGGCGAACCATCTGGCTCTCGTCCTGGCGAACAGCGCCAGCTGCTTCCACCCGTCTGCCCCGGCTATCACTCCACACAGCGCCATCACCAGCACGTTGAGCAGTGCATGCCGTCTGGTGCGTGCCACACGCGGGTCCCTCAGCGTGCCGAAGTGCTTGAGAATCAGCTCAACGACCTGCCCGCCCTCTCCCTCGCCCTGCCCCATTGCCGCCCCCATATGGGAGCCACCCTATGGAGCCTGTCTGACCTGGCAGGTGGGCCACCTGCCAAGTCACTGATTTCCTTGCCCTTTAGATGCTTTTCCCCTGCCCAGAGGGAGAGGGAGCTACTCGTAGAACTTCAGGCTCCAGCCCGTGTTGCTCGCCGTGCCCCGCGTATAGGTGATGTTCCCCCACCACTGGAACGTCCCCGAGTACCAGTAGCGGCCCGACCAGAACGGACTCGGATACTCGTTCTTGGGCACGCCGTGGAACGCCAGCGGGAACTGCGGGCCCGCGGGCGGGCTCGTGTTCGGATCTCCGTTGAGCAACACGAACGAGTGATGGCCCACGCCCTTCGCGTACAGCGTGGCGTTCCATCCGCTCATCATGATGCCGCCGTTGGAACCGAACAGGCAGCCGTTGGACTTGTACCAGTCCCACACATAGGTCGGATCCCCTCCCGCCCGGAGCCGCAGATCCGCGAGGCAGTAGTTCGTGTCCCAGCTTCCGTTCGCCGAGTACACGATGTGCAGCTGTCCGCTCGGATCGATGATCGGCTCGGGGCCCTCGTTGACGCGCGTGGGCGGGTTGACGTCGACCTTCTCCCACCACTCGCGCGGCTGCGAGATGACGTACCGCGCTCCCGAGACCGTGGTCGGGCTCGTCATGCGCGCGATGAACAGCGTCTGCTCCCCGTTGGTGTCCCCCACCCAGCCCGACCAGACGAAGTAGCGCTGCCCGTTGTAGATGAACGCCGTGCCGTCGATGGCCCACTTGTTGTCCGGCAGGCTCATCAGCCCCGCCGCCGAGTAGCCCGTATTGGGCGACGTGGACTTGATGTAATACATCCGGTGGGCGCTGCCGGCCCCCGCCGTGAAATAGATGTAATAGGTCGTGCCGTCCTTGATGATCTCCGGCGCCCACACCTCGGCCCAGCCGCTGGGATTGCCCCAGACCTGCTGGCGCACCGCGCTCGCCAGGCCATTCACGGAGGAGGCCATCCGCACGTAGATGCGCCCGGCGTCCACCTCCGCGGAGATATAGGTGCTGTCCACCCGGATGACGCTCGGATCGGCGTTCTTGATCGAGAGCTGGATGTCCTGCGTGCTCGAGCCGATGACCTCGTCGGCCCGCACTTCCTCCTGCGGACCACAGGCCTGCAGGGATGCGAACAGCGCCAATCCAAGCAGCCGGTTCAGGACTCTCATCTCGCTCTCCTCGGGGGCCGGTGGCAGGTGCCCCCTAGAACCGCTCTCCTATCTTAAAAAGGAAGATAAGGAAAACGAGATTGGCTTGGATGAGCGCCAGTGGACTCAGACGGGCGGCGCCTGCGGCACAGCGATGTGGATCTCGACGCGGCGGTTGGTGGAGCGGCCCGCATCGGTGTCGTTCGAGGCCACCGGCGTCGACTCGCCCATGCCCAGCACCAGCATCTGCCGCGGCGTTACGCCCCGTGAGGTCAACACGCGCGCGACGGCCTCGGCGCGGCGCAGCGAGAGCGCCTCGTTGTGGGGCACCGTGCCCCGGCTGTCCGTGTGGCCCTCGATGCGGAGGTGATCCTCCGGGTACTTCGCGATGATGTCGCCAATGCGCGTCAGCTGGGCGATGGCGCTCTCGGTGAGCACGGCGCTGTCCGTGTCGAAGAGCAGATCGTTCCGCAGGTTCAGCAGGATGCCGTGCTCCGTTCGACGGGTCTCCGCGACCTGCTCCAACTCTCGCGCCTGCTTGTCGAGATAGTTGCCCACGGCTCCGCCCGCCACCGCTCCCACCCCGGCCCCGATGGCCGCGCCCTCCCAACT
Organism: Archangium gephyra; assembly: GCF_042230915.1. GTDB lineage: Bacteria > Myxococcota > Myxococcia > Myxococcales > Myxococcaceae > Archangium > Archangium gephyra_B. Next base: position 5,675,982 of record NZ_CP102578.1, on the reverse strand, counting down.
CCTTCCCGCCACCGCCCCCGCTCCCGCTCCCACGATGGCTCCCGCCGCCGCGCCCGTGGCGGTCCTCTTGCCGGGAGTCACACAAGCCGTCCCGCCCAGGATCAGCGCGGGGACCAGCACCCAAGCCTTCTTCCATGCGTTCACGTGAAGCCTCCTCGTGTGTGTCACCCTTTCGAGCGGACCTCGATGCGAGGCATTCACACGCCGCATGAGCCAGGCTGGCCGTCCGCTCGCTGTCCTGGCGGGAAGGCTTCCACCGATGCTGCGGACCCGAGGGCCATGACCGATACTCCCGGCCGTTCATGCGCCTTCTCTCCCTCGCCGGTCCGCTCGTCCTCCTCGCCCTTGGCATGGCGTGGCTCGTCCCCGCCGTCCTCCTCACCGGTGGGGGTCCCCAGGGCATCCCCTGGTGGCGGTATGCCGTGGCCCTGGTGCTCGTCCTGGCCGTGGGCCTCGCCTGGAGCCTGGGCTCCCGTGGACTCGCGCTGGGGACGCTCGCCGTGCTCTGCGCCAGCGTGTTCGCCTGGACGCGCACCGTGCAGCCCTCGATCACCCGCGACTGGGCCCCGGATCTCGTCCGCGCCTCCCGCGCCGAGATGCAGGGCTCCCGCGTCACCCTCCACGACATCCGCGACTTCCGCTACCGCAGCACCACCGACTGGGACGCCGCCTGGTACTCCGCCACCTACGACACCCGCGAGCTCGTCCGCGCCTGGTTCATCGTCGAGCCCTTCTCCGGCTTCGAGGGCGCCGCTCACACCATGGTCAGCTTCGAGTTCTCCGGAGATCGCTTCCTCTCCTTCTCCGTGGAGATCCGCCGCGAGCGTGGTGAGACGTATTCAGTCCTCGGAGGCCTGTTCCGCCAGTACGAGATCATCTACGTCGCCGGCGACGAGCGCGACCTCATCCAGCTGCGCAGCAACCACCGCCGCGATGACGTCTACCTCTACCCCGTCCGCGCCTCCCAGGAGCGCACCGCCGCCTTCTTCCTCGACATGGTGCAGCGCATGAACGACCTCCACGCGCGGCCCGAGTTCTACAACTCGTTCACCAGCAACTGCACCACCAACCTCGTGCGGCACCTCGAGAAGGTCAGCGAGACCAACGTCCCCTACGATCACCGCACCCTCCTGCCCGCCTACTCCGATGCGCTCGCCCTCTCGCTGGGGTTGATCGACTCCGACGTGGGCCTCGCCGAGACGCGCGAGCGCCATCGCATCAACACGCTCGCCCTCGCCGCCCAGGACCGTGACGACTTCTCGCTCCGCATCCGGGGGCGGGCTCCGGCCGTGACTCCCGCCGCCGCGGCCTCGGAGCCCTGAGTCAGTTCGCCGGGGGCACCGTGGAAGCCGGAGCGACACCTCCGAGCGCCAGCAGTTCCGACACCGTCACGATGCGGTAGCCCTGCTCCTTCAGATTCCCCAGGACGAGGTCCACCGCCTTCACCGTCCCGGGTTTCTCCTGCCCCCCATCGTGGAACAGGATGATCGAGCCCGGCCGCACCGACTCCATCACCCGCGACGTCAGCAGCCCCACGTCCTGCGTCTCGTCGTCCCTCGACACCGCGTCGAAGGTGATGTGCTTCCGTCCGCTCCGCGAGAGCAGCCACGGCAGCACCACCAGCTTCTTGCCGTACGGCGCCCGGAAGAGAATCTCCCCCTGCACCCCCAGCCCGCGCAGCAGCGCGTCCGTCTTGTCGAGCTCCTCCTGGACGTAGGCCGGCGACTTGAGCACCAGCCGGTGGTGCGAATACGAGTGGTTGCCTACCTGGTGCCCCTCGGCGAGCACCCGCGCCGCCAGCTCCGGGTGGCGCTCGATGTTCCGCCCCACCATGAAGAAGCTGGCCTTCACCTCGTGCCGCTTCAGGATGCCGAGGATCTCCTCCGTCTGGCCCGCTCTCGGCCCGTCATCGAACGTCAGCGCCACCACCTTCTCGGACGTCTCCACCCGGGGGTAGAACTCGCCAAAGAGCTGGAACGTCCAAGATTTCGAGAGCTGCCACAGGCCCACCAGCAGCCCCAGCACCACGAGCGGCGTCCCCACGGCCCATCGAATCCATCGCTTCCGGTTCATGCCCGCGCACTGTGCACGAGCCGGGCCCGGCTTCCCTACCCGCCTGACGGCCGAGATGCGGCTCTCCGGGTACACCGCCGCGGGCGAGGAAACACAGGGTGCTCCATTCCCCCCCCGCCTAACCACCATCAGGGGACGGCCTGCCCTACGCCGGGCTCCTCAAGTTGAAGCGCTGATCGGGTGAGCCTGAGACCCACCACTTTCAAGGTCGGGAGAATGATACTACCCGGCAAGGGAAGCGAGCGAGGGAGCAGGCTGTAATCAGGGGGTGCAGCACGGAACTACCGCCGAGGTCATCTTTCAGGGACTACTCCGGAGGAAAGGACCATGGCCCTGGATGCTGTATTCGAGCGCTTTACGAAGCAAAGCCCGTTGACGGTCATGGCGCGCCTGCTGATGCAGCAGGCGCTGAGTCGGCAGTGGCTGGAAGAGCTGTTCGAGCAGTACCGCGACAAGCAGTACACGCGCGAGCTGCTCTTCTCCACGGTGGTGGATCTCATGGCCCTGGTGGCCCTGGGCCTCAAGCCGTCGCTGCATGCGGCGGCTCAGGCCCGCACCGACCTGGGAGTGTCGCTGGCGGCCTTGTACGACAAGGTGAATCGCACCGAGCCGGAGATAGGACGTGCGCTGGTGCGCGAGGGCGCCAAGAAACTGGTGCCGGTAGTCAAGTTCATGAAGGCGCAGCAGACGCCGTGGGCCGCGGGCTACCGGGTGCGCGTGCTGGATGGCAACCACCTGGCGGCGAGCGAAAAGCGACTGAAGCCATTGCGAGGCTTCCGGGGTGCGGCACTGCCAGGGCAGTCGCTGGTGGTGTATGCGCCGGAATTGGACCTGGTGGTGGACATGGTGCCCGCCGAGGATGCCCACGCACAGGAGCGCGCCCTGATGGGGCCCGTCCTCGAGCAGGTGCGCAAGGGAGAGTTGTGGTTGGCCGACAGGAACTTCTCCACCACGGGCATTCTCTTCGCCATTCACGACAAGCAGGCCGCCTTCATCATCCGAGAGCATGGAGTCTCTCCCAATCCGACAGTGGTGGGGCCGCCACGTGAGGTGGGGCGTGTGGAGACGGGGCTCGTTTTCGAGCAGGCCGTCCGGATTGAGGACGAGACAGGACGACAGTTGGCACTGCGGCGTGTGGAGTTGCATTTGGATGAGCCGACTGAGGACGGAGAAACAGTCATCCGCCTGTTGACGAATGTGCCCGAGGAGCGCATGGGAGCCCTGGACGTGGCGAGGCTCTACCGACGCCGCTGGAGCATCGAAGGCATGTTCGGTCGCCTCGAAGCAGTGTTTCAAAGCGAGGTGGCCGGACTGGGCAACCCGCGTGCGGCGCTGCTGGCGTTCAGCGTGGCGTGCATGAGCTACAACATCCTGGCGGTGCTGCAGTCAGCGGTGGAGACTGAGCATCGATTGGAGGCAGCGAACTTCCAGGTGTCCTCCTATTACATAGCGGATGAAGTGAGAACCACCTACAGCGGCATGATGATTGCCGTGCCAGAAGCGGAGTGGGAAGAGTTCGAAACACAGTCAGCGACTGAACTGAGCCGCACGCTGTTGAGGATGGCGGCGAACGTCAATCCGGCCAGACTGCGCAAGCATCCACGCAAGCACAAGAAGAAAACCAAGAAAGGGTATGTGTCCGGAGAGGTGGCCCGACGGCATGTGGCGACTGCGCGTATCCTCCGGGGAGAGGAATCCACGTGACACGAGAGAAACAACGCAGTCCTACGGCAGCTTTGGCGAGAGCAGGTGACCCTGTAAACCAGAGATCTCTGCCCGGTCAGCCTTGTAACAAGGATTGGCTGGCGGGCCAGGTACCCTGGTGCGCCGTTCCCCGCCTCCGGGTGAGGCGTTTGCTCCGCCCCAGACACCTCCTGCAAGCCTCCGGGGCGGCCCCGCTCCTACACCTTGAAAGTGGTGAGCCTGAGACCTCATCCGCATTTGGGGCAGCCTGAGATTATCCCTTCCTTTTGAGAGTAGTAAGCTGGCACGCAGATCGTCATATCTGCAGCCTGAATCATGTCGAACGCAAGCGAATGCACTGGATTTCCGCGGAACAATATTTTCTGGGTGAGAATGTCTTGGAGCGGAAAAGCCTCGGGATTGTAGATTCGGACATCACCGGGTTGCCTCTTATAGGCTTCGACATCATCGGGCCGACCGTAGGCGATATCGATCGCACGGACATAGTTGATAGGTTCGGCGGTTCGGCACCAATTGATAAGTTTCTCAAGCTGATCCGGCGCGATAGTTCGCTGAAAATCACCGTGCCGCGGGCAGGTAGCGAATTCCGCCAAATACCCAAAGGCAAACTGATAGGAATGAGAATCGGCGATCAGCGGCAGGCGAAAATAGGAGTCAATTTCGGCTTCTACGACTCGCGTTTCTCGCAAGAGTTGCAACAACACGCTTTGAAATTTGAAAAGGAAGCTACCATCACGATCAGGGAATCCGTAGATTTGGATGTTTTTAATCCGATCGATTTCCGAATTGCCGAACCGCCCTCCCTCAGTATCTCCATGAAGGAGAATCCCTTTACTGAGGATGAAGACGCCGTTCGCCCAGAGGCGATTGGGGTTCTCTTTTGCAAATGCTTCAATCTCTTGATTGAGTTCAAGCCATCCGAGGTCGCTGTCATAGGCGAACAGGAGACCGAAGCCCCGATCGGCCTTCCTGTCGTTTATACCTCGAACGCCCCACGGCGCATGTGGCTGCCTATCCAAACGCTTGAACGAGGCCAAGTTGGCGAGTCCGTCTTTGATCTCGCGCTTGTTCAAACGGGACTTGACTTGAATGACGCCGTAGACACTCTCGACCGGAAACACTTCATAGACGTCTTCACGCCTCATAAGGGAAACTGAGTCGAAAGGGTCGTAGAGCAGAATGTCAATTTCTTTGCTAAGGTGACCCGTAGTTGAAGCCACCCTCGCACTGTTTTCGGACACCGCGTAGCGTCTCGGTAAATAGCCGCTCTTCTGCAGGAACTTCCTTAAGATCTCCTCACGTGAAGCGCCGACGTCGCGTGGATGCTTGATGTCCTTCGACTTCTCGTAATCGGCGAGCATTTCCGCTTGGTAATAGCCAAACTCCCGTTCCAGACCATGGAACTCCCGGTCTTTTGATCGCAGTGCGATGGCGCGCTTCGCCTCCTCCATAAGGAGTTGGCGCATCCGCTGCTCTCGCTGCTCGTCGTCCATTAACGTACCCAACCCTTTCCGCCGATACGGCGAGACGGTGCGGCCCGGCCGCTCAGTGTAGTCCCCTTCAGGTAGAGCCAGGGAACGTGGCGGGCCTCTTTAACGAACCACGCGTGCGCGAACATCTTCACTCCGTCTCGGCACAATCCCCGTCGGCTTGGCCACCTCTGCCCGCATGTCCGCTCGCCGTGTGGCCCTCCGAGCCACTCCATGCCCTTCCCATCCACGAGCGCACGGGCCTACTTCGCAGGTCTGGTCGTCCCTGCCAAGGTGGTGAATAATCCGGGAATCATGCAACAGGCAGTATTCCCGAATACCCCCAGCTCGATGGGCTCACGGCTCCTCGCCGACTACCTCCGCGAGGATGCCGCCACACGCGAGGCCGATGTCGCCCGGTTCATCTGCATGGCCGCGGTGTGCTTCGTCGCCGCCACGCTCCTGCTGGGACCGGCCATCGGTTGGCCTCGCGCCCTCGCCGTGGCCGGCATGACGGCGGCCTACGGGGGTTATTACGGGTGGCTCTCCCGGGTGCTCCAGCGCGGCTGGTTCCATCCCGCCATCTGCTGGCTCAACGTCTCCCTGGAGATCTCCGTCGGCGTCTTCGAGTTCCTGCTCGATCTGCACTTCGAGAACGCCGAGCAGGCCCTCACCAACCCCACCTCGCTGCTGTGGGGCGCGTTCATCATCCTCGCGTCCATGCGCTCCAACCGGAAGCTGGCCATCTTCGCCGGAGCCCTCGCCGCCACCGCGTCGCTGTTGCTCTACTGGTTGCTGGCCTGGCCCCGGCTGCAGGCCCCCGTGCCGCTGATGCTCTCGCCGCCGCTCATCACCCTGCGCGCCCTCTACCTCTTCCTCACCGGCTGCGTCGCCGCGCTCGTGGCCAGCCACCTGCTGCGCAAGGCCGAGGAGGCGCTGCGCGCCGTGCGCGCCAGGGATCTGCTCGGCAAGTACTTCCTCCACGAGCGGCTGGGCGTGGGCGGCATGGCCGAGGTCTTCCGCGCCACCTACAGCCCCGAGGGCGGCTTCGAGAAGCGCGTCGCCCTCAAGCGCATCCTCCCGAGCCATGCCGGAGATCCCCACTTCGTCACCCTCTTCCGGCGCGAGGCCGAGCTGGGCTCGCTGCTGCACCACCCCAACATCGTCCAGGTGCTCGACGTGGGCCGCTTCGGCGACACCTACTTCATGGCCATGGAGTTCATCGAGGGCGTGTCCTTGCGCGAGCTGCTCAGGGCCCGGGGGCCACTCCCCCTCGCCGCGGTGACGTACCTGGGCGCCGAGCTCGCCGCGGGGCTCGACTACGTCCACCACCGCACCGCGAGCGACGGCACGCCGCTCAACCTCGTGCACCGGGACATCAACCCCCCCAACATCCTCCTGTCGCGCATCGGCGAGGTGAAGCTGGGGGACTTCGGCATCGCCCGGGCCGCCCACCACGCCTCGCTCACCCTGGCGGGCCGGGTCGTCGGCAAGCCCGGCTACATGGCCCCGGAGCAGGCCCGCGCCGAGCCGTTCGATGCCCGCGCCGATCTCTTCGCGCTCGGCCTCACCCTCTACGAGGCCCTCACCGGCCGCCACGTCATCCCGTGCGAGGCGCGCCAGGACTCCCGCTGGGGTTTCACCCCGAGGTCCTTCCCCCCGCCCTCCGTCTTCCGCCCGGAGGTCCCTCCGCTGCTGGATGCCATCGTCATGGAGCTGCTCCAGTGGGAGCCGAAAGAGCGGACCCCGGGAGCGCTGCGGCTGCGCGAGCAGCTGTGCGCGCTGACCGACGAGGCCGCGCCCCATCCGCGAGGGCAGGCCCTGCTGGCCCGCGCCGTCCAGGAGGTGCTCGCCAGCCGGCAGGCGGAGCCCGCCGTGGCTCAGGCGGAGTGCGAGTCCGAGAGGCGTGGAACCCGGCTGCGGCCCGCGGGTCCGGCGCTGCCCTCGAGGAGCCTCGCCCAGACGCGGCTGGACTTCCGGCCGTCCCGCCCCGTCCCGGCCGTGGCCGATCGGACGCGCAGCTGAGGCTCCGGGCCTCCCGCGCTCACTCGAACTCGAGCGCGCGCTGGAAGTCCGCCGGGTTGGTGGCCGCGCTCTGCGCCGTCTCCAGGGTGATCTCCCCCTGCTTGTAGAGCTGGCTCAGGTGCTGATCGAAGGACTGCATGCCGAACATGTCCCGGCCCTTCTCGATCACGTCCTTGAGCTCGTTGGCCCGGTCCTCGCGGATGTACTGCTCCACCGACTTGGTCTGGACCATGATCTCCAGCGCCACGGTGCGTCCCTTGCCGTCTGCCTTCGGCAGCAGCCGCTGCGAGATGGTCGCCTTGAGGCTGTCGGCCAGGCGCATGCGCACCATCGCCTGCTCCTCGGCGGGAAACACCGAGATGAGGCGGTTGATGGTCCTCGAGGCGTCCGTCGTGTGCACCGTCGACAGCACCAGGTGGCCCGTCTCCGACGCCTTGAGCGCGATGTCGATCGTCTCCGTGTCGCGCATCTCGCCCACCAGAATCACGTCCGGGTCCTGACGCAGCGCGGCGCGCAGGGCGATGGCGAAGTTCTCCGTGTCCGGGCCGATCTCCCGCTGGGAGATGGAGGACTTGTGGTTCTTGTAGATGAACTCGACCGGGTCCTCGATGGTGAGGATGTGCAGGTTCTCGGTGCGGTTGATCTGATCGATCATCGCCGCGAGCGTCGAGCTCTTGCCCGAGCCCGTGGCACCCGTCACCAGCACCAGGCCGCGATCGTTGCCGGCGATCGTCTTGAGTACCTGCGGCAGCCCCAGCCCATCGATGGTGGGGATCTCGTCCGGGATGATGCGCAGGATGCACGCCAGCGTGCCCCGCTGCCGGTAGATGTTCACCCGGAAGCGCGCCACCCCCGGCAGCCCGTACGAGGTGTCGTACTCCTGCAGGCTGTCCACCTGGGTCTTCGTCAGCGGATCGCTGATGATGTGGAGGGCGACCTGTTTGGTGTGGTCCGGATGGAGCTTCTCCATCTTCAGCGGCCGCAGCACACCGTTGACCCGGTAGATGGGAGGATCGCCCGGCCGGAAGTGGATGTCCGAGGCGCCATTCTGCACGCCGACCGTGAGCAGCTTGTTGAGCGTTGCCAGATCCAGGGGAGTGACCTCTCTCGTCGGCCGGGGATTCTAGGCGAAAGCACCCCGGGCCAGCCAAGAACATGACGCGGTTTCACCGTGCCGTCACACCCGCCGCATCTGGTACACGGTAGGGAATCCGGGTAGTAGAATCTTCCGTTCCCGGGCTCCGTTCAGGCGAGGTTCCCCTGTTCCAGGTCAAGGTCGCTCAGTCGAAGACGCACGTGGAAGTCACCCTGGAAGGCACCATCCGCGAAGATGAGATGCTGCAGTTCGTCGAGCAGTCCGTGAACGCGGTGAAGTCGCTCGCGGAGCAGGGACGGGGCGTGAAGGTGCTGGCCGACCTGCGCCAGCTCCGGACCACCTCGCCCGAGGCGGCCGAGCTCCTGCGCCAGGGTCAGGCGGCGGCCATCCAGGCCGGCATGAGGCGCATCGCCGAGATCGTCGGCAGCGAGCTCACCGCGCTCCAGCTCAACCGCATCGCGCGCGGCAGCGGCATGGACCGCATCCTCCGCCGCTTCCAGTCCGAGGAAGAGGCCCGCGCCTGGCTCTTCGAGCCCAACGACGCGCTCGACGCCGCGTGACCCGGGCCGCTGCACGAGGAGCGGCACGTACAGCAGGAGGAAGCGCGGACCGCTCGAGTCCAGGGGAGTCAGCTCACGTCCCCAGGCTGTGTGTATTCCCTGGCCAGGTAGCCCTGCAGCTCCTTGTCCTGGGGGAGCGCGGGGGCCCCGAGGAAGAGCACGGTCAAGACGAGGTTCCCGGGGCGCGGGGAGCTTGGGGCACCCTGCGGACCCACCGGGACAGCCAGGGCCACGTGCTGCTCGCGAAGAGCTTGGAGGACCGCGTCTCCCCTCCGGCTGCGCCGGTAATGGCTGTTCACCCAGTGCGCCACATAGAAGACGACGGTCAGCCCCGGGAACAGCAGGAGGAAGCCCAATGGCCTGCCCCGCGACAGCTCCCTCCCCATCTTCACGAGTCCCAGGCCCGCCACCGCTAACAGGGGGAGGTGGCCCAGGGTGTCCAATCGCTGGAGCGGCTTGGAGGCCATCAGCAGGCCGCGCTGGCGCAATGCGCCCTCCATCCGCGCGAGCTCCGGCTCCGCGGCCCGCAGCAGCCCTTTGCGGTCCGTCACCCCTTGGAGCACCGCGGCGTGAAAAGCCTTCTCGAGGGGGTGGGCGCTGGAGGCCAGGGGCCCGGCGCCGTGAAGAAGCCCGTCCTGAATGCGCAGCGCGCCAGCTTGAACGAGCTGGACCACGGCCGCGACCAGCGTTTCCTTTCGGCCGATGAGCAGGGCGACCTGGTAGGGCTCGAGGTCCAGGTGCTCGGGCGCCGGCGGGCCTCCTGGACGGCGCAGCCATTCGTACAGCGGGACCGAGGCGAGCATCACCGCCGAGAGCAGCAGGACGTAGAAGCCGAGGAAGTCATCGCCGCTCCAAGCCAGGGGATTCATTCGGGGGCTCCTGCCAGTCCCACCACGCGCTGACGCCAAGCCTACACGGAGACGGCCCTCGGAACCGCCGGGTCAGCCCTGCGCGGTGAGCACCTCGCAGCCCTCATACCGTGTTCCCAGTCCCTGACGTCAGCGTGAAGGAGGCTCGTCTTCGTCGTCGAAGAGTCCTGTGGGCAGGCCATCGATGCTGCGCGCGTTCTTCTCGCGCCGGTAGGTCTCCAGGCCCTCCGGGCCCTTCGCCTCGGCCCACTTCGTGAGGGTGGGACGTTCGCCGCCGTACTCGAACAGCGGCACGCCGTAGCCGCACGAGGTCTGCACGAGCTCGATGTCGAGCCACACCAGTTGCCGGGCCCCGGGAGGCTCCTCGTTGTTGAACTCGGCGGCCAGGAGCTGGGTGTACTCGGGGCTGCCATGCCGGATGACGCGGCCTTGCCCATAGAGGCGCAGGATTCGGGGCGGCCCCTCGAAGGCGCAGAACATGAGCGTCAGGCGCCTGTCGGCACGCAGGTGCGCCGCCGTCTCGTTGCCGCTGCCGGTGCGGTCCAGGTAGACGACGGCGCGCTCACCGAGCACGCGGAGCGCATCCAGCCCCTTGGGCGAGACATTCACGCGTCCGGTGGCAGCGGCGGAGGCGGTGAAGAACAGCCGCTGGCGCTGGATGAACTCACGGTGCTCGGGCTCGAGGTGCGGGAACTGTTTAGCCATGTGGTAGCCTGTTCATGCTTGAGCGAGAAGAGAGCACAGTCCGCACTGCAAGGTGCTCGTGAGGTGTGGCCCGAGATCAAACTCGATCCGGAGCAGTTCGCCAGCCATGCCGAAGCCTGTCGGCAAGCAGGTGGGGCCGCGCCAGAGCACCTCGCCGATCTGTACCTGGCCTTCGCCGCGGCCCGGGGTCATGCGGCGGCGCTGAGACTCCTCGACGAGCGTTTGCTCTCCGGGATCGAACCGGCGGTGCGCAGGGTGGACAGCACCCCGGCCTTCCTCGACGAGGTTCGACAGGTCCTCCGGCTGAGTCTGCTGGTGGGCACCGAGGACGCGCCGCCGCGCCTCATGAAGTACAAGGGCAGTGGCCCCCTGCTCTCGTGGGTGCGCGTCGCTGCCACACGAGTCGCCCTCAAACTGAAGAGCGCTGAGGGGCCACCCGCCTCGGCGGAGGACTTGCTGGGCGAGTTGATGGCGAGCGAGCCTGACCCCGAGGTGAGCCACCTCAAGACGCTCTACCGTGCCGAGTTCGGCGAGGCGCTCCGTGCGGCCCTCGCGGCATTGCCCGAGCGGCAGCGCGCGCTGCTGCGCCTCCACTATGTCGAGGGGCTCCGGCTCGCGCAGCTCGGGACGCTCTACGGCGTACACCAGTCCACCGCCTCCCGGTGGGTGGCCCATGCGGCGCACGAGGTCGCCACGGATACGCGCCGCCGGCTCGTCAAGCGCCTCGCCCTCTCACCTGCCAGCCTCGACAGCATCGCTCGGCTGGTGCAGAGCAACCTGGACGTGAGCATCCGCCGGATTCTGGGCGGCGCCGACGCGCCCTGAGCTTTTTTCGTTCCGGAATTCACTTTTTATGCAAGTTCCTCCCGGGGCCGTCTCCTCCAGGCATGGAGGTGTCCATGGCTGCGAGCAGTGCCCAAGTGAAGTCCAGGTGTTCCACCGCGGTTCTTCTTTTCCTGTGTGTCCTTGTCGGCTCATTCACCGGGGGGTGTGGACCGGAGGAGGAGGAGGCCCAGGCTGATCCGCTGCGGCAAGTGGCGGAGGCGGCGAGCGCAGCCACCGGGACGGTGCTCCTCGAGCTCGAGCGGGAGCAGGTGACCCGGGATGTCTATCACTACAGCTTCCTGCTCAAGGTCGGAGAGACACCCAACGCCCACCTGCGCATCCACCGGGTCATCCGCGAGCAGGCCCCAGGGAGGCCTCGGCCGACGGTGACCACGGCCATGCTCCTGCACGGAGACTTCTCGACGTTCACGTCGAACTTCGTGCCCTCGCTCGCCGGCACTGCCACCCCGAAGCCCCCCGGCCTCGCCGTGTACCTGGCTGAGCGTGGAGTGGACGTCTGGGGCTTTGATCGCCGGTGGACCACCGCGCCAGCGGGCCAGGCCGGCCTGAGCGACTTCGCCAACATGGGGTTTGCCAGTGCCATGGACGACATCGAGCGCGCCCTGCAGTTCGCAATGCGCGGGCCCGGCCGGAGCGGTCAAGGGAGCAAGGGCGTGATCCTGGTGGGCTTCAGCCGCGGTGCCCAGCTCGCGTATGCCTATGCCGCCGAGGAGTCGCAGCGGCCCGCGGGGCGCCGGTACATCCAGGGGCTCGTGCCCATTGATATCTACGGGAAGACTGCCCCGGAGGACGAGGCACTCCGCCAGGCCGCGTGCAACCGGCGCGATGAGGAGCGCGCGCAGCTCGCGGCGGGCCTGTATGACAGTGACAACAGCTTCTTCATCGATATGGGTACGTTCGCCAGGGCCGCCCCGTCGGCCCCGTCGCCCATCTTCCCAGGCCTCACCAACCGCGGTGCGATGGTAGCGCTCACGGCGCAGACCTTCCTGTTCTACGCGCCCACGCCCCACTACCACATGGCGGCCAGTGTGCTCGAAGAGGACGGGGCCACGGCGCTGCGCTACTCGCCCGAGCCGGTGGTGGCTGACTGGCTGGCCAGCGCGCCCCCGCATCAAGCGCTGGCGGAGCTTGCCGACGGCGACGCCCTCTGGTGCGGCCAGGAGCCGCTCCCGCTGGCCGCACCCCTCGACAGGATTTCAGTCCCCCTCTTCTACCTGGGCGCTGCCGGCGGGTTCGGCAGCGCCGGGCTGTATACGACGACGCTCGTCCGCTCCACGGATGTCACCACCCATGTGGTCCGTCGCCTCGAAGCAGGGCGCGAGGCGGAAGACTTCGGCCACGCGGACCTGCTCTATGCCCTGGACGCGCCCGCGCTGGCCTGGCAACCCCTGACGGAGTGGATGCTGCGGCACTGAGGGCCCGGCCTGCCGCTCCAGACGCAATCTCATAGGATACGCCGCATGGCAGAGTGCATCTCGGAAGAGGACCTTCTCCAGCTCGTCCGAGGCCACCGTCCTCTGGGCGAGACACCCTCCGTGGAGGCGCACCTGGCGGACTGCCCCTCCTGCAGCGCGCTGCTGGCCACGCTGGTGGCGAGCCAGGAGGACACGCAGGAGCGTGGCTGGGGAGACCTCACCGGGCACAGGCTGGGGCCGTACCGGCTGGATGCGCAGATTGGCGCGGGCGCGGCGGGCGAGGTGTACCGGGCGTGGGATGAGCGCCTGGAGCGGCACGTCGCGGTGAAGGTGCTGTCGGCGCGTGTCGCGGGCTCGCCGGAGCAGGTCCGCCGTCTGGAGGTGGAAGCTCGCGCCGCCGCATCCATCTCCCACCCCCACGTCGTCACCGTGTACGACGTGGGCAGCGCTGGAGGCGTGCCGTTCATCGTGAGCGAGCTCCTTGAAGGAGAGTCGCTGCGGAGCCTGATCGACCGCGGCCCTCTGCCTCGAGAGCGGGCGCTGGAGCTGGGCCTGCAACTGGCCCATGGCCTGGCGGCTGCGCACGCCCAAGGGGTGGTGCACCGGGACCTCAAGCCTGGGAACCTGCTGGTGACCCGGGAGGGGACGCTGAAGATTCTGGACTTCGGCCTCGCGAAGCTCCTCGGTCCACAGCAGCGGCAGGAGGTGGAGGCCACCCAGGCGGGCACGGTGCTCGGGACGTTGGGGTACCTCTCTCCCGAGCAGGCTCGCTGCGAGCCCGCGGACCCGCGCAGTGATCTCTTCGCCGTGGGAGCCATCCTCTACGAGCTGCTGAGCGGGCAGCGGGCATTCGGTGGAGCCACCTACGCCGAGCGCCTGTCCGCCGTGCTCCGGGACACGCCCCCGCACCTGGACACAGCGACACTGGGAGACGCGCTCCCGGTGGTGGCCCGGTGCCTGGAAAAAGACGCGAGGCTGCGCTTCCAGTCGGCGCAGGATCTCGCCTGGGTCCTGGAGGGGCTGCGGCCCGAGCGCCAGAGGGAGACCCGGGCGCTCTCGCGCCGCTCCCTGCTCCTCGGAGCGGCAGCCAGCAGCGTGGGCGGGGCCGTGCTGGGCGGGCTCCTGGCCCCCAGGCCGGCCCTCCTGCCTGCCAGCCCGGTGTACCAGCAGCTCACGTACCGCCAGGGCCGTGTCGCTCGCGCCCGATTCACCCGAGACGGGGGAAGCGCCGTGTATGCAGCGGCCTGGGATGGAGCGCCGCTGTCCACCTGGGTGACGCGGCTCGGTGGCGGCGGGACTCGCGCGCTGGGGCTGCCCTCCGCGGACGTGCTGGCCGTCTCGTCCCGAGGCCAGCTCGCACTCAGCCTCGGGCACCGGCATGTGGAAGGGTTCCACGCCACCGGCCAGCTTGCCATCGTGCCCCTGGAAGGGGGTGAGCCGCGGGTGCTCGCGGACGAGGTGCAGGAGGCCGACTTCTCGCCGGACGGCCACGAGCTGGCCATCCTCCGGCGGGGCGGCCGGGGCTTCCGCCTCGAGCTTCCTCCAGGCCACACCCTGCTCGAGAGCGAGGGGTGGTTGAGTGACGCTCGAATCTCACCCGGCGGTGAGCACGTGGCGTGTCTCATGCACCCTTCCCCCCAGGACGACCGTGGTTCCGTGGTGGTGGTGGTGCGCGCCAGCCGCCAGTGGCGCCCGGTCACCGAGGGCTGGAGCAGCCTTGCCGGACTGGCGTGGGCCGCGGGCGGACGTGAGCTCTGGTTCACTGGCTCGCGCAAGGGGAGCAACAATGCGCTCCACTCCGTCTCGCTGGAGGGCCACGAGGCGTTCATCGCGGAGACGACGGGCCGCCTGCGCCTGCATGACATTTCCGCGGAGGGCCGCGCGCTTGTCTCGCATGACACCTGGCGTCTGAGGATGATGGTGCGCTCGCCGGGCTCGACAAGCGAAGTGGATCTCTCGCTGTCAGACCTCTCGCTGGTCATGGCACTGTCCGCCGACGGGGGCACCCTGGTGTTTGGCGAGTACGGCGACGTGGAGTTGGAGAGGGGCTGCTACATGCGCGCGACGAGCGGAGGCCAGGCGTTGCGTCTGGGCCCCGGGCTGCCGCTGGCCCTCTGCGCCGAGAGCCGCCGGGTGCTTGCACTCATTCCTGGCACGCCACCTCGGTTGGTCGTGTACTCCACCTTGGCTGGCGAGCCACGCACGATGGCGCTCGGGCCGCTCGAGTCCGTGGCATGGGCGCAGTGGTGCGGTGTCGAGCAGCTCGTCCTCGGTGGGGTTGCCCCTGGCCGCCCTCAGCGGCTCTGGCTGCTGACCGGGGAGGCCGGTGTTCCCAGGCCGCTCACGGACGAGGGGACCTTCGGGTATGGCCACGTGAGCCCGGATGGCAAACGCGTGGCGTTCATTACCGGGGACGGCCGGTGCCTGGTGGTGCCCCTGGAGGCTCCGGGTGAAGTGAAGACGCTGCCCGGCAGTTATCGCGGAGAGCGGGTGTGTGGCTTTCGCGAGGGCGGTGCCGAGCTGTTCGTGCGCAGCATGACGACTCCGGTCCGGATCCGGCGAGTCGACCTGACCACCGGGGCCTCGGTGCCACACGCGGAGCTCGTACCGCCCCCGCTGGGGCGCAAAGGCATTGACTCGGTGGTGCTGAGCGGCTCCGGGGAGGCATATGCCTACAGCTATGGCCAGGAGCTCTCCCGACTGTATGCGATGTCTTGACTCCTCCCGGGGTGCCCGGCTGGCTCAAATGCGATGGCGAAGCCCGGCCTGTTACTCCGTATCGTTGCTCGGGTTCTCCAACTCGCCCGTCTGATCGATGACCCACACGTCCCAGGTGTCATCCGAGTCCAGATTGCCGTAGGCGCAGATGGAGAAGCCCTCCTGAGGCCCCTTGCCCACCGAGGTGAGGCCCTGGCACGGCGAGGGCGCCGGCGCCACCTTGCAGCCCTCCTTGTCACAGGGCAGGCACTGCCTGCCCAGGCAGTAGGTGTAGCGGCGGCCCGGCTCGGGCTCGAAGCCAATCTCCTCGAAAGTGCGGCCCCACCGGTCCTTCTCATAGAGGTAGACGCGCTGAGCCGTGAAGGCGGCCTTGAGGTTGGCCTTCGCCTCCGCCTGTTTGGCGCGAGCCTGGAACTTCACGAAGTTGGGGATGGCGATCGCGGCCATGATGCCCACCATGGCCACGGTGGTGCCGCCGGTAGACATCTCGGACACGTCCTTCACCGCGCCCTCGGGGATGGTGAGCGCCAGGAAGAAGCTGTCCTGGGTGGAGGACAGCTGCAGGGACTGGCGCGCCTGGGCCCAGTAGCCCTTCTCGTCCACCACGCGCTCGGCGGTGAGGCTGGTGGAGGCCTCCTTCAGCGAGGCCGGCGCGGCGGGATCCTGAGCCAGGGCACGCTGCACCTCGGCCAGCCCAGCGGTGAGGCGCTGGCGCACCTCGGCCTGGTGCGCGTCGTAGTCCGAGAGCGCCTTCTTCACCACGGCGTCGATCATCCCCACGTCCTTCGGCGCGACGCCCTCCAGGTTCAGCGCCATGCGAATGGAGTCCCGGCCCGTGAAGGCCATGCGCCCGCGGCCCTTGGCGCCCAGGTCCACGCGCAGGCCCACGAGCAGCGGGGCCTCCCCGGCCACGGTGGCGGGAGCGGTGACGGGCGGCAGCGCCTCGAAGGAGGACAGGGCCGTGGGGGAGCCGAACAGGATCAGCCCGCGGCGGGGACGCACGCACAGGGGCAGGCCCACCTCGGCACTCTCCACGCACAGGTCCTGCCCGCGTAGGGAGACACGCACCTCGGCGCCCTCGCGCGTCATGTCCTCGGTCACGGCGCGCATCAGCGCGATGAGGCCGGAGAGCAGCTGGGCGTTGTCCGTCGAGCCCTCATCCACCGCCAGCGCGCCCACCGCCACCTGGGGAATCACCCCGGGACCATCGGTGAGGAAGCGATCCGAGGGGACGAGGAAGGCGATGCGGCGCACATTGGGCCACTTCGCCCATTCGCGCAGCAGGGCAGCCACCACGGCTCCCCGGGCGAAAATCTGCGCCTCCGGGCCCTCTTCCGCGGCCAGGTGGGCCATGGCGCCGGTGGCCACGGAGGCCAGCTGGTGCAGCGTGAAGCCCTTGCCTGCGAGGCCCAGGGCCTCGAAGGTGTCCAGGTTGACGACCAGCGCGGCGCCGGGGCCAGGCGCTTCGGCTCGAGCAAACACCGCTGCGGCCTCGGCCGACAGCGCAGGAGGAGGAGGAGGCGGCGGCGGCGCGGGAGGAGCGGCCGGGGTGGTGGTGCAACTCATCCAGAGCGCGGCGAGGAGGACGGTGAGGCTCAGACGCATGATGGGCTCCAGGAGGGGAATACCGGCGGTGTCTAGCCCCACCCCTGTCTCGAATCGAGGGATTTTCGCGGACTCGCGCTCCCTATAGACGGTCCTCCGCTCCCGTTCTAAGTCCAGGGGGCGAACCTCCGCGGCTGCGGTTGCTCCGCGGCAAGGTGCTGGATCGAGAAGGAGCTGAGATGCGCCACATCGTGAGTGCCCTTGTTGCCGTCGTTTGTTCCGTTGGATTCCTGGCCTGCTCCTGCTCCGGGGACAAGCCGCCCGGGGGGAACGCTCCCGTGGAGAAGACGAGCAGATTCTTCCTTCCCACGGGAGAGCCCCGCAACACGACCCGGCCGCGCGTGGAGGTGGATGCCAACGGCAACCTCCACATGGTCTATCCCGCCTCCTCCGTGGGGGACGCCTTCTACGCGTACTGCCCGGGCAATTGCAGCTCGGCGGAGCAGGTCAAGGTGGTGAGGTTCAGCACCCAGGGGACGGTCGACAACGCCATGGTGGCACTCGGCCCGGACGGGCGGCCCCACGTGCTGCTGAGCACCTACCAGCGGGCCTATTACGCCTCCTGCACGGGAGACTGCTCCCAGCAGTCCTCCTGGACGGTGAGCTCCATTCTCGAGCACGGCGGGAAGTACGAGATCTCCGGCGAGGCGTTCGCGCTCACGCCCGAGGGGCATCCGCGCTTCCTCATGCACGGCTACCGCAGCCTGAGGGGCGCGACGCCCTCGACCTTCTACGTTCAGTGCGACAGCTCCTGCCAGAGCGCGGCGAGCTGGCACGCCGACCAACTCAGTGATCAAACCTGGCAGGAGGTCACGTTGCGCTTCAACTCCTCGGGTCAGGCGAGATTGACCGCGACGAAGCCCGCCAATGACGGGTCGTCGCAGAACAAGGGCTCCTACGCGGAGTGCGACGCGAACTGCTCGCAGCCCAGCAGCTGGAAGACCCTCGATCTCTACAACACGTTCAGCAGCCTGACCGAGCTGGCGCGAATGTACCCCTCCGTGTCCATGGCCCTCACGAGCTCGGGCAAGCCGCGGGTTGTCCTTGTCGGCGCGGATGAGGGAGGGAGCGGCGAGCGAAACCTGGTGTACGCGGAGTGTGACGGCAACTGCCTCGTCAACGAGGGTTGGCAGGCGCAGTTCCTCGTCCCGGCGGGAAGCGATGGGAACAAGCTCAGGGCGGGAATCGACCTCGCACTCGACGCCCAGAACCGGCCGCGCCTCGTCTACACGGCGGATTACAACATCCTGCTCGCGCACTGCGACGCGGACTGCACCGATGCGAACAAGGACACCTGGCAGCTGAAGAAGGTCGAGTTCAGCGGGGACATGCAGGCCGACAAGGTCATCCCCTACTCCAACTGCACGATGGCCTCCTGGTTCCTGTTCCAGCCCTCCCTGGCCCTCGGGCGTGACGGGCTGCCGAGGGTGGCCTACCAGGCGGCGGACATCAGTGGCGGAGGGAGCCCTCCCGAGCCGGGCACGACGCCCTGCTCGGCGGGGGCGGACATGACCTTCGCGCGCTTCTCCCAACTCGACTCGCTCCGGTAGGAGACCGCACTCGAGGAGACGCGCATGCCGAAAACGATGACGCTGTCCCAGGTCATGAAGCAGCTCGAGGCGCAGGGCGACGAGAAGGTGCGCCAGCGCTACGTGCGCGATGGCGCGGGCGACAACGTTTTCGGCGTGCTGCTCGGCAAGATCCGTGGCCTCGCAGAGGCGCTCGGGACGAACCACGCGCTCGGCCTGGAGCTGTGGGCGACGGGCAACCACGAGGCGCGCATCCTCGCGTGCATGCTGCTCGCTCCCGAGGCGCTCACCGAGAAGGAGGCGCGCGCACTCCTCGAGCCGCTCTCGAACCCGGCCCTGGTCGACGAGCTCGTCGGACGCGTGCTCGTGCATGCGCCCATCGCCGAGGCGCTGCAGGTGCGGTGGATGGACGGCAGCAAGGAGCTTCCCCGCCGCGCCGGGTGGCGGCTCCTCGCCGGGCGCATCGCGCGCGGGCTCGCGAAGGATCTCGACGTCCGCGCGACGCTCGCGCGCATTGAGCATGAGTTGCCGGCCGCACCGTACCGGGTGAAGGAGGGCATCAACTTCTGCCTCGTCTGGATCGGCCTCCACCTGCCCGCGTACACCGCGGAGGCCATCGCCATCGGCGAGCGCCTCGGCCGGTGGGACCCGCGACCGATCCCGAAGGGCTGCACGTCGAGCTACGCGCCGGAGTGGATCGCCGCGTCGCTCGCGCTGCGTCGAGGCGAGAAGACCGCGGCACGAAAAGCGATGGAGGCGGCCGCGAAGCCGAAGGCCGCTCCGGTCAGGAAGAAGAGCGCCGGGAAGAAGCCATCCGCCCCGAAGGGGGCGCGCTGACATCGCGCGCCAGAGCACCGCCGGACTTTTTCAGCAGACTGCCAGGGCCCGCTCGCGCAGCACCGTCCGCTCCACCTTGCCCATCGCGTTGCGCGGCAGCGCGTCGATTCCCAGGAAGCGCGCCGGCACCTTGAAGCCCGCCAGCGACTCGCGGCACCACGCCCCCAGTTCCTCAGGCACCGGGGCGCCGTCGCGCGTCGCCACGAACGCCACCGGCACCTCGCCCCAGCGCGCGTCCGGCACGCCCACCACCGCCGCCTCCTTCACCACCGGGTGCGCCGCCAGCACCGCCTCCAGCTCCGCAGGGTAGATGTTCTCCCCGCCTCGGACGATCAGGTCCGTCCGCCTCGAGAGCACCGTCAGCCGCCCCCGCACGTCCAGCATCCCCACGTCCTTCGTCCTCAGCCAGCCGTCCCGGAACGCCTCGCGCGTGGCCTCGGGACGGTTCAGGTAGCCCGCCATCACCGTGGGGCCCCGCACCTCGATGTCCCCTTCCCTCCCCGCCTCCAGCGCCTCGCCCCCGGGCCCCACGATGCGCACCTCCAGCCCTGGCAACGGACGGCCCGCGGTACGCCCGTCCGCCTCGTCCGGGTGCTCCGTCGCCACCTGCGCGCAGGACTCCGTGAGTCCGTAGGTCTGGAGGGCCAGGATTCCCGCCGCCCTCGCCCGGGCCAGCAGCGGCGCGGGCACGGGTCCCCCTCCAATCAGTGCACACCGGAACGTGGCAGGTACCGGGCGATCCTTCCGCGCATCCAGCACACGCTCCAGCGTTGTCGCCACGAAACTCGCGTGCGTGACGCCCTCCTCGTCGATGGCCCGGTTGGTGTCGTCCGCCTCGAAGCGCTCCCGGAGGACGAGGCAGCCTCCGTCGTACGCCGCGCGCGTGAGCATCCCCAGGCCCCCCACGTGGAAGAGCGGCAGCGTCCCCAGCCAGTACGGCGCCGGGTGCGCTCCCAGGTTCGCCTCGGAGGCTCGCGCCGAGGCGCGGAAGTTCCCCTCCGTCAGCACCGCCCCCTTCGGCCGGCCCGTCGTCCCCGAGGTGAAGAGGATGACCCGCGGTGTCTTTGGATCCAGGCGCGCGGCGTCGGGCACCGGGGCGCTCACCGCGTCCGCGAAGGACTCGAGGGGCTCGGCTCCCGAGAGGCGCTCCGTGAGTCCCGTGAGCGCCAGGGTGAGAACCGGGGCCACGTCCTCGGACAGGGGCTGGAGCTCCGCCCGGGTGAGCCTCGCGTTGAGCGGCGCCAGCACCGCCCCCACCCGCCCCAGTGCGAAGAACAGCTGCGCCACCGCCGCGTGGTTCGTCGCCAGCAGCGCCACGCGGTCTCCTGGTTTCACGCCTCGCCCTTGGAGCGCCGCCACCCACCGGCCGACCTCCGCGTCCAGCTCCCGGTACGTCCACCGCCGGCCGCCGAAGGTGAGGGCCAGTGCGTCCGGCCGCGTCTCCGCGCCGCTTCGGATGGGGCACGTCCACTGCATCAGTTCACTCCCAGGCCCGGCGTCCGCGGAATCTGGATGCGGCCCTGTACCGGGCGGAATGGATGGTTCCCGGGCTCGTCCTTGAAGAGGTGTCCCACTCCGAGCCCCGACGCGTACCGCCCTGATGGCAGCGCCGCCGCCAGGTGCGCCGCTCCCGCTCGCGCGATGACTCCGTCCAGCGAGCTCGTCACGTACGCGTCCATGCCTCGCTTCGCCGCCTCGCGCGCCAGTGACAAGGTGGGAAGCAGGCCTCCCAGCACCATCGGCTTGAGCACCAGGATGCCCACCGTCTCGGGGTGTTTCAGGATGTGCTGGGTGACATCGGGCAGTGCCAGCGATTCGTCCGCCGCCAGCGGGCAGGGCGAGTGCTCGCTCAGGCGGGCCAGTGCTTCGGGGTTCTCCGGCGCCACGGGTTGCTCGCACAACTCCAGGCCGTAGCGGCCCAGGGCCTCGAGTGCCGCTCGCGCCTCCTCCTCCGTCCAGCCCCCGTTCGCGTCGACTCGCAGGCGGATGGCCGCTCCGACCGCATCGCGCACCGCGGAGAGTCTTGTCACGTCCTCCGCCAACGGGCGCCCGGCTACCTTGAGCTTCAGCGTCTCGTAGCCCTCCGCCACCGCCCTCCGCGCTTCTTGCGCGAGGGCTTCCGGTGATGCGGCTCCGAGCAGCGCGTTCACGTGGACGACGGATCTCGCGTCAGCCGCGAGCAGTTGGCTCAGGGGCACATTTCGGCGCTGGGCCTCGAGATCCAGGAGCGCTTGTTCCACCGCGTGTCTCGCAGCGGGTGTCCGAGTCTGAAGACCCTCACCCCAACCCTCTCCCAGAGGGAGAGGGAGTCGACGCGGATCCAACCTGGGGTCCGTGGCACCCTCACCCCGTCCCTCTCCCGGTGGGAGAGGGGTGATTGAGCGCTCCAGGTGATTCAGTCCCTCTTTGAGGGCTCTCTCGCAGTCGGCTGGCGACTCCGTGCCGAACTCCTCCAGCGGCATCGCCTCGCCCTGCCCAACCCGCCCCTCCTCGTCCTCCAGGCGCACCACGAAGCCCTCTCGCGCCGAGTAGGTGCCCCTCGCCGTCTTCAGCGGGTGCACCATCTCCAGGCGCAACGCGTGGAGGGCCGTCTTCGTGATGCGCATCGGCCTACCTCAGGTACAGCCCCACCGAGAACAGCAGCCCGAACACCAGTTGCAGTTTCGCCGTCCCGCCCAGCGCCGGGTTCAACGCCGCCCCCTGCGCCCCCAGCACCAGCTTCAACGGCGGCACCGCCACCGGCGCGCTCAACAGCGCCAGCAGCACCCACGGGCTCGCCAGCCCCAGGCCCCACATCGCCAGCGGTGTCACGTAGGCCGCCACCAGCAGCACCACGTACTCCGCCTTGCCCGCCGCCGTGCCGAAGCGCACCACCAGCGTCTTCTTGTTCGCCTTCACGTCCGTCGACGCATCGCGCAGGTTGTTCACCACCAGCAGCGCCGTGCCGATCGCTCCCACCGGGATCGCCGCCCACCATGCCGCCGGACCCACCGTCAGCGACTGCACGTAGTACGTCCCCGGCACCGCCACCAATCCGAAGAAGATGAAGACGAACACGTCTCCCAGCCCGTGGTACGCCAGCGGGAAGGGGCCTCCCGTGTACGCGTAGCCCGCCGCCACCGACGCCAGCCCGATCGCCACGATGGGCCAGCCGCCCTGCACCACCAGGTAGATGCCCGTCACCACCGCCAACCCGAAGCACGTCAGCGCGCTCGCCAGCACCACGCCCGGCGCAATCAGCCCGCTCTGCGTCACCCGCTTGGGCCCCAGCCGCTCCTCCGTGTCCGCGCCCTTCTTGAAGTCGTAGTAGTCGTTCGTCAGGTTGGTGCCGATCTGGATGAGCATCGCGCCCACCAGCGCCGCCAACGCCGGCAGCCACCGGCCCACGCCCAGCCCGTACGCCAGCGCCGTCCCCACCATCACCGGCACCAGCGCCGCCGTCAGCGTCTTCGGCCTCGCGGCCATCAACCACGTCTTCAAGGTGGGGCGGGGCGCCTCCACCGGAGCAGCAATCGCGTTCATGGGATTAGCCGTTGCCCCCGGCCGCGTTCTTGTCCGGCACCGCCGTCTCGAACTCGGGGGACTCGTACCAGGGCGTCTGCAGGAAGGAGATCACCTCGCGGGCGTACTCCTCCGGCACTTCCAGATGCGGTGCGTGGCTGCACTCCTCGAATGTGCGCCTCCACACCACCGGCAGCTCCGCCGCCATCCGCCGGGCAATCTGCGTGAACTTCTCGTCCAGCGCCCCCGTCAACAGCAGCGTGGGCAGCCGCTGGCGCTGCAGCTCCGGCCAGTAATCCGGCTGCACGCCCAGCCCCAGGCACTCCAGCGCCCCCACCAGCCCGTCCACCGTGCACCCCTTGCGCCTCGCCCTCAGCTGCTCCTGCTGCTCGGCCGGCAGCTTGCGCAGGCCCGCGAAGATCGGCTGCGTCTCCCACTGCGCCACGAAGGACTCCACGCCCTTCTGGCGGATGGACAGCGCCAGCTGCGCGTCCTTCGCGCGCCGCTCCGACCGCTCCTGGCGCCGGTGCAGCCCCGGCGAGCCGCTCTCCATGATGAGCCGCCCGAAGCGCTCGGGCCGGGTCAGCGCCGCCGCCAGCGCGAAGCGCGCCCCCTGCGAGTACCCCAGCAGGTTCGCCTTCGGCTCGCCCACCTCGTCCAGCACCTTCATCAGCGCGTCCACCGTCTCGAGGAAGCCGTCGCGGCCCGTCTTCGAGGGCAGCGGCGTCTCCCCATGTCCCGGCAGATCCACCGCGATGGCCCGCACCTTCTCGCTCATCAGCGGGCGCAGGTGGTCGAACGCCGACCGGTTCCCCGTGAATCCATGCAGGAGGAGGAGCGGGTACGGACCCTCTCCCCACGTCTCGTATGCCAGCTTCAGAGCCATGGGCCTTCTCCCAGTGCGGCCGCCATCCTCGCGAACAGCTGCCGGTGCAGATCCACGTTCCTCGCCCGCTCCGCCACCCGGACTTCAATCAGGTGGACCCCGCCCTTGAGCCCCTCGGCCACCGCCGAGCGCAGCGCCGCGGGCGAGTCTGGCCTCCGGAAGCGGGCCTGGTACAGCGCCGCCGCGTGCGACAGGTCCGCCCCGTGCGGCGTGCCCCACAGCGGCTCGTAGTGCGACTTCGCACCCTCGGCCTGGGCGATGGGCAGGAAGGAGAAGATGCCTCCTCCGTCGTTGTTCACCACCACCACCGTCAGCGGCACCCCGCTGCGGCGCGCCGTCAGCAGCCCGCCCACGTCGTGCAGGAAGGCCAGGTCTCCCGTCAGCAGCACCGTGGGCCGCCCCGAGGCCGCCGCCACCCCGAGCGCGCTCGAGACGATGCCGTCGATGCCGTTGGCACCCCGGTTGGCCAGCACCCGCAGCCCCCGGCCCATGGACGGCGCGAAGGCGTCCACGTCCCGGATGGGCATGCTGCTGGACACGAAGAGGTTCGCCCCGTCCGGCATCGCCGCCACCACGTCGTGCGCGATGCGCATCTCCGTCAGTGCCGGATCCTCCGAGAACGCCGACTCCAGCGCCGCCCGCGTCCACTGCTCGGCCCACAGGAAGCTCCGGGCCCACGGGCCCATCCCCCGCGACAGCCCCCGGCCCAGCGCCTCGCACGCCGCCACCGACGAGCCCTCCACCACCCGCGACGCACGGTGCGCCGGATCGTAGAGCCCACCCTCGTCGCTGAAGACCACGATCTCCGCGCCCGAGCCGTCGATCCACGCCTGCGGCCCCTTGGGCGTCAGGCCTCCGCCGAAGCGCAGCACCAGCTCCGGCCGGTGCGCCCGGGCGAAGGGCTCGTGCCGCAGCATCGCGTCGTAGAGCGACACCGTGGCCGGGCCGCCGCCATAGCGCGCCTGCGAGGTGGCCTCGGCCAGCACCGGGTAGCCGGTGGCCTCGGCCAGCGAGGCGATCGCCTCCGCGAAACCGTCGTTCTCGTCCCGGGGCCCGCAGACGATGACGCCCCGCTCGGTGGCCGCCACCCGCGTGCGGAGCTCCTCCAGCACCCTCGGATCCGGCTGGCGCGCCGGCGGGACGATGGCGGTGAGCGGTGCTCCCGGCCTGCCCTCCCGAGCCAGCGACGAGAGGTGCCTGGCGTCGAGACTGCCCACCGTGGGCGCGAGCGGCTCGCGGAAGGGCACGTTGAGCTGCACCGTGCCCCGGGGCGCTCGCGAGGCCACCGCCACGGCCCGGGCCACGGTGGCGCGCAGGTGCACCAGCGCCCCGTCATCCGCCTCCGGCAGGCCCACGTCCGCGAACAGCCGCGCGAATTCCCCGAAGAAGCGCGCCTGCGGCACCGTCTGCGGCGCGCCCCACCCCTGCAGCTCCAGCGGCCGGTCCGCCGTCAGCACCACCAGCGGCACCTGCGACATGGCCGCCTCGATGACCGCCGGGTAGAAGTGGGCCCCCGCAGTGCCGCTCGTGGCCACCAGCACCACCGGCGCGCGCGACTGCTTGGCCAGCCCCAGCCCGAAGAAGCCCGCGCTGCGCTCGTCGATGACGGACCAGGTGCGCAGCCCCTCCATCCGGGCACACGCCAGCGCCAGCGGCGAGGAGCGCGAGCCCGGGCACACCACCGCGTGCCGCACGCCTCCTCGAACCAACTCCTCCACCAATGCCCGCGCCCACAGTTGATTCAGGTTGGCGTCAGACATGTCCTCCTCCGAGCGCGCGCAGCATGGCCTGGCTCTTCATCTCCGTTTCGCGCCACTCCGCCTCGGCGCTGGAGCCCGCCACGATACCAGCACCCACGAAGAGTCGGGCCTGAGATCCCTTGATGCGTGCCGAACGCAGCGCCACCATCTGGTGCGCCCGCCCGGGTCCTACCCAGCCGACCGGTCCCGCGTACCAGCCCCGGTCCAGGGCCTCGTGCTCCACCAGGAACTCCAGTGCGCGCTCCCGGGGGGTTCCTCCCACCGCCGGTGTGGGGTGCAGCGCCGCCACCAGCTCTGCCACCCCCACCCCCTCGCGCAGCTCGGCGCGGATGCCGGTGCGCAGGTGCGCCACGTTCTTCAAGGTGAGCAGCGCCGGCTCGGCGTCCGCCTCCAGCCGCTCCGTCAGCGGCTTGAGCGCCCGGAGGATGTAGCGCACCACCGCCTCGTGCTCGCGGCAGTCCTTGTCGCTCCCGCCCAACGCCCCGGCCAGCGCGGGCGCCGAGGAGCCGGCCAGCGCCTCCGTCTCCAGATGGCGCCCCTCCACCCGGCACAGCGTCTCCGGCGTGGCGCCCACGAAGGCCGCCCCATCCGGCGCCCGGAAGAGGAAGGTGGCACAGCGCGGGTTCTGCTCGCGCAACCGGGCCAGCACCTCCACGCGATCAAAGGAGTGCTCGCCCTCCACCTCCACCGCCCGGGCCAGCACCACCTTCTGGAGGCCCCCGGTGTTGATCGTCTCCACCGCGCGCTCCACGCGCCCCTCGAAGTCCGGCCGCGACGAGGCGAGCCGCAGCGCCTGGGCGCCATTGCGGGCATGCCGGAACCCCGTCGGGAAGACGCCGCCCACCCGCGCCAGCACCGAGCGCACCACGTCCTCGGCGCCGGGACCCTCGGGGGCGAAGGCCGCCGCCATCAGCCCCGGGCCCTCGCGCCACACCACCACCTCCGGCAGCGTCCAGCGCCCGAAGCCGAACGCGCCCCACCCCGAGTCTCCGCCCGCCGTGGAGAAGCGCATCCCGCCGAACCAGGGCCCCGGCAGCGCGGAGGGCGCCTCGCCCAACCACCGCACCGAGTCCGGCGCCGACAGCTCCCGCAGCACCGCCTGGGCCCGCGCGCCCGTGGCGGCCTCCACCGACGCCGCCTCGCCCCACCCGGCCATCGCCTCGCCCGCCAACGGGCGCTCCCAATAGACGGACGGCTCCCCCAGCACCTCCGCCCCCGCGAGCGGATCCACGGCGGGCAGGGACATCGTCCCCGCCACCCAGCGGCCTCCGTCAGCGCGTCCGAGCGTCGTCATCTCCGGTCCTCGTGAAGCCCTGCCCCACCAG
The DNA here is from genome assembly GCF_042230915.1 of Archangium gephyra. Classification (GTDB taxonomy): domain Bacteria; phylum Myxococcota; class Myxococcia; order Myxococcales; family Myxococcaceae; genus Archangium; species Archangium gephyra_B. Next base: position 5,649,059 of record NZ_CP102578.1, on the reverse strand, counting down.
ACGAGGCAGCAACCTCTTGTTGTTCTGTACGGCGGTTTGGCTATACAAGCATCACGGGGTTCAAAACAACGTGAACTCCACAGGGAACGGGAGGCGGCCGTGAGCGGCAAGCCGAGTGAGGGGGGCGCGACAACGCCCCGAGAAGGTACCCCCCGGATGGCCCGGGCGTGGAAGCCCGAGGGCACGCGCGTCCGTGTAGGACAGGTGGAGGTGGGAGGCCCCGGTTTCGTCGTCATGGCCGGTCCCTGTGCCGTGGAGGGCATGGAGCAGACGGAGCAGACCGCCGCCGCCGTGGCCGCCGCCGGTGCCCACATCCTGCGCGGTGGGGTATTCAAGCCTCGCACCAGCCCCTACTCGTTCCAGGGCATGGGAGAGCCCGGGCTGCGCGTGCTGGCCGAGGCCGCGCGCAAGGTGGGCCTGCCCATCGTCAGCGAGGTGATGGAGTCCACGCAGCTTCCTTTAATGGAGGACTACGTGGACGTGCTCCAGGTGGGCGCGCGCAACATGCAGAACTTCCCGCTGCTCCGGGCGCTGGGCAAGGTGCGCAAGCCGGTGCTGCTCAAGCGGGGGCTGGCGGCCACCATCCAGGAGTGGCTGCTCGCGGCCGAGTACGTGCTGGATGGCGGCAACGATCAGGTCATCCTCTGCGAGCGCGGCATCCGCACCTTCGAGACGGCCACGCGCAACACGTTGGATCTGGCGGCGGTGGCGGTGGCGAAGCAGCGCACCCACCTGCCGGTCATCGTGGATCCCTCGCATGCCACGGGCGAGCCGGAGCTCATCCAGCCCATGGCGCTGGCGGCGGCGGCGGCCGGGGCGGACGGGTTGATGATCGAAGTGCATCCGCGGCCCGAGCAGGCCCTGTGCGATGGGCAGCAGGCCCTGACGCCGGAGCGCTTCCAACAATTGATGCGGCGGCTGCCGGGCGTGCTGAGCGCGGTGGACCGTCACCTGTGGATGCCGGACTTGCCGGCGCATGTCGTGGGGGCCTGATGAGCACCGAAGTCCGGCAGATGTTCTCCTCCATCGCCACGCGGTACGACGTGACGAACGAGGTCCTCTCCTTTGGCATCCACCGGCTGTGGCGGCGCTCGGCCGTGCGCCTCAGTGGAGCCCGGGAGGGCAACGCCGTCCTGGACTGCGCCACCGGCACCGGAGACCTGGCGCTCGCCTTCAAGCGCAAGGTGGGCGCCTCGGGCCGGGTGATGGGCACCGACTTCTGCAAGGAGATGCTGGACAACGCTCCGGCCAAGGCCGCCCGGGAGGGGCTCCAGGTGGAGTTCCAGGTGGCCGATGCCATGGCGCTGCCCTTCGCCGACGACTCCTTCGACGTGGCCTCCATCGCCTTCGGCATCCGCAACGTGGATGACCCGGTGAAGTGCCTGAAGGAGATGGCCCGCGTGGTGCGCCCCGGCGGCCGCGTGGTGGTGCTCGAGTTCGGCCAGCCCACCGGCCTGTTCGGGGGAATCTTCCGCCTCTACAGCAAGGTGATCATGCCCGCCATCGGCGGCCTGCTCACCGGCAACCGGGCGGCCTACGAGTACCTCCCTCGGACCTCGGCCGCCTTCCCGGCGGGCGAAAAGTTCCTGTCACTGATGGATCAAGCGGGGTCCTATCAGGAAAGGGTGGCCCATCCGATGACCTTCGGGACATCCTACGTCTATGTCGGGACCGTCCGCTGAGCACAAGCACCTCCTCGTCCAGCACATCCTCGATGCCGTGGATCCACGGCTCGCGCCTGCGCTGAGGGAGGAGCTTGTCCAGCCAGGCCCCCAGCCGACCCCCGTGCCCGGGCAGACCGTCGTCCTCGCCGGGCATCGCTCCGCGGGCAAGACGCGCCTGCTCCCCCTGGTGAGTGCCCTGCTCGGCAGGCCGGGGTTGGACCTGGATGCCGAGCTCGAGCGCCGCTCGGGCCGCAGCCTCCGCGACTGGGTGGCGGAGGACGCCAACGGCTTCCGAGAAGCCGAGCGCACCCTGCTCCTGGAATTGCCTCGCGGCTCCGTCATCGCCGTGGGCGGCGGCTTCCTCTCGCACCACCCGGAAGCCCTCCAGCCCTGCTTCACCCTGCTCGTCCCCATCTCCTTCGAGACCTACCGCGAGCGGCTCCTCGCCGACACCACGCGCCCCCGGCTGCGCCCCGGCATGTCCCTCGAGGAGGAGCTGCACTCCATCTACCACCAGCGCCAGGTGCTCCACGCTCGCGTCCCCACCGTGAGCCTCGCCGACTTCCTGCGCGCCTTCGCCCCACCCGGGAGCAAGACATGACGCCCGCCCGCCGCGTCGTCACCCTCCCCCCGAGCCTCCGCGGCCCCGAGGCCCTGCGCTTCGCCGCCGACGCCCGGAGCCGGGGGGCCGACGTGCTGGAGGTGCGCACGGATCTCCATCCCGCCGAGGCGGTGGATGCCGCGGCGCTCGCGGGCCTCCTGGAACTGCTCGTGTCCGAGCGCGGCACGCCCCTGCCTCCCGCGTGGGTGGCCGCCGCCCGGTGGGTGGATCGGGATGTCGTCCACGCGGGCGATCTGGCGGCTCCTCCCGGGAAACTGCTGGCCTCGCACCACGCCGAGCGCCCTCTGTCCACCGAGGAGGCCCTCCGCCTCTGGGACGTGCCGCTTCCGCCGGGTGCCCTGGTGAAGCACATCGAGCCGCTCGGGCAGGAGACCCGGGAGCGGATCGCCGTGCTGCTGGAGACCCAGGCCCGGCTGCGGGCCCGTTTCGGGGCCGAGCGGGTGACGGTCCTGGCGATGGGGCCCACCGCGCTTCCTGTCCGCGCCGTGCTCGCCCGGCGCAATGTGCTCGATTACGTCGCCGTCGGCGGCGATTGGAAGGCCGCTCCGGGACAACGGTTGCTCGCGGATGCTGTCCGGGAGGCGCGGGCGCTCACTCCGGGAGACCCTCACCCCAGCCCTGTCCCAGAGGGAGAGGGGGCATACACGGGCAGACTGGCGATCCTCGGGACGTCGATCGTCCACTCGCGCTCGCCTCGCATCCACCGCCAGCCCTTCGACCGCATCGACATCCCCGAGGACGCTCCCGTCGAGTCCCTCGTCGATGCCCTCCTCCCCCATTACCGCGGCTTCGCCGTCACCAGCCCCTTCAAGATCCGCCTCGCCCGCCATACCGGCTCGCCGCTCGACGCCATCAACACCCTCGTCCGCCGCCGCGACCGCTGGGAGTCCTTCAACACCGACACCGCCGGCGCTCGCACCGTCCTCGAGCGGCTCGGAGCCCGGGAGGCCTTCGTCCTGGGTGACGGTGGCGCCAGTGCCGCCATCCGCGTCGTGGGCGCCGAGACCGGCTGTCAGCTCCGCTTCCTGCGCCGCGCGGAGATCTCCGGGCCCCTGTCCGGCGCTGGCATCTGGACCTGGCCCGATCGCATCACCCCACCCGACGCCCTGCGCTTCGAGGGCGCCCGCATCGCCGTCATCGCCTACGGAGCCCCGGGGCGCCGCATCGCCACGGAAATCACCCGCCGCGGGGGAACGCCGCTGCTCCTCGGCGCGGCCTGGTTCATCGCCCAGGCCCGACAGCAGCGTGCCCTCTGGGAGACCGCTTCATGAATACGATTGGCACCCTCTTCCGCCTCACCACCTTCGGCGAGAGCCACGGCCCCGCGCTCGGCTCCATCATCGATGGCTGCCCCGCCGGCATTCCGCTCGAGCGTGACTTCATCCAGGCCGCGCTCGACCGCCGCCGCCCCGGCCAGTCCGCGCTCGTCACCGCGCGCGCCGAGCCGGATCAGGTGGAGATCCTCTCCGGTGTCTTCGAGGGCAAGACGCTCGGCACGCCCATCGCGGCCATCGTCCGCAACACCAACCAGCGCTCCGGGGACTACGAGAAGCTCAAGTCCGAGGATCGCCCCGGCCACGCCGATGCCGTCTGGCGCGAGCGCTTCAAGCACCGCGACCATCGCGGCGGTGGGCGCACCAGCGGCCGCGAGACGCTCTGCCGTGTCATCGGAGGCGCTGTCGCCGAGGCCTACCTCGCCCAGACCTTCCCGGCGCTGAGCACCGTCGCCTGGGTGTCGCAGGTGGGCAACCTGGCGTCCGCCATTCCCGCGCCCGGCCTCACCCGCGCCATGGTGGACGCCCACCCGACCCGCTGCCCGGATCCGGTGGCCCGCGAGGAGATGTCCAAGCGGATCCTCGCCGCCAAGGAGGCCGGAGACAGCCTCGGAGGCTGCATCGACATCCGCGTCGAAGGCGTGCCCGTGGGCCTGGGCGAGCCCATCTTCGGCAAGATGAAGTCGCTGTTCGCGCTCGCGCTGGGCAGCGTCGGCGCCGTCACGGGCGTCGTCTGGGGCCCGCCGGATCTGCTCGCGCGCATCGAACAGCCCGGCAGCGTCTTCCACTCGCAGAAGGACACCTACGGCGGCATCCAGGGTGGCCTGGCCAACGGAGAGCCCGTGGCCCTGCGCGTCTTCTTCAAGCCTCCAGCAACGCTCGCGGACCACGCGAAGGGCGGGCGACATGATCCCTGCATCATGCCCCGCGCCGTGCCCGTGCTGGAGTCCATGGTCTCGCTCGTGCTGGCGGACCTCGTCCTTCAACTCAACGCCCGGCCCCACTCCGCATGATCCAGCTCTCTCCTGGCGCCTACCGCCACGCCACCGACCGGTGGGGTTCCTTCAAGCGTCTGTGCGCCACCCTTCCCGAGGGCAGCTTCGCCGTCGTGGATCGCCGGGTGGCCCGCCTGCACCCCACCGTGATTCCCGCCCTCAAGGCGCGCAAGCCCCATACGATCGTCCAGCTCACCGGCGGTGAGAGCGCGAAGACCTTCGAGGCCCTGGAGCAGCTCATGGCCGCGGGCCTGTCGATGCCGCGCTCGGGCACGCTGATCGCCATCGGTGGAGGCACCATCGGCGACGTGGCCACGGTGGCCGCGCACCTGCTGAAGCGGGGCGTGCGGCTCGTGCAGGTGCCCACCACGCTGCTGGCGGCGGTGGACAGCAGCCTGGGCGGCAAGGGCGCGGTGGACATGACGGTGCGCGGGCGCGTGGTGAAGAACCCGGTGGGCGTCTTCCACTACGCCGACGAGGCGTGGATCTGCCCCGAGTTCTACGAGACCCTCTCGGACACCCAGGTGCGTGAGGGCTCGCTCGAGGCCTGGAAGATGGTGGCCAGCCTCGACGAGGCGCTCTTCCGCTCGTACACGCGCCGGCCGCCCGCGCTGGAGCGGATGGTGAAGGACGCGCGGCGCCTCAAGGAGTCCGTCTGCGCGCAGGACCCGTACGAGCACCAGGGCCTGCGGCGGGTGCTCAACTTCGGCCACACCTTCGGCCACGTGCTGGAGAGCCTCTCCCACTTCGAGCTGTCGCACGGGGACGCGGTGGGCCTGGGAATGCTGTGCGCGCTGGACGTGGGGCGCGCCATGGGCGTCACCCCCGAGGACGTGGCCTGGCGGGTGGAGGACGCGCTGCACCAGGGGCCGGGAGTGCTCGGCCGGGAGCGGACGGCGGACCTGCTGAAGGGCGCGTCGCTCAAGGATGTGATGGCCCTGCTGTCCGCGGACAAGAAGACCGGCAGCGCGGGCGAGTTGCGGATGGTGCTGCTCACCGACGTGGGCCACGCCGAGGTGCGTGACGTGTCCGCGGACGTGTGGCGTGCGCTGTGGCCGGCCTGGTCCCGAGGAGTTCGCCCATGAGTCAGATTCACGTCGATGCGAGCCAGCTCACCCCCGCGGTCCTCACGCCGCCCATCTCCAAGTCGGACGCGCAGCGGGCGCTGGTGCTGGCGCACCTGACGGGTGCCTGGCCCCTGCCCGTGCTCCAGCAGGAGCCCCCGCACTACCTGCCCGCGGACGTGCACGTGCTCACCCGGGGCATCGAGACCCTGCGCCAGCCGCCCGGCACCGTGCGGGACGTGGACTGCGCGGATGGCGGCGCGCCCTTCCGCATCTTCGTCACCCAGGCCGCGGTGACGCCGGGCACGCACGTGCGCGTCACGGGGACGCCCCGGCTCGGCGAGCGGCCCCATGGCCCCCTCTTCGAGTCCCTGCGCGAGGCGCTCGGCCCCTCCGGGCTGGTGCTCACCGAGGGCCGCCCCTGGCCGGTGGAGATCAAGGCCCCTGACCGCACCGGTGAGCCCGTCTTCCGCGTCCCGGGAGCGCAGAGCAGCCAGTACGCCTCCAGCCTGCTGCTGGGTTGCGCGGCCCTGTACCTGCGCGAGCGCCGCCCGTGGCGGGTGGAGATCATCGGCCCGCTGACGAGCGCGGGCTACCTGGAGCTGACCGTCTCCTGGCTGCGCCGCTTCGGCTTCACCGTGGCGGAGCAGGAGGGCCGCTACGAGGTGACGGACTACCGCGCCCCCGAGCGCACCCCGGCGATGCCGGGCGACTGGTCCTCGCTGGGCTACCTGCTGCTCATCGCCTGGCGCACCGGGGGGAGCGTGGAGCGGGCGGACCTCGCCAGTGCCCACCCGGACCAGGCGCTGGTGCGGCTGGTGGAGCGTGCGGGCCTGAAGGCGGTCCCCGGCCCCGACAACACCCTGCGGATGACGGGGACGGCCCGGGACGGGCTGGTGGCCTCGGGGACGGAGTGCCCGGACCTGCTGCCCACCCTGGCCGCGCTCGCGTGTGTGCTGCCCCGCCCCTCCACCCTCACGGACGTCGGCGTCCTGCGCCTCAAGGAGAGCGACCGGCTGGAGGGAATCCGCACCCTGGTGTCCGCTTTTGGAGGGAGTACCCACCTGGAGGGCGAGACGCTGACAATCCACCCTCCTACCTCCCATCCGCCGCGCTTCTCCATGGACAGCCGGGGGGATCACCGCCTGGCCATGGTCGCGGCTACGCTCTCTGTTCTGTCCGGTGTACCCCTCACGCTGACCGGACCTGAATGCGTGGAGAAGAGCTTCCCGGGCTTCTGGCGACAGTTGGAGCGCACAGGAGTCCGTCTCACGTCTTGAAAAACGGGCGTTGCCCAGGGGGAAACGCGGCCTCCCCGGGTGCGGTTCTTTTTTGTTGAAAGCGCTCTGCCGCCTGTGAAAAGTCCCGCTCATGTCAAAGGACACGCTGACCATCACGGACAATCGGACCGGGAAGACGTACGAGGTCCCGATCGAGAACGGCTGCATTCGCACCAACGCGCTCCGGCAGATCAAGGTCTCGGAGGAAGACTTCGGTCTGATGGGTTACGACCCGGCGTTCCTGAATACGGCCAACTGCAAGAGCGCCATCACCTTCATCGACGGTGACAAGGGCATCCTCGAGTACCGGGGCTACCCCATCGAGCAGCTCGCGGAGAAGTCGTCGTTCATCGAGGTGGCCTACCTCCTGCTCAACGGCGAGCTCCCGACGCCCAAGCAGCTCGAGGAGTTCAACTACCTCGTCACGCACCACACGTACGTGCACGAGAACATCAAGACCTTCATGGACGGGTACCGCTACGACGCGCACCCCATGTCCATGCTGTCCTCCACGGTGGCGGCGCTCTCGGGCTTCTACCCGGACGCGAAGAACACCAAGGACGAGCGCAGCCGCCGCATCCAGATGACGCGGCTCATCGCGAAGATGCCCACCATCGCGGCCTTCTCCTACCGCCACAGCATGGGCCTGCCCTACGTCTACCCGGACAACGACTTGTCCTACGTGGGCAACTTCCTGGCGATGATCCGGAAGATCGGCACCACGACGTACAAGGTGCACCCGACGCTGGAGAAGGCGCTGGACGTGCTCTTCATCCTGCACGCGGACCACGAGCAGAACTGCTCGACGACGTCGGTGCGCACGGTGGGCTCCTCCGAGGTGGATCCCTACTCGGCGGTGGCGGCGGGCATCGGGGCGCTCTACGGCCCGCTGCACGGCGGCGCCAACGAGGCCGTGCTGCGCATGCTGCGCGAGATCGGCCACGTGTCGAAGGTGCCGGACTTCATCAAGGCGGTGAAGACGGGCGAGGGTGAGAAGAAGCTGATGGGCTTCGGTCACCGCGTGTACAAGTCGTACGATCCGCGCGCGAAGGTCATCAAGCGCGTGGCGGACGAGGTCTTCGAGGTGACGGGCAAGAACCCGCTGCTGGAGATCGCGGTGGAGCTGGAGAAGATCGCGCTGCAGGACGAGTACTTCGTGAAGCGCAAGCTGTACCCGAACGTGGACTTCTACTCGGGCCTCATCTACGAGGCGATGGGCTTCCCGGTGGAGATGTTCCCGGTCCTCTTCGCCATTCCGCGCACGGTGGGTTGGGTGACGCAGTGGGAGGAGATGGTGAAGGACTCGGAGCAGAAGATCGCGCGTCCGCGTCAGATCTACACGGGCTCCAAGCGCCGCGACTACGTGGCGATGAAGGACCGCAAGTAGTCCCAGTGCCAACCCACTGACCCCACAACCCCTCTCCCACCGGGAGAGGGACGGGGTGAGGGTATCGAGCCCAATCGGGTTCCGATCAAAGAGGGCCGGGGTGAGGGTCAGTGGACCCGCGCCTTGGCCCTCTTGGCGTTTCAGGACCCCTACCCGGCCCGAGCCGCGCCCCCCTCCTCGTCGCTGTAGAGCGAGTCGATGAGGTCCTTGTGGCGGGCCTCGATGACCTGGCGGCGCATCTTCATGCTGGGGGTGAGCTCGCCGGTGGCGATGGAGAAGTCCGCGGGGAGCACGGCGAAGCGCTTGATGGTCTCGAAGCGGGCCAGGCGGGGATTCACCTCGCGCTCGATGGTCTCGTGCAGGTGCTGGCGCAGGCGGGGATCGGCGGCGAGGGCGGAGAGGTCCTCGGGCCAGCCATGCTGCCGTGCGAGGGCCCGTGCGCGCTCGGAGTCCAGGGTGAGGAGGGCCACGAGGTACTTGCGGCGCTCGCCGATGACGAGCGCATGGCCCACGGGGGCCACGGCCTTGAGGAGCTGCTCGATCGGGGCCGGGGCGGTCTTCTTGCCGCCGGAGGTGGCGATGAGCTCCTTCTTGCGGCCGGTGATGTGGAGGTAGCCCTCGGCGTCGAGGTGGCCCACGTCGCCCGAGTGCAACCAGCCGTCCTGGAGCAGGTCGGCGGTGGCGGCGGGGTCCTTGAAGTAGCCCTGGCAGACGCCGCCGCCGCGCACGAGGATCTCCCCGTCGTCGGCGATGAGGAGCTCCACGCCCAGTACGGGCCGGCCGAGCGTGCCCAGGCGGGTGGCCTCGGGGGTGTTGAGGGTGGTGGGCCCGCACACCTCGGACTGGCCGTAGACCTCGCGGATGACGATGTCGAGCGAGGCGAAGAACTCGAGCACGTCGCGGCCGATGGGGGCGGCGCCGCTGGAGAAGAAGTGGGTGCGCTCGAAGCCCAGCTTGCCCAACAGGGCCGGGAAGACGGTGCGCCGGGCGAGCTGGTACTGGCCCTCCAGGGACAGGGGCACCCGCTCGTGACGCAGGGCGAGCGCATGGCGCTGGACGGCCACCCCGCGGGCCCAGCCCACCGCCGTCTGGCGGGGGACGGGCAGCTGGCGGATGCCCTCCTCGAGGCGGGCCTTGAACTTCTCCCAGACGCGGGGCACGCCGAAGAAGACGGTGGGCCGGGCGTCGCGCAGATCCTCCGGCACCGACTCCAGGGAGCGCGCGAAGTAGACCTCGGCGCCGATGAGGATGGGCGCGTGGATGCTGATCATCTGCTCGGCGATGTGCGCCAGCGGCAGGTACGACAGGAGGGCCTCGTCGTCCTCGGACATGCGCGTGGCGCGCCGCAGCTGCCCGGCCGTCCACACGAGGTTGTGGTGGCTGAGCATGACGCCCTTGGGGTTGCCGGTGGTACCCGAGGTGTAGATGAGGGTGGCGAGCCCCTCGGACTGGAGCGCGTTGACGGCGTCCCAGTAGGGCCCCTCATCGATGCCGGTGCCGCGCGCCAGCACCTCCGCGTAGCTCAGCACGCCCTCGGGCAGCGGGGCCGCGGGAGGGTCCAGGACGATGATGAGGCCCAGCCGGGGCACCCGCTCGCGCACGGCGAGCGCGGTGGCCAGGTGCTTCTCGTTCTCCACCACCACGTGGCGCGCCTCGCAGTGCTCGACGAGGTAGTGCACCTGCTCCGGGCTGCTGCTGGTGTAGACGCCCACGGGCACGCCGCCCAGGGCCATGGCGGCCAGGTCCGCCACCAACCACTCCTCGCGGTTGAAGGACAGGATGGGCAACGGACTTCCCCGCTGGAAGCCCAGCGAGCGCAACCCCAGGGCGAAGCGCTTCACCCGGGTGGCATATTCGTGCCACGAGGTGGGCACATAGGTGCGCCCCTTGCGCGTCCACAGTGCCGGACGGTGTTGCCGCCGGTTGGCCTGATCGTGGAGCGCATGCACCATCGTCCTGGGAGTGTCCATAGGGAATCCGAGGCTACTGAAACCGGGTGGCGGCTCGCCACGGGCGTTGACAGGTCACCGGAGCCCTATGTATTCCGCGCGACGCACATGACCATCGATCTGACTTGCCAGAAGTGCGAGGGCACCTTCGAGCTGGATGTTCAGGATCTCATTGATGGGACGGAGAAGCTCGCCTGCCCTCATTGCAGTCAGAAGGCCCCCACCAACATCCAGGAGGACTTCGTCGCGGCGCTCACCGAGATGAGGACCCAGGTGGCCGCGCTCGGCAAGCGCTTCGCCGTCTCGATGGCGCTGGAGACCGAGGATCTGGAGGACGAGCTCGACGAGGACGAGGAGTCCGACGAGGACGAGGAGTCCGACGACGAGGAGCTCGACTTCGACGAGGACGAGGACGTCGAGGACGAAGAGGACTACGACGAGGACGAGGACGAGCGCTGACGCTCGCCCGTCTACCCTGCCGTTCCGTTTTTTCCGGGGCGCGGACGCAGTGAGGCTGGGGAGCAGGCGGGCACGGATCAGCGCCCTCCCGCCCCCGGCGCACATGCACACGTTTGCAGGGTGAAAACGTCCATCCCTGCCGCTTTCGTCCTCGCCCCGCTGTCCGCTGCGCTGCTCGCCCTGGGAGTTCTGCTGCTCCCCGGCTTTGGCGCCCCACCCGCGCATGCGAACGCGGCGCCCAAGGACAGCGAGGCCTGCGTGCCAAAGCAGGGAGGCAATCCCGGCGCCTGCAAGGAGCTGATCCGGCTGGAGGTCCGGGACGTCATCCCGCTCGTCGAGGCGCAGACGCACGCGGTGGTGCTCACCACGGAGGACGGGGCCATGGTGCTGCCCATCTTCGTGGACGAGTCGGCCGCGGTGGCCATCGCCTTCCGGCTGGCGCACCTGAGGCCGCCGCAGCCGCTCTCGCAGGATCTGCTCGGCTCGGTGGTGACGGAGCTGGGCGCGAAGGTGACCGAGGTGCGCATCGACGATCTGCGCGATGACATCTACACGGGCCGCGTCTTCCTCGAGCAGGGCAAGCGCAAGGTGACGCTGGATGCGAGGCCCTCGGACTCCATCGCCATGGCGCTGGATGGCGAGGCGCGCATCATGGTGACGCGCAAGGTGCTGGACGAGGCGGGCATCAGCCGCGACGAGATCGACTCGCTGCGCGAGGGCGGCCCGGGCGTGGGGGGCAGTGGCGACCCGAACCTGATGGACGAGCCGATGCCGATGGATCCGCACCAGGGCCTGCCGCCGCCGGGCCTGGCTCCGAAGCTGGCGCCGGACAAGACAGACGAGATCAGCCTCTAGCGTCCCGGCGAGCAGCAGCAGCCCGCAAAGGCGAAAGCCCGGCCCCCCCTCCAGGGACGCCGGGCTTTCTGGCAACGTAGGGACGAGCCCTGAATGTAGAAGACCGCTTCCGCCGACGCCGTCGCTCTCGCCCGCGTTGGCGCCAAGTATTCCCGAGGACGCAAAGCTGTCAAGGAGGCGGTGGACGCCTAGGATGTGCGTCCATGCGCAAGGCGAAGATCATCTGCACGCTGGGGCCGTCCTCCGACTCGGCCGAGGTCATCGAGGAACTCATCCGGGCCGGTATGAACGTGGCGCGGCTCAACTTCTCGCACGGGACGCACGAGCAGCACCGCCGCCGGGTGAATCTGATCCGCCGGGCCGCGAAGAAGCTGGGAGTGCCGGTGGCCATCCTCCAGGACATCCAGGGTCCGAAGATCCGCCTGGGCAAGTTCGAGGGCGGGTGCCTGGAGGTGAAGACGGGCCAGACGGTGGTGGTGACGACGCGGGAGGTGCTGGGAGCGGGCAACCTCATCCCCACGCCCATCCGTTCGCTGCCCAAGGACGTGGAGCCGGGGCACCCCATCCTGCTGGACGACGGGCGGGTGCGGCTGAGGGTGAAGAAGGTGCAGGGCAAGGATGTCACCTGCCTGGTGGAGCTGGGCGGGCTGCTGAAGGACCACAAGGGCCTGAACCTGCCGGGGGCGCACGTGTCGGTGCCCACCATCACCGAGAAGGACGTGGAGGACCTGGCGTTCGGGCAGGAGGTGGGCGTGGACTACGTGGCGCTGTCCTTCGTGCGCACGGCGAACGACATCCTGGAGGCGCGCAAGCTGGTGGCGCAGCGCAACACGCCGCTCATCGCGAAGATCGAGAAGCCGCAGGCGGTGGCGGACCTGGATGCGATCGCGCGCGTGGCGGACGGCATCATGGTGGCGCGAGGGGACCTGGGCGTGGAGATGCCGCTGGAGAAGCTGCCGGCCATCCAGAAGCGGATGGTGCGCACGGTGAACCGGATGGGGGGCCTGGTGATCGTCGCCACGGAGATGCTGGAGAGCATGGTGAACAACGCGAGGCCCACGCGCGCCGAGGTGTCGGACGTGGCGAACGCGATCCTGGACGGGGCGGACGCGGTGATGCTCTCGGGGGAGACGGCGGCGGGCAGGTACCCGGTGGAGGCCGTGGCCACCATGGCGCGGATCGTCGAGGAGACGGAGTCGGGGGTGGTGAGGAACATGGAGCACCCGCCCTTCCCGGACGCGAAGGACGACATCTCCACAGGCGTGGCGGCGGCGGCGGTGGCGGCGGCCGAGCAGATGAAGATCGGCACCATCGTGGCGTACACGGAGCGGGGCCTGACGGCGCGGCTCATCTCCGAGTTCCGGCCGACGGCGCAGATCATCGCGCTGACGCCGAACCCGGACACGGTGAACCGGATGGCGCTCTACTGGGGCGTGAAGGCGCTGCAGGTGGGGCGGCTACAGTCGACGGACGCGATGCTGCGGCAGGTGAAGCGGCTGTGCCACGAAGAGGGCATCTGCAAGACGGGCACGCCCGTGGTGATCGTGGCCGGAGTGCCGCTCAACGAGCCGGGGAACACCAACATGATGTCGGTGCACCGCATCTGAGCCCCTGCCCTCCCCTTCGCCCCCCCCACTCCGTCCTCCTCCCCTCGCCCCCCGGGAGAGGGACGGGGTGAGGGTATCGAAGGCCCCAGGTTGAACCCGTGAGCCCCACCGTGTCCCGAGGATGAGAAACACCTGGCTCTGGCTCACGCTGCTGCTGCTGTCGTCCTGCCAGACGGCGTCGCCCCGGCTGTGGCCGCGGCAGCCCGCTGGCATCGAGCAGGCGCTTCTCTCCTTCCGAGTGTACCCCAGGCGTGACCCTGGGCCCTTGCGCGTCGATCTCTGGGCGCAGTCGCTCGATGGGCGCCACCAGTGGCCGCTCACCCAGAGCGGACGGGTGGCCTGGTGGTCGCGGTCCAACGCCGATGGGCCGCAGAACGGAGCCGCCATCTCCCTGGATGGCCGGCGCGTGGCCTATGCGGAGAAAGACGAGACGAACCGGGTGGTGGGGCCCTGGAGCTCGCTCTTCGTGGTGGACGCGGATGGGACGGGGCGCCGCGAGATCATGAAGCTCCGCCAACTGGAGCTCCCTCAGGGGATGCTGACACGAGGGGGTTCGTTCGTCTGGTCACCGGACGGGACCCGGCTGGCCTTCGTGCTCGAGTCCTTCCCGGAGAGCCGCGAGCCCGGCAGGGACTGCGCGCTCGTGAGCATCCACGTGGTGGACGTCGCGTCGGGAAGGGTGACGCCCGTGCTGGTCGCGCAGCGGCTCGGGTACACGCAGCTCCTGGGCTGGTCATCGGAACGCGACGAGCTGCTCCTCGCGAGGGCCTGCCCCGAGGAGTTCCCCATGCTGCAGCCGGATAGGCACATCCCGGTCCTCAGCAGCGTGCGGGTCTCGGACGGGAGGGTCTCCACGCTTCCCGTGAAGAGGCCGATCGCCTCGCCGGATGGGACGCGGGTGTTCATGGTGGGGTTCTCGCAGCAATGGGCCTGGCGCGGCGTGTACCGCGTCGAGGAGGGCTGGCCCCAGGAGGTGGGGCAGGAGCCGGGTTCCCTGCCGTGGGGAGTCCTCACCTGGTACCACCGGCGGCCCGGCGGCCTGTTGACCGCCACGCCCATCGTGAACCAGCCCAGCGGAGGGGAGTGCAGGGGCTCGACTCCGGGGCAGAAGCAGCTCTACCGGCTGGAGATCCCCTCCGGTGCGCGGACCCTCGTCCGGCGGGATGCGAGCCGCCTGCGCGTCCTCGCTTTTTCGCCGGATGACACGCACGCGCTGGTGGAGATCGTCCTGGGGGTGTCCCTGGATCCGCCTCGCCACTGTGGCCCGGGGTGGCGGCAGCAGCTCTACCTCGTGAAGCGCGAGGAGCTTGAGAGCGAGCTTCCCGTCAACGCGCTCATCCTCCGGAGTACCCCCCTGGGAGCACCCACCGGGTGGCCCGGCGAATTGAACCCGCGCCACATCGGCTGGCTGAACCTGGGCCGGCGGCGGTGATGCGGCGAGGGACTCCCGCGTGGGGAGTCCCCTGCCCTGGCTCGCCGAGGCCAGCCAGGGAGCAGCCTCTCCCGGTTCACTTCGTGGGCAGGAGCCGGAAGCTCACCCCATCGAGCCCCAGGCGCTGGCATGCGTCGACGAAGCGCTGGGTACAGACGATGACGGTGGAGAAGTCCTCCAGCCGGAAGACGTCCAAGTGGCTGGGGAGGGTCGCGGCGTCCAGCACGAGCGGCTCGGGCAGACGAAGCGAGAGGCGGCCACAGCGCGAACAGGGAGGCTGGCGTTCCGGGGGCAGACAATCCGGGTGCGCGCGCCCCACCGGGAGAATCTCCAGATCCAGAAACTCGGGCGTGGCCCGCTGGCGGAAGCGCAGCTGGGTACGGCAGCCCTTGAGACCGAGCAGGCCCTCGGCCTGGAGTTTCTCCAGGGGCTCCCGTTGAACCAGCAGCCAGCAGGAAAGAGGCATCGCGAACGGACCGAAGCGTCCCTGGCCCTTGCCCATGAACGGGCCAAAGGACGAACCCGGCTCCACGATGGCACCCACGGGCAGGAAGGGACGTACCAGCTCACGCAGTCTTTCGTATTCCTCGATGGGCTCGGGCCGTGGTTTCTCGAAGTCCGCCAGTGCGGCAATCGGCGTCAGGTCTACCGACGGGTACGCTCTGGAAATGTCACTCCACGTAGCCTTGCATGTGGGGCAGCCGCGAATTCCCGGAAGCAGCCATTTGTATGTGCCATCAATATCGCCTGTGTAACCTGCGGCTCTGTCTGCCTCGACTCTGAAATATCGCATTCGAGACTTCCCGGCTCAATCCTCACAATAAGGCACGAGCGGACCATCCACGTTGAACAAGAGCATGAGCTCGAAGGCAAACCGCCACATTTCCTGCGCGTTGGCTCTTGGGTTCTGGTCTTGAAACCGTCGCCAGGCCTCATTCCACTGGCCGCCCGTGGATGATCCACTGTGAAGCCGCCGGTGGACGCTCCTGGGCAGCAGGATGGTAAAGGCATGAATGTCAATCCCATTGGATTCAAACCATGCGGCCAGTCTTTGCTGCTGCGGGAAGATGTGGTGCTTCTCGAGCGGCTCGGGCGGGAGCATGCACCCGAGAGGGTGCTTCTGCCGCGCGAGCTGGTCGCGGAGCTTCCAGTTGTGCCAGGGGATCTCGAAGACGGGCTCCCTGGAGGCGGGGATGGCCAGGGTGCGGCCCCACCATCGGCTGGGATTTCCCACCAAAGGGGGCCGCATCGCCTGGGGCATGGGCCCACGCGCTAGCACCACGGGAGGTGATGGGGAGAGGGCCGCCTCCACCTCCACTAGATCCCGGCACCGCCAGAGAGCGCAGCGCTCGTCGTCGCACACTGGCACCACACAGCCCGGGTCCGCACGGGCCTCCTCCCACGAGGAGATGGCCTCAGGCGCTTCGCCGTCCTCTCGCCCACCTGACACTGGGGTGGCACAAGCGACCAGAAGCACGCAGAGCAGTGAGAGCCCTCGTGACCAAGTCAGGGTACGCATGTGGAACGGGTATCGCAGCTGCCCGCGGGTACCCTACTCAAGAGACGGTCCGTCCTGGAACGAACCTAGCCATCGAGCAGGATGTAGCGCTTCGGGGGGCACGTGGCCCCCCAGGTGAGCGGTCCCCTACCCTAGCTCGCCGAGGCGAGCCAGGGCGTGGTCTGCGAGAAGTCGTAGATGCGCTCGATGGCGATCTGCTTGTAGCGCTCGACCTTCACGGCGCGCCGGGCGCACTCCCAGACGAGCTCCACGGGAGGACGATCCGGCTCCTTCTTCTTGCGGCGCTTCACCTCGGCCTTGATGGGCTTCACGGCGACGCGAGGGTGGAAGCAGAAGGCGGAGGAGAACAGCAGGTGCCCGGCGAAGGGAATCAGCCGGGCCTCGAGCACGTCTCCGGTCTCCAGGCCCGCCACGGTGCGGCGCTCGGTGACGTCGAAGTCCTTGCCAGAGAACAGCTCGCGCAGCCGCACCAGGCCCTTGCCCAGCTTGCGCACCTCGAAGAGGCCGTGGACGGTCTCCGTGAAGCAGCGGAAGGCGTTGGCCTCCTCGGGCGAGGCGCCCTGCAGCCGCAGCTGGTACAGCTCCGCGGCGGGCGTCAGCTTGGAGATCGGCGAGACCCGGTCGAACAGGTAGTAGTCCAGGAAGGACGCCATCCGCAGCTCGAAGATCTTGTCATCCTCGAAGACCTCGCCGGTGAGGCGGAGGTACTCCGCCTTGGCATCCAGCAGGTCGGGCTTGCGTGACTCCTGGCTCCCAAAGGCGATGAGCTGGTCGAGATAGGGCTGATACGACAGCGGCGAAAGGGGGGAGTCCATGGGGCAGCGAGATCCTACTCTCCGGCCATGAGCTTCGCGAAACGCGAGAAGAGGTACCGGGCGTCGTGAGGCCCGGGCGAAGCTTCCGGGTGGTACTGAACGCTGAAGGCGCGGGCGTCGGGGATGCTCAGGCCCTCCACGGTACCGTCGTTGAGGTTGATGTGGCTCACCACCGCCTTGCCCTTCACGCTCGCATCATCCACCGCGAAGCCGTGGTTCTGCGAGGTGATCTCCACCTTGCCGGTGGTCAGGTCCTTGACCGGCTGGTTGGCGCCCCGGTGGCCGAACTTCATCTTGTACGTCCGCCCGCCCAGGGCGAGCGCGAGAATCTGGTGTCCCAGGCAGATGCCGAACACGGGCACCTTGCCGAGCAGCCCGGCCACGACCTTGTCCGCGCCCTTCACGGCGGCGGGATCTCCCGGGCCGTTGGCGAGGAAGATGCCGTGGGGCTTCTCGGCGAGCACGGCCTCGGCGGAGGTGCCGGCGGGCACCACCTTCACGCGGCAGCCCACGTCCACCAGGAAGTGGAGCATGGAGCGCTTGAGGCCGTAGTCATAGGCCACCACGTCGAAGCGCAGCTCGGGCGCGGGACGCGGGACCTCGCCGAGCAGGTTCGGGGTGGGCGTGGTGAAGAGGTAGGACTCCTGGGTGGACACGCCGGTGGCCAGGTCCAGGCCCTCCATGCCGCGAGCGGCCCGGGCCCGCTCCACCAGGGCGGTGGGCGAGTGGTCCTCGGTGGAGATGACGCCCATCTGCGCGCCGTGCGTGCGCACGTGCCGCACCAGGCGCCGGGTGTCGATGCCCTCGATGCCCACGATCCCGTGGCGCTTGAGGTAGACGTCGAGCGTCTCCTGGGCGCGCCAGTTGGAGTGCTGCTCCGAGGAGTTGCGGACCACCATGCCCACGGCGTGGGGCTTCACGGACTCCTGGTCGCCGGGGTTGGCGCCCACGTTGCCCATCTCGGGGTACGCCATGGTGACGATCTGCCCGACGTAGGAAGGATCCGTGAGGATCTCCTGGTAGCCGGTCATGGACGTGTTGAACACCACCTCACCGACCGTCTCGCCGGAGGCGCCGAGCGCGCGTCCCTCGAAGGTGGTGCCATCCGCCAATGCCAGCACTGCCCGCTTCATCACCTGGACTCCTTGATGTGACCGTCCTCGAAGACGAGCCGCCCGGACACCCACGTCTGGGCGACCCGGCCCGTCAAACGCCGGCCATGGAAGGGGGTGTTCCGGCTACGGGAGAAGAACCTCGCCGAGTCCACCGTCCACTCCGTATCCGGCTCCACCACCGTGATGTCCGCTGGAGCCCCCACGGCCAGATGACCGCCCGGCAGGCCGAACGCCCTCGCGGGCCCGTCCGTCAGCAGGGCCACCGCCTTGGAGAGGCTCATCACGCCCTCGCGCACCAGGGAGAGCGTCAGGCCCAGGGCCGTCTCCAGGCCCACCACGCCATTCCAGGCCTTGTCGAACTCCACCTGCTTCTCCAACACGCCGTGGGGCGCGTGGTCGGTGGCGATGGCGTCGATGGTGCCGTCGACGAGCCCCTCGCGCACGGCCTCGATGTCGCGGCGGGTGCGCAGGGGCGGATTCATGCGGGCGTGGGTGTCGTAGGCGCCCACGGCCTCGTCGTCGAGGATGAAGTGGTGCGGGGTGGCCTCGGCGGTGACGTTCAGCCCGCGGCGCTTGGCCTCGCGGATGAGGCGCACGCTGCCCTCGCAGGAGACATGGGCGACGTGCAGCCGCCCCTTCGTCTCCTCGAGGAGCACCATGTCGCGCGCCACCATGGCCACCTCGGCCGAGGGCGGGATGCCGGCGAGGCCCAGGCGCGTGGAGGCGCGGCCCTCGTTCATCACGCCCTTGCCCGAGAGCGTCAGGTCCTCCTCGTGCACCATGACAGGGAGGTTGAAGAGCTGGGCGTACTGGAGGGCGCGGCGCATGAGGCCGGCGTTCATCACCGGGCGGCCGTCGTCGGTGATGCAGACGCAGCCGGCCCCGGCGAGCGCTCCCATCTCCGCCATCTCCTCGCCCTGGAGGCCCTTGGTGATGGCCCCGGCCAGGTACACGTGGCACAGCCGCGCCTCGCGGGCCTTGGCCTTCACGTACTCGGTGACGAGCACGCTGTCGTTGACGGGCTTGGTGTTGGGCATGGCCACCACCGCGGTGAAGCCGCCGGCCACCGCCGCCATGCAGCCGGTGAGGACCGTCTCCTTGCCCTCCTCGCCCGGCTCGCGCAGGTGCACGTGCAGGTCGATGAAGCCCGGCAGCACCAGCTTGCCCGTGGCGTCCACCACCCGCGCGTCGGGCACCTGCAGGGGGGCCTCGGACACCTCGGCCACGGTGCCATCGCGCACCAACACGTCGCGCACACCGTCCACGCCATGGCGCGGATCCACCACCCGCCCGCGGCGCAAGAGGATCGTCGAGCTCACCGGCACACCTCCTCGAGGATGGCGCGGCGGACGGCCACGCCATGCGCCACCTGCTCCAGGATGACACTGCGTTGTCCGTCGGCCACGGCGGGGGCGATCTCCACGCCCCGGTTCATGGGGCCGGGGTGCAGCACGAGCGCCTCCGGCTTGAGCCGCTCGGCGCGGGCGGCGTTGAGCCCGTACATGCGGGAGAACTCCCGCGTCGAGGGGAAGAAGTTCTCGCCCTGCCGCTCCGACTGCACGCGCAGGCACATGACGGCGTCGGCGCGGGGCAGCGCGGCGTCCAGGTTCGTGCAGACCTCGGCGCCGAAGGACTCCAGACCGGGCGGCAGCAACGTGGGCGGGCCGCACAGCACCACCTTGGCGCCCAGGGTGGTGAGGCAGTGCAGGTTGGAGCGGGCCACTCGGCTGTGGAGGATGTCTCCGACGATGAGCACCGTGCGCCCGTCCAGGCTGCCCCAGCGGCGGCGCAGGGTGAAGGCGTCCAGCAGGGCCTGCGAGGGGTGCTCGTGGGTGCCGTCCCCGGCGTTGATGACGGCGCAGCGCACGTGGCGCGCCACCAGGTGCGGAGCCCCCGAAGAGCGGTGCCGGATGATGAGCGCCACCGGGCCCGTGGCCTCGATGTTGCGCACCGTGTCCAGCAGCGTCTCGCCCTTGGAGACGGAGGAGCCCGCCGTCGTCCAGTTGAGCACCTCGGCTCCGAGCGCATGGGCCGCCATCTCGAAGGAGGTGCGGGTGCGCGTGGAGTCCTCGAAGAAGAGGTTGGCGATCACCCTGCCCCGCAGCACGTGCGAGGCGTCCGGCCCACCGTGCAGGTGGGCCTCGGCCCGGCCGAGCAGCGCCTCGATGTCCGCGCGCCGCAGGCCCTCGATTCCCAACAGGTGTCTCATAGGTGCTCTGGGAACAACTACGTCCCGGGAATGCCTTCCTTCACGACGCGGAAGCGCAGCGTGTGGACGTTCTTCGTCGGCTTGAGCCGCACCCGCCGCGTGTAATCCACCTGGATGCGGACCTTCCCCGTGACATCGCTGCGCTCGATGGTGATCTGCTCGGGGGTCAACCCCAGCCCGGGCACGACGATGTCGCGGTCGAACTGATCCCGCTCCCAGTGGGTGCCCATATGACTGGTGCGCTCGATGATCATGGTGCGCAGCGCGTCGTCGTCGGACGTCTGGGCGGCCCGGTTGAAGGCCACCGCGACGGCTTCCTTCACGTCGAAGTTGTCCACGTAGAAGGGCACGAACATCACGCCCGCGTAGATGCCCCCCGCGACGAGGGTGAGGAGCACCAGGCCGCCAAAGCTGATCTTCCCAGAGGGATGACGCATGAGGCCCCCGCGTAGCAGCGCCACGCGCGGGGCGTCAAGCATCGCGGGAGGGTTTCAACGCACCGGCTCGAAGAGCCGGTCGGTGCGCAGGCCCGTGCCCTCGAAGAAGTTGCTGAACCAGCCCCCGTACCCGAGCGCCATCCAGACGACCATGGCCTTGCCCTTGATGTGGCCGTACGGGACGAACTCCACGCCGCGGCCAGCGCCCAGGCCGTAGCGGCTGTCCAGGCTGTTCTCCCGGTTGTCGCCCATGACGAAGACCTGGCCCGGGGGAACGACGTAGGGCCCCTCGTGCTCCATGCGGGCCACGCTGCCCGGCTGCAGCACGGAGTGCACCTTGCCGTCCAGGTTCTCCTGGTACAGCCGCAGCCGCTCCGGGAACCAGGTGGTGTTGTCGTGCTTGTTGTAGACGATCTGGTCCTCGTTCACCAACGTGCGCGGCTGGGGCACGCCGTTGATGTGCACCTCGCCGTTGATGAGCTCCACCGAGTCCCCGGGGATGCCCACCACGCGCTTGATGAAGTCCAGCTCCGGCTGCACCGGGTTGTTGAAGACGATGACGTCTCCACGCGCCGGCGGGCGGACGATCTGGAAGGGAACGTAGTTGGTGAAGGGCAGCCGCACCCCGTAGATGAACTTGTTGATGAAGACCTGATCGCCGATCTCCAGCGTGGGCAGCATGGAGCCGGAGGGGATGCGGTAGGGCTCGATGATGAAGACGCGGATGATGACCGCGATGGCCAGCGCCTTGGCGAAGCCCGAGAAGAAGTCCCCGAGATCCGCTTTGCGGAAGGCCCCCAGCAGCTGGGTGGCCAGCGTGTCGAGCGTCTTCGTCTCCTTCTCCAGCCGCTCGGCGTCCCCGGCCAGCGAGGCGGCCTCCACCTGCATGGCCTGCTCGGCCAGGCGCGTGGACGCCTCGGCGGAGATCTTCCCCGGCACCTTCTTGTGGATGCGCTCGATCTCCCCGATGAGCTCGCGCGCCTCGTGCCGCAGGTGGCGCAGGCGGCTCTGCTTGGGCAGCGCGAAACGCAGCACGAGCAGTCCGCCGAAGTAGAGCAGCATCAGCCCCGCCAGGCCCTGCAGCAGCGGCTGGGCCCACGAGGCGGCGGGCGGCACGAACTCGATGAGGATGATGTAGGGGATGAGCGCCAGCCCGAGGATGACCAGGGGCGCCCACAGGCTGGTGAGCAGCTCACGCCACAGCAGCGCGCGGCTGGCCTTGATCTGCTCGGGCGTACGGCGGGCTGCCATGGTGGCCTCGAGACCCGAAGCGGCTTCGGCCGCGCTGGGGGTGGACGTGGACATGGCCTATTCCTCCGTTTTCAGCACGGCGAGGAAGGCCTCCTGGGGAATCTCCACCGAGCCCACCTGCTTCATGCGCTTCTTGCCCTCCTTCTGCTTCTCGAGGAGCTTGCGCTTGCGGCTGATGTCGCCGCCGTAGCACTTGGCGAGCACGTTCTTGCGGATGGCGGAGATGGTTTCACGCGAGATGATCTTCGCGCCGATGGCGCCCTGGATGGCCACCTCGTACATCTGCTTCGGGATGACCTCCTTGAGCTTCTGGCACACCTCGCGGCCGCGCTGGTAGGCGCGCTCCTTGTGGACGATGACGCTGAGGGCGTCCACCGGATCTCCGTTGATGAGGATGTCCAGCCGGACCAGGTCCGACTCCGCGTACCCGGCCAGCTCGTAGTCGAGGCTGGCGTAGCCGCGCGTGACGCTCTTGAGCTTGTCGAAGAAGTCGAAGACGACCTCGGCCAGCGGCATCTCGTACGTCACCTGGATGCGCGTGCCGCTGGAGCCCAGGTACTTCAGATCCTTCTGCACGCCGCGCCGGTCCTGGCACAGCTTGAGCACCGCGCCCAGGTAGTCGTTGGGCACGTGGATGTGGCAGGTGAGGATGGGCTCCTCGAACTTGGCGATCTTCTGCACCGGCGGCAGCTTGGCCGGGTTGTCCACCAGCAGCACCCCGCCCTGCGAGTCGGTGATGCGGTAGACCACCGAGGGCGCCGTGGTGATGAGCGACAGGTTGTACTCGCGCTCCAGGCGCTCCTGGACGATCTCCATGTGCAGCAGGCCCAGGTAGCCGCAGCGGAAGCCGAAGCCGAGCGCGGTGGAGGACTCGGGCTCGTAGGTGAAGGCGGCGTCGTTGAGCTTGAGCTTGCCGAGCGCGTCGCGCAGGCCCTCGTACTGCTCGGAGTCCACCGGGAAGATGCCGGAGAACACCATGGGCTTCACTTCCTTGAAGCCCGGGAAGGGCGCGTCCGTGGGACGCAGCTCCTCCGTCACGGTGTCACCCACCTTGGCGTCCTGGAGCTCCTTCACGTTGGCCACCAGCACGCCCACCTCGCCGGCCATGAGCTGAGGCACCGGGCGGGAGAACGGGCTGAAGACGCCCAGCTCCTGCACCTCGAAGGTCTTGTTGTTGCTCCACAGCTTGATCTTCTGCTTGAGCTTGAGCGTGCCCTCGAGCACGCGCACCAGCGTCACGACGCCGCGGTAGTTGTCGTACCAGCTGTCGAAGATGAGGGCCCGGAGCGGCGCGGCCGGATCACCCGAGGGGGGCGGCACGTTCTTCACCACCGCCTCGAGGATCTCCTTGATGCCGATGCCCTCCTTGGCGGAGGCCGGCACGGCGACGGAGGCGTCGATGCCGATCACGTCCTCGATCTCCTGGCGCGTGCGCTCCACGTCGGCGCTCGGCAGGTCGATCTTGTTGATGACCGGGATGATCTCCAGGTTGTGATCCAAGGCCATGTAGACGTTGGCGAGCGTCTGGGCCTCGACGCCCTGGGAGGCGTCCACCACCAGGAGGGCGCCCTCGCACGCGGCGAGCGAGCGGCTCACCTCGTAGGCGAAGTCCACGTGTCCCGGAGTGTCGATGAGGTTGAGCACGTACTTCTGGCCGTCGTTGGCGGTGTAGTTCATCCGCACGGACTGGGCCTTGATGGTGATGCCGCGCTCGCGCTCCAGCTCCATGTTGTCGAGGAACTGGTCCTGCGCCTCGCGCTTGGTCACCGTACCGGTGGCACCGAGCAGGCGATCGGCCAGGGTGGACTTCCCATGGTCGATGTGGGCGATGATCGAGAAGTTTCGGATGTGAGCGTTGTCGGCCGGCATGGGTAGGGGGGCCTCGGGCTACGTCGAAGCCGGCTTGAGTAACACCGAACCCCACCAAAATCCATGCGTCCGCGCGCCCGGCGTGCAACCAGAATGACGCCGGGCCGCCCCCCCTACCCCGGAGGGTGATCAGGAGGCCTGGCGGCCGGTGTGCTCGCGGAAGAACGACACCGTGCGGCGCAGCCCCTCGGGGAGCTCCACGGAGGGCTGCCAGCCGAGCACCCGGCGGGCCAGGGCGTTGTCCACGCAGGAGCGCATCTGCTCGCCGGGCTTGCCGGGGGCATGCAGGGCGGGCTTGTCCACCCCGGCCGACCTGGCCAGCAGGCTGTAGAGCCGGTTGATGTCCGTCTCCACGCCGGTGCCGATGTTGATGGCGCCCGAGGAGTCCTTCTCCACCGCCAGCAGGTTGGCGCGCGCCACGTCCTCCACGTAGACGAAGTCGCGCGTCTGCTTGCCCTCGCCGTAGATGGTGCACTCGCGGCCGCCGAGCAGGCGCTGGCAGAAGATGGACACCACGCCGGCCTCCCCGTGCGGGTTCTGCCGGGGGCCGTACACATTGGCGTACCGCAGGGCCACGTAGTTCAGCCCGTATTGGGCCTTGTAGTAGCCGAGGTACAGCTCACCCGAGGCCTTGGAGACGCCGTAGGGCGACACCGGCCGCGTCGGGTGGGACTCGGGCGCGGGGAAGACGTCCTGCTCGCCGTAGATGGCCCCGCCGGTCGAGCTGAACACCACCTTCTGGACACCCGCCTGGCGCGAGGCCTCCAGCAGGTTGAGGAAACCGAGGATGTTGGCCTCCGCGTCGAAGCGGGGATCCTCCACGCTGCGGCGCACGTCCATCTGGGCGGCCAGGTGCAACATCACCTGGGGGCGCTCGGCGCGGATGAGCTGCGCGGCCTCGGGGGCCCGGATGTCGATGACCTCCAGACGAACCCGGGGATCCAGGTTCTCCTTCTTGCCACTCGACAGGTTGTCGAGGGCGATGACCTCATGCCCCGCGCGCACGAAGGCGTCGCACACGTGCGAGCCAATGAATCCCGCCCCACCAGTCACCAGGACTTTCAACGTGCCGCTCCCGCCACTCTCAGGTGGCTACCAGATGAGAAAGTTTGGCGCGAAAGTTAGGGGGTGGGTCCCCTTCCGGCAACCGATCGGAACCAGGCGATCGTCTCCCGCAAACCCTCCTCCAGGGGTACCCTCGGCTCCCACCCGAGCAACTGGCGGGCCCGGGTGATGTCCGGACGGCGCTGCTTGGGGTCGTCCTTGGGCAGCGGCTTGTGGACGATCTGCCCTCCCCCACCCGCCGCGGCGCGCACCGCCTCGGCGAACTCGAGCATGGTCATCTCGCGGGGATTTCCGATGTTGACGGGCTCGGTGACGTCCGAGAGGGCCAGCCGCACCAGGCCGTCCACCAGGTCGCGCACGTAGCAGAAGGAGCGCGTCTGGGTGCCATCCCCGAAGACGGTGAAGTCCTCGCCGCGCAGGGCCTGGCCCACGAAGGCGGGCACCACGCGCCCGTCGTTGAGGCGCATGCGCGGGCCGTAGGTGTTGAAGATGCGGACGATGCGCGTCTGCACGCCGTACGAGCGGGCGTACACCATGGTGAGCGCCTCGGCGTAGCGCTTGGCCTCGTCGTAGCAGGCGCGCGGGCCAATGGGGTTCACGTTGCCCCAGTAGTCCTCGCGCTGCGGGTGCACGTGCGGATCCCCGTACACCTCCGAGGTGGAGGCCTGCAGGAAGACGGCGCCCTTGGCCTGGGCCAGCTTCAGCCCGTTCTCCGTGCCCAGCGAGCCCACCCGCATCGTCTCCAGCGGCAGCTTCGCGTAGTCGATGGGCGAGGCCGGCGAGGCCATGTTGAAGACGTAGTGCACCGGCCCGTCCACCGAGAGCCCCTCGGTGATGTCCTGGCGCACCAGCTCGAAGCCCGCGCGGCCGCGCAGGTGCGCCACGTTCCGCTCGTCGCCGGTGATGTAGTTGTCCACCGCGACGACCCCGGCGGCCCCATCCTCCAGCAGCCGCTCGCACAGGTGCGAGCCCACGAAGCCCGCGCCACCCAGCACCACCACCCGCTGGCCCTTCATGCTCTTGCTCATGGTCATGCCCTGGCGCTCAGCTCAGCTCGTCGAACGAGGCCTGTCCCGGCAACTGCGCCTTGTACTTCTCCAGCACGAGATCGATCCCCTGCCGGATGTACTCGGCCACGGGAACCTTCGTCTTCTGGTTCAACGCCTTGAGCAAGTCGTTCTGCTCGGGCGTGATGTAGATGGTCGTGCTGATCTTCTTTCGGGCCATGGCGATATGTGAAAATATATGGACTTACATGTCCCTTGAAGCGCTGTTTTCGAGCCCTGTCGTAAAGCCCTCGAAGCAGGGGTGGCTGCTGGGGCTCGTACTGGTAGGCCTCTGTGGGTGCGCGTCCGACAAATCGGTGAAGAAGCCCGAGGCGGAGCAGGCGCGGGAGCATGTGGCGCCGGAGCCCATCCGCCCGCCGAGGGCCGCCCACGAGAAGGTGACGGAGAAGGACACCGACGGGGACAAGAAGTGGGACGTGTGGGTGTACGCGGTGGAGGAGCGCGGGGCGGACGGGGAGGCCCGGGAGCGGAAGGTCCGCAAGGAGATGGACATCAACTGGGATGGCCGGGTGGACATCACCACGTACTACGACGCCCGCGAGGAGCGGGAGCGCGAGGCGATGGACCTGGACTTCGACGGGAAGGTGGACTCCGTCTTCTTCTACGAGAAGGGCGTCAACGTCCGGCGGGAGCGCGACCTGAACGGGGACGGCAAGCCGGACGAGTGGGTGTTCTACGAGAAGGGCAGGCTGGCCCGGAAGGAGCGGGACTCCAACGGGGACGGCCGCGTGGACTACTGGCAGTACTGGGAGAACAACCAGATCGATCGCATCGGCGAGGACCTGGACGGCGACGGCACCGTGGACAAGTGGAGCCGCGGCACCCCCGCCGAGTGAGTCGCCGGGTGACTCACTGGTTGAGTCACCGGGTGGATCAGAGGCCAGCGGTCGCGCGGTAGACGACGCCCTCGCCCTCGAGCGTGTAGGCCCCATCCGCCGCGCTCACGAACACCGAGGCGCCCCTTGGCAGCGCGAGGGACTCGCCCCCGGCGGACAGCCGCGCGGAGCCCTCGGTGCACAGGAGGATCTCCGGCCCGCGGCGCTCCGGCCGGGCGGACCCCCCGGGACGGAGCTGGAAGCGCGAGAGGCGGAACTCCTCGGTGGGCGTGGGGTAGACGGACTCCCCCCCGTCCGTGGTGGCCGCCGGGACCAGGCCGATGGGGCCGCAGCGGAAGTCCAGCACGCGCAGCAGCTCCGGGACGTCCACGTGCTTGGGCGTGCACCCGCCGCGCAGCACGTTGTCCGAGTTGGCCATGATCTCCACGCCCACGCCGCGCAGGTAGGCGTGGAGGTTGCCCGCGGACAGGTAGATGGCCTCGCCGGGCTTGAGCCGCACGAGGTTGAGCATCAGCGAGCCGATGACGCCGGGATCACCCGGGTAGAGCTCGCCGAGCCGCAGGGCCCACTTCAGCTCTCCCGCGAAGCGGCCCCCCTTCCCTTCACGTGCCGCGCAGGCGGAGACCACCGCGTCCACCAGGGGCCCACGCGCCTCCCGGGGAAGCGTCATCAGCGTCTCGAACATGCGCGCGACGCCCTGGGCATCGGGCGAGGCCCGCAGCGGGGCGAGCAGCGGCTCGAGGGCGCCCAGGCCGAGCCCATCGAAGAGCGCGAGCGTTTCGCCGGCGCTCCGGAAGCCGCAGAGCGCATCGAACGGCGTCAGCGCGCAGATGAGCTCGGGCTTGTGGTTGGCGTCCTTGTAGTTGCGGTGCGAGGCACCCGCGGGCACGCCGAGCGCGTTCTCGCGCGCGTACCCCTCGCGGGCCTGGGCGAGACTCGGGTGGGTCTGCAGCGACAGCGGGGTCTCGGCCGCGAGCACCTTGAGGAGGAACGGCAGCTCGGCTCCGAACCGGCGCGTCACCTTCTCCCCGAGCTCCCGCTCCGGCGCGGCCCGGAGGGCCTCCAGCAGCGTCACCCCACCCGTCTGGCGGTTCACGCGCGACGGGGCACCCGGGTGGGCGCCCATCCACAGTTCCGCCTGGCAGGCGGCCGAGGGCGAAGGTTGCCCGAGCAGCTCGGCGATGGCGGTGCGAGAGCCCCAGGCGTACGGCTGGATGACGTTGTCGAGGAGGTCCATTCAGCGGCGCCCATAGCACTCCGGGCGCCACCCTGCCATCCACCGGCGGTGTCAGCCCGGGTGGGCGGCCCCTAGTTGGCGGCCACGAAGGCCTGGAGCTGGGTCTCGCGCTTGAAGTCCGTCAGGTATCGGGACGCGGCGTCCTTGGAGGGGAAGCTGCCCATGCGGACCCGGTACCAGGTGCCCTTGTTGGGGACCTCGGCGGTGACGATGTACGGGGCATAGCCGCGGTCCCTGAGCTTCGCCGCGAAGCGCTCGGCCTCCGGACGGTTCTGGAAGGCGGAGATCTGCAGGGTGAAGGCGCCGCCGGGAACGGCCTCGGTGGGACGCTGGGTGGCGCGGGCGATGGCCTCCTTCAGGCCGCCCTGGGCCGGAGTCGTGGTGCGGGTAGGCACGGGAGCGGGCTCCACCTTGCCCGGCGTAGGAGCGGGCTTGCTCTCGGCCACCTTGGTCTCGACGGGCTTCGGCTCCGGCTTGGGCTCGGCGGCCTTGGGCGCGGTGGCCTTGGCGGTGGCGGGGGGCGCGTAGTCGTCATCCGTGGGAGACGCCGTGGCCTCGCCTTCCGGAGCCTCGGCGGATGCGGGGGCCTCGGCGACCTTGGGCTCGGTGGCCGCGGGCGGCTCGACGGGCTTCGGCTTGGGAGCCGGCGGAGGGATGGCGACCGTGACGGTGCCGGGCTTGGAGGCGTCGGAGCCACTCTTGCGGGTGAGCTCGTCCTGGAAGGTGAGCGGCTGCTCGGCCTCGCGGGCCTGCTGGAGGGCCTGGGCGTTGGCGTCGAGCGCGGAGAGGAGATCCGGCGCGGCGGCGGTCTGGGCATTGCCGGCGAGCTTCTTGCCGACCACGACGCCGAGGACGAACACGGCGCCCATCACGATGATCCCCGCGATCAACAGGCTGACGATCTGCCGGTTGTCGAGCGAAACATCGAACTTCTCTTTCATCCGGTGGGCATCGCGCATGACGTGGCGTTCCTCGAGTGTACGGCGCCCCGGCGCGGCCACACGAGTGTCGCGGCCTGTAGCGTCGAGGTGGGCCGGAAGGTACGCCCCGCCTACAGGCGGGTCAAATTCAGTGCATGCACAGCGTCACGCCCTGGCGGTTGCGGCGAGGCTCAAACAATCCACCCACCGCCGAGGACGTGATCCCCGTCATAAACGACGGCGGCCTGGCCGGGCGTCACGGCGCGAGCCGGGGAGTCGAGGTGGATGGACACGAGCCCATGGTTGGACACGTGCACGCGGCCGGGAGCGCCGGGGTGGCGGTGGCGGATGCGGACCAGGACGGACTTCTCGGGAGGCGGTGGCCCATCCACCCAATGGGGCTGGAGCAGACCGAAGGAGTCGCGCGAGGTCTCGTCCGCGGGGCCGACGACGACGCGGCGGGACTCGGGCTCGATGCGCTGGACGTAGCGGGCCTCCCCGCCCCCGAGGTTGAGGCCGCGGCGCTGGCCGACGGTGAAGCGGTGCACACCGGCGTGCGTGCCGAGCACCTGGCCCTCGGTGTCGACGATCTCTCCACCGGGCTGGGGGCCGGCGACCTTCTCGACGAAGCCGGCGTAGTCGCCATCGGGCACGAAGCAGATCTCCATGCTCTCGGGCTTGTGGCTGGTGGGGAGGGCATGGCGCTCGGCGACGGCGCGGACCTCGGACTTGGTCATGCCGCCGACGGGGAAGAGGACGTCGGTGAGCTCCTGCTGGCCGAGGGTGAAGAGGAAGTAGCTCTGGTCCTTGGCGGAGTCGACGGCGCGGCGGAGGAGGAACTTGCCGTCCTGCTGCTCGACACGGGCGTAGTGGCCGGTGGCGAGCCGGGCGCCGAGAGCACGGGCGCGCTTGAGGAGGAAGTTGAACTTCACGTCGCGGTTGCAGGCGACACAGGGGATGGGCGTCTTGCCGCCGAGGTAGGACTGGACGAAGGGGCTGACGACCCGGTCCTTGAAGAGCTCCTCGGCGTTGGCGACGTAGAAGGGGATGCCGAGCGTCTGGGCGACGGCGCGGGCATCGTCGATGTCATCGGGGCTGCAGCAACTGCCGCACTGGGCCTTGCCCTCATAGGACCAGACCCGGAGGGTGATTCCGATGACCTCGTGACCCTGCTCCTTGAGCAGGGCGGCGGCGGCGGAGGAGTCCACCCCACCACTCATGGCAACGACGACTCGCATGACGCCCCTATCTACACGCCGGAGGGTCCAGGTGCGACCCAACTGAAGCAAGAGAACAACCGACGTCAGAGAACAACAACCCGGACAAATCCCCTCGCCCTCCGGGAGAGGGACGGGGTGAGGGTACCTGGACCCCAGGTTGCCCACCGTGTCTGCCCCCTCTCCCTCTGGGAGAGGGCTGGGGTGAGGGTCTACTCCCCTGCCCTCCAGACAACCTCAGCAGCCGCGAGCGCGTTGCCAGGTCAGGAGCAGGTCTTTGAGCTTCTCCGCCTCATTGAGCGAGGGCTCATCGAGGACCTGCTCGAGAAGAAACCGCGTGGCCTCTCCGACAATGGGCGAAGGCCCCACGCCCAGAGTGGCCATGATGGCGCCCCCATTGAGCGCGAGATCCTTACCGGAGAGAGGAGGCTTCGAAGCGGCCAGTGCACGCAATCGGCCGATGAGGGCATCCAACTCGGGCAACCGCGAGGGCTCCCTCGCCTGAATCCGGGCCCGAGCCACCGAGGTCAGCGCCTCGACATTCGCGAGCCCCACCTTGGCGAGAAGCCGGCGGAGGGCGGGATCCGAGTCCCCGACATGCCGCTCAAGCGCGGCGTGGGAGATGAGCAGGCGGACGCGCTCGATGGTCTTGGTGGGGAACTTGAGCCGGACACCAATCTCCTCGGCCTGTTGGGGGCTGACGAGATCGGCCAGCAAGGCGGCGAGACGGATCTCCACATCGACGGGCTCGGCGGCGGCGGCGGTGCGGGCGAGCCGGGCAGCCTCGGCATCGGCGCGAGCGAGCTCGGGCAGGAACACGTCGAGCAGCCCGGTGTCGGCGAGCAGCTCGAGCCCGAAGGCCTCGCGCTTGGAGAGGAGCAGCTTGACGAATTCCTCGCGGACGCGCTCGTGGGCGACCTTGCGGAAGACAGGGAGCGTGGCGGGGATGGCGGCCTGGGTGCCGGGGTCGAGCGTGAAGTCGAGCACGGCGGCGAAGCGCACGGCGCGCATGGGGCGCAGACCGTCCTCGGAGAAGCGCTCGATGGCGGAGCCGACACAGCGCACGAGGCGGGCCTTGAGGTCGGCCTGGCCGCCGAAGGGGTCGGCAAGCTCATGGGTGAGGGGATTCCACGCCATGGCGTTGATGGTGAAGTCGCGGCGGGAGAGGTCCTTGACGATGTCCTGCTCGAAGGTGACGGCGGAGGGGCGGCGGCCGTCGTGGTAGTCGCCCTCGCTGCGGAAGGTGGTGACCTCGACGTGGGTACCGGCCTGGACGACGGTGACGGTGCCGTGCTGGATGCCGGTGGGGATGACCTTGCGGAAGGCGCGCTGGACCTCCTCGGGGAGGGCGCTGGTGGCGACGTCGAAGTCCTTGGGGTGGACGCCGCGGAGCGTATCCCGGACGCAGCCGCCGACGAGGAACACGGCATGGCCCAGCTCGTGGAGGCGGGCGATGACGTCCAGGACGGGGCGCGGGACGTCGGCTTCGAGGAGGGAGGCAGGCGTCGTCATGTGGAAATGACCCCGGAGTGGGGCGAGTGGCCCCGGCTGGAATCGAACCAGCGGTCTGCGGTTTAGGAAACCGCCGCCCCAGAAGCAACTGCCCTTCAGTCCTTGCCCTTGAGGATCCTCACGATGCCCTTGAAATCGAGGCAGGCGGCTCCATCTGTCGTAGCCGCCAGTGCGACCACGGAGCTGCGTCCACACGGTGCCGCCCAGAGCACCTCCAGGGAGGGCAGGACCAGGGCCTGGACTTGCCTGCCCGCCACCAGCAACTCCCCTTTCCGGCCACAGACAAGGCTCTCCCCCTGAGATACTTGAGCGCCTTTCGCAAGCTGCTACCCGGCAGCGAGCGCTGGGCCTGCGCCCATTCACGGATTGCAGCCACCAGTGAGGCGGACTCCCCTTGTCGCACCACGAGCCGTTGCGCGAACACCGCCGTCTGTTGCCCCCCCGCAGCTCGTGCGGGTCGGGTAGGTCGGCTTCAATAGCCATACAGCTGGCCAATGAAGAAACAGCACCTCGGCGCACGTAGGGGCCACCTTCTCAGCCTCCACGAATTCAAAGGGGCGAGGCGAACAGCCTCGCCCTTTTTACATCAAGGGAGTGGGCCCGCTTGCTACGGGAGCAGCACGTGGAGCCTCACGCTACCGGGACCGATGCTGAGCGAAGCAGTGCCCGGCGCCTTGGTCTCCGACGGCTTGTCGATGAACCACAGAATGGCACCAACTCCGACGAGGCCAACACCTGCGCCGCCGCTCACGAGCGCCAGCGTACGATTGCGCTCGATGTCCTTGCGCAAGCCCGCCACCTCGTCCACACGACTAGGGGGCGGAGCATCTCCATTCTCATAGAACTTCGCGAGATCACCATGAGCATTGCCGGCCTGGATGGCGAAGAAGCCTGCCAACAACCCGGCGGCCACGCCCACTCCCGCCGAGGTATAGGCTACCGGCGTCTTCCATGTGCGGTCCGCCTTCACCCGCACCGTCGTGCGCACCCCACCTGCGACCGGCTGGAGGGTGTACTCGCCCGCCTCAGCTGGCGTCCACTCGGCGCTGTACGCGCCCTTCTCCGTCTCCTTGAGGGTCAGTGCCGTCGGAGCCCCGCCGTCGCTGCGAGCCACCGTGAGGTCCAGCTGCCCTGGAGCGGACTGCGTACAAGCCTCACGCATCTCCAACCGGGCCTCCACCGCCACCTTCTCCGAAACCTTGAACTCAGCGCCCTGCGCCGGTTTCTGGAGGCTCAGCGAGTAGCAGTCCACGCACCCCTTCATCGTGCACAACTGCTGCTCCTTGCATCCCTGGGGGCACTCCGGAACCACCTTCACCCGCACCGTCGCGCTCAGCCCCCCCGCCGGGGAGGCCACCTGGATGAGGTAGTTCCCTGCCTCGGTTGGCGTCCACACCGCGCTGAACTTGCCCTTCTCAGCCACCTCCTGGGCCAGCGTCGTCGACGCCTCACCACCGCTGCGAGCCACCGTGAAGACCAGTTGCTGCCGTTCCAAAGGGGGGTCCTGTACCCCCTTGCGCAGCACCAGCCGGGCCTCCACCAACACCTCCCCGCCGGACACCACGCTATTTTGCGCGGGCTTCTCGAGGCGCAACTCCGAGTAGCGCTTCGCTCCAAGCAGATGGGGACGCATCTGCTTGCTCAGCTCTCCGACTGCGCTGGGGGCGAAAACCTTCGGGGCGCGTTTCTTGGAATCCTTGGGTGCGGAGAGTTCCTTGTCGACCGTCAGTTTCTGGCGGTACAGCACCTCCCCCCCAGCATTGACGACAATGCCCTCGATGCTGGTGATCTCCTTCTTGCTGACAGTGAGGGTGACGAGCACGGCCCGGTTGGCGCCGCTGCTTGTAGCCAGCTCGCCGAGACAGCTCTCGCGGTTCTGCTCGCTCGCACAGCCATCCTTCACCCGAGGCGGCAACATACGCACCTCGTCGGGGGACACCACCTCCGCAACACTGGCCTGCACCGCACTGACGCACGCCCCTTGGAGACTTTTGATGTCACTGGGAGCAGGTTTGAAGCCCGCCTCCCCTGTGACGACACAGGGATGGAGCACAACGGACTCCGGCTTCGGCTGGCCCCAGGCCAGCGGGGATAGCAGGAGCGTGATGACGAGCAGATGAGATGAGCGAACAGGAATGGAGCGGCTCACGAAGTGGCCCTCATGGATGCTTGAGGCGAGACTGTCACCGGAGTGCGAACCGGGTGGACGGATGGAAGCTGCGTAGACCGCCTCTACCATGCTATCCCCACGTCTGATTCGTCAAAGGGTTTGGAGGTCACCGTGAAGCTGCGCAAGATCTTTGGAGCGCTATTGGCGCTGGGAGCGCTCGAGGGTTGCGACATCAAGGGCAGCTGCAAGCAGGACGCAGAGTGCCCCGAGCAGCAGTTCTGCCATACCGAAGTGAAGCAGTGCTTTTCTTCCCGCTACTCGGATCTGAAGATCCTGACGCTGGGGGAGAACGCCGTGGTGGGCGGTGCGCCTATACAGATCCAGGCCCGGCTGGAATTGGAGTCGGGTGCCAACCCCGTGTACCCGCCGCAACTGAACCTCACGGTGACTCCGGCCAGCGGTGGAACCCCCACCACCGTGACGCTCTCGCGCACGGCGGAGGGAACATATAGCGCCGAGTGGACCCCTCCTCCGGGAGAAGGAACGTACACCCTCCAAGTGGCCCATCCCGCGTCGTGGGGGCCGACCCGCTCGGTGCAGGTAACGGTGGATCGCACGGCGCCGGCGTTGGCGGTTCAAGTGCCCGAGGCGCAGCCCGCGACGCCCAAAGACGGCTTCAGCTATGCGGACCCGATGGCGGGCTCCGCGTGGGTGAGGGACCAGACCGTGACGGTGCTGGTGGAATCGGATTCTGCGGATATCGATCCGGCGAGCCCGCGAGTGGTGGTCCGGGGGCACAACGGCGATACGGACGTGACGGACCTCGCGGTGAGGCAGGTGACCCCGTGCACCAAGACCTACT
This sequence comes from Archangium gephyra, assembly GCF_042230915.1. Taxonomy (GTDB): domain Bacteria; phylum Myxococcota; class Myxococcia; order Myxococcales; family Myxococcaceae; genus Archangium; species Archangium gephyra_B. The sequence goes on along the minus strand of NZ_CP102578.1, from coordinate 5,614,430 downwards.
GCGGCGAGGTGGACGTGCCGCTGTGGCGTCCGGGGCTCGAGGCCTTCCGCGGCACCTTCCAGATCGAACTGGCGGCGAAGGATCGGGTGGGCAACGAGCGCTCGGCCACTGGGAGCATCCCGGTCACGCGCTGGAAGTGGGCGTTCGACGGGGCGTCCGGGCCCATCCTGAGCACCCCCGCCATCGGTGAAAAGGGGACCGTCTACTTCGGCACCAGCGGCACCAACGGGAAGGTGTTCGCGCTCAACCCCGAGGGCACTCCGAAATGGGAGGCGCCACTCGGTCCGGTGAGCGGCAGTCCGACCGTGGGTCGCGCCCCCGATGGAACCGAGCGCATCTACGTGGGAGCCGCTCCCGCCACTTCCGGGGGGGTCCTGTTCAGCCTGAATGGCAACACCGGCAATACGATCTCACAGTGCCCGGAGGCGGGCCGGAACCTTGGCTGGGGGCCCATCCTCTCAGGCACCACGCTCTTCGACTCGACGCTCGGTCCGGGTCTTCCCGCCACCGAAACCGCGATGGCTTTCTCCCATCGGAGCGCGGTGATCATTCTCGGGCCCGACGTCAACCGGTGTGGCAGCCTTGGCTCTTTCGGCACCATGCCTGGATCGAGCGTGCTCTCGAGGGGCCTCGATGTCTACTACAGCTCTGCCTACCCTCCGGATCCACCGTTCGAACAGTTCATGATCACCGCCCTGAACTTCACGCTCGGAACCAGTAGCGCCAAGGAAGGATACTCCGTGCCAGAGCCGCGGGCTCCAGTGACGAGCATGGCCTTCGCGCAGACCGGCACGGAAACCTACCTGTTGACCGCCGAGGGAGAGAGCTCGTCAAACTCGGGAGGAATCCAGGCCTTCGACGCCGAGCGGGGCAACAATGCAACGTGGAACTATCCGTCATCGTTCTCGGGAGTGGCGCCGGTGCGCAACCTGGCCCTCGGAGCGGGCAACGTCCTGTTCTTCGGCCATGAGGTCGCGACGGGTTCAGCGCCACTGACGGCGATCGACCTGTTCGCCACGGCCCCCCGCCTCAGCGTTCCGAACGCGGGCAGTTTCCCGGGAGGCCCGGTCCTGGGGGCTGGCGGTGCGCTCTATACCGCCTCCGCGACAGGACCGGCCGCCGGCATTGGCGAGGTATCGGCCTGGGGTTCGAACAACCTGACGCTTCGTTGGAAGCTCAGCGACAGCGTTGGACGCGCGCAGGCGACACCGTCGCTGGACTGCGCACGCCAGGCAGATGGGACCCCCGCGGCTCAGTCCAAGGGCGTGCTGTACGTGCCCGCTCTCGACGGCAGGCTGTACGCGCTCGTCGTGGACAGCCCGGGCCTGGACAAGAATGCTCCCTGGCCCAAGTACCAGCGTGACGCGCGGAACACCGGCAATTCCGGGACCCCGATCACCAATTGTCCGTAACACGCATTCACGGGCTCCAGCCCTCCCCTAGTGGAGTGTCCACGAAGTTTTTGGACATAGTCAGGGGGAGTGCCGCGCCACCCACTCGCGCATCATGGGGCGAGTCCACGACCAGGTGAACGGGTGGGCGTAGAGCCGGTTGTATTCGGGCCAGCTCGCTTCGAGGTGGGTGATGAACTCGGAGCGACTGGCCCAATCTCCCCGCTGCAGGTAGCGAGCTCCGAAGGCGCGCAGCAGGAGTTCGGCCTGATTGAGCCAGGAGGCATGCGCCGGGGTGAAGAGCACCCGGACATGGGGGTAGTTGTGCCGCAGGAAATGAAGAGTCTCCCTGGAGACGTGGCTGGAGCCGTTGTCCCAGATGAGGTGGATGCGCAGTGCATCCGCGTACGCCTCGAGCAGCTCGGGGAGGACGGCTCGCAGGCAGGCTGAGTCATTGCGTTCCAAGCACCAGCCGCGCATCTGGCCGGTGTGCACCTCCAGCTTCACCAGGAAGTTCACGGTGCCGTGCCGCACGTACTCGAACTCCCGCTTCTCGATGAGGCCCGGTCGCACCCGATACGTGGGGCAGCGACGCTCCAGCACCTGGATGTTGGGCTTCTCGTCCAGGCACAGCACCACTTCGCCCTGCTCCGCCAGGGCCTGCGCGCGTTCGTAGCACCAGATGATTTGGGCCGCCTTGCGCTGAAAGGCGTCGTCAGGAGTCGGCGTCTTCCAGTAACGAGAGCGGTGCGGTTGCAGATCAGCATCCCGCAGGATGAGGGCCACCTCCGAGTGAGAGATGGTGGGGGCGATGCCGCGCAATTGAGCGGCACGTGCCAGGCTACGCGTGGACCAGTGGGTCATGTGCAGCCCGACGCCGGCCGGCTCGCAGCAGGCCAGGCGCACCACTCCCACTCGCTGCAGGGGGGGAAAGCTCCCGTGGACGACCAGTGCGGGGAGCATCCATCACCACGTCCACTCCGAGCGACTCGAAGCGACGGCAAAGCGCCCAGATGGTTCTTCTATCCAGCTCGAGCCGGTCGGCCAGTTCCGACACGATGGTGGCTGGGTCGGCCATGGCCAGCAAGACGCGCGCGCGCCGGGCAATGCGCTGCTCGGTACGCCCATCTCGCAGCAGCTGCTTGAGGAAGGAGACCTCTTCAGGCGCGAGGTGGATGAGCTGAGGAGGGCGTCTTCTCATCCACCAGAGCTATCCATGCCCCAGCGACTATGTCCAAAAACTTCGTGGACACTCCACTAGGAGGCCCACCCGCTCGGGCTTCCTGGGGGGACAGCCCCATCATGGCGACGTGTGTCCCTACGAGTTCCCCCTGACGCATCCCCTAATGCCGCCACGGGACTCCGTGACTGGCCTCAGGGTCAGCATCCCGCGTGAACCGGGGACTCGCCTGGGGTAACCTCCACGTCCTGGATTCGCCCCTGGGGGGGCCAATGAAGACCGAGCAGCGATCATGCGGCTGAGCGAGGAGCGATCAGTGGATGACCACCACCTCAATCCAGGCGCGGGGCGCCGGAGACACGAACTGATGAGATACGTGTATACGCGAGCACTGTTGTTCCTGGTGCTCCTCGCCTCTGGCGTCGCCGTGGCGGAACCGGACACGTTCGGTCTGGGAACCACGCCCAGAGATAGCGCTCTAAACGTCACGGGCAGTTCCACGATCGTCAACGCCTATGCTCATGTCACGCAACCGCTGGCTCCTGGAGACACGGAGATCCTCATCAGCGGCGTGAGGGAAGGCAATGAGAGTGGGAGAAATACAGCAGCCACTGCATTCCAGGCAGGCGATCTGGTGATGGTCCTGCAAACAACCGGCGCCGTGCCTCCCATACCGACTGGACTGACCACGGCCGTAGACCTCGAGGCCTACAATGTCGGGAGGTGGGAGTTCGCTCGGCTGGCTGCGGCCAGTACCAGCAATCTGACGCTCACGGCGCCGCTCATGCACGGGTACCCGGTCACCGCCACCCAGCTCATCCGCGTTCCCGAATACAGCACCGTCTCGGTGGGCAACTCGAAGAAAATCACAGCCAAGGAATGGGATGGAAGATCAGGTGGCGTCATCGCCTTCCTGGCCGCTGGAGCCGTCAACGTCACCGGCACCGGAGTCATCACTGCCGAAGGACTGGGGTTTCGCGGGGGAACGTACAGGCAGGGCTCGACAGCAACCGGTTGCACAGCTGATTCCGGCTCCTCCCCAGACCACGCCCAGAAGGGCGAAGGGGTGGACAGCACGCGCTACGCCGGATCCGGTGACCTTGGTCTCAATGAAGGAGCGGGTCGCGGCAACTTCGCGAATGGAGCCGGCGGAGGTATCTGCCAAGCTTCGGGAGGAGGCGGCGGCGGAAACGCGGCGCAGGGGGGTGGTGGTGGACCTACCAACACTACTGGAGGAATGGGGGGAGTGCCCTTGGTCTACTCTCTTCTCGATCGCCTCACATTCGGAGGAGGTGGCGGAAGTGGCCATGGACCACGGCTCTCCCTTGGTCAATCGAACGGCGGACGTGGGGGCGGCATCATTTTCATCCGGGCAGAGAGCCTAAGCCTGGCGAACGCCAATTCTATCCTGGCATCCGGCAGTGCTGGTGATGCTGGAGGAAGCAAGGTAGTTCCAAGCACCCGAGCGGACGGAGGAGGAGGTGGTGGGGCGGGAGGCACCATCGTCGTGAGACTGACGGGTGCCCTCAATTGCAACAACCAGACAATCCTTACGGCCAAGGGAGGGCCCGGAGGGACCGCAGATAATACAGCAGATCCCGTACCGGGCGCGGGAGGAGGCGGCGGTGGAGGCCGTGTGCTCTACCAGATGGGTACGACAGTGACGTGTTCCAACCCGATCGCGTCGGTGACAGGGGGCACGGCGAGTGCGGGTGCCGCAGGTGGCGGGACAGGCTCCATCTTCTCGCTCCCAGGCCCGTTTCCAACACTATTGGAACCCACGTTGGACCCGGTGGCCCCGGCGGATGGCGGGTACACCAAGCTGCGAAGGCCCACGCTCACGGGAGGACGTGACGCCGCTTATGCCGGGCGTCAGGTGGTCATCTATCAGGGCAGTGTGGAAGTGGGACGCACGTACGCCGACACCGACGGTCGCTTCTCCTTCAAGATGCCGCAGAACCTCTTTGATGGTGTGTACCAAGTCTCGGCGGCCTTCGCCTATCAGGGGGTCCAGAGTCCAAAAAGCACGACCCAGACCTTCACCGTGGATGCGACGCCCCCAGCGAATCCGCTGGTGGATCTGCTCGCTACAAGGGAGGCAGTCCCAAACATGCTCATCGGACTGCCTGACCTGGAGGCCGGCACCAACAAGCTCTACATCAGCGGAAGGTCGGAGCCGGGAAGCACCGTCTCTGTCCTGCAAAACGGTCCGAGTGGTACCTTCTCTCCAGCGTCAGCCACTGCGGATGCCCTGGGTAAGTGGAGGGTGGATATCGTCCAACCCTCCAACGTGGAGACCGCCACCTACACGCTCACGGTGACAGCTGAAGATAGAGCGCACAACACGAGCCCATCGTCGACCACGCTGGCATTCCGTCTGGACACCCAACGACCAGCAATCCCCGTGCTTCAGACGGTGGGAGGGGAGACGCCAGAAGGTGCCGTGCCCGCCAATTCGCTGCGGCCGGTGTTGGAGGGAACGGCGGATAGCGGAAACAAGGTGGTCGTCACGCTGAGCAGGACGGCAACCGGCACGGAGCTCCAAACCCTCGAGACCACTGCGGGTTCGGGAGGATGGAAGGTCGTTCCGTCCGTCCCGCTGACGGACGATGCCTCCTATAACGTGGACGTGACGGCCTTCGACCTGGCTGGAAACCAGCAGGCCGGCACGCGCAAGAGCTTCAGCGTGGACGTGTCGGCTCCTGAGTTGATGATCTCCAGTGTGGGAGCCACCAGCAGATCGCCGGCGTCAGGCATGCTCATCGGAACGCCCGACCTGTCCTCTTCGAGCCTCTCCATCACCGGGAGAGCGGAGGCCCAGAGCGGCATTACGGTGCGGCAGATCGGCCCGGGAGCGCCTGCGAACCAGGTGACGACCGCTGATGCGTCGGGCAATTGGAGCGTGAGCCTTGCACAGCCGGCCAACACGGACACCACCTACACGTTGGAGGTGAAGGCCAAGGACAGGGCGAACAACACGACCACGGCCACGCTGGATTTCAGATTGGACACGAAGATCCCGGCGGCGCCCTCTGTCACCTTCGTCGCCGGAGTGGAGCCTGACGCCAGTTGCGCCGCGTCACCGACCTTCTTCGTCACGGACAGGCAGCCGTTGATCCAGGGAACGGGCGAGGCCAGAGGCACCGTGAACGTGACCTTGGCGCCCTCCACCGTTCCATCGACCGTGGTGAATGGGTTGCCGGGTACCACGGGAGCCTGGAGCGTTTCGCCAACTGGTACGCCCCTGGCCGACGGTGCCTATACGTTGACGGCGAAGTTGACGGATGAGGCAGGGAACGAAAGTCCACCGGCCACCTACTGTTTCAACGTGGATGCGTCCAAGCCGGGCAAGCCGACGTCCATCGCTTTCGTGACTGAGTCGGCAGGCGGTAAGGTGACAACGTCGGCGGTCAGTGGCATGCGCATCGGCCGGGCGCTCCTGACGGAAGTAAGGGACACACCTGTATCCGGTGAACCGGTGCCGAATGGCAAGCTCAGCATCACCGGCAGTGCCTCTGACGTCAAAGTCCAGTTGAAGCTGATCCCCCTGAACCCAGCGCTGGCGGTGATTGAATCTCTGTTGACCGTCACGTCCGGAACCTGGAGCACAAACTGGCCCGGGTTGGCGAGCGGCTCCTACGCGCTGGAGGCCCGGGTCGTGGATGCGGCCAACAACATCGGTGATCCGGTGACGTTCTTCTTCGATCTGGATCTGATCCGCCCGACCGTCGAGTTTACGGTCACCGGACGCCCAAGCGAGGGCAGCATCACCGCCTCCAAGGACATCGCCTTCGGTTTCGACACTTCGGAGCGTGTGCAGGCCTATGAGTGCACGATCAACAACAGCCCCGTGACTTGTACCAACCCGTTCCTCTCCTCGGTGGCGATTTCGGGGACCTATCAGCTCAAGGTCTGGGTGACGGATATGGCCGGCAACAAATCCCTCAACCCGGCCACGCGGAATTGGACTGTGGATACGGACCAACCCGTTGTCTTCATCCTGAACCGCGCCTCCATTCCCACCGGTGGTAGCGCCACGCAACAGACGGATATCACTTTCGAGTTGCGCGCGAACAAAGACGGCCTGGACATCTACTGCCAGAAGGATCTCGATTCCGCGGAGTGGGCGAAACCCTGCGAGTGCAACAGCTGGCGCCCCGCTCCAGATGGAGAGCTGCCACAGATTTGCATCAAGACCTATACGGACCTCTCCGAGGCCCCCCACGTGTTCGTCGTGAAAGCCGTTTCGCCGACGACGAATGCCGAGACCTCCGAGGCCGAGCGGCAGAGGAACGAATGGGTGGTGGACAGGACGAAGCCCGATACCTTCATCACGGAAAAGCCGGGCGACTGGGTGGCAGTCAATTATGCGACGGTGAAGTTCACCACGCCGACCGAGTCCCAGACCCCCGACTTCCAATGTGAGCTGACCAAGCCGGACGGCATCGTGGTGTCCACATGCTCCGCTTCCAACTCCCACTTGATGTCGGGTCTCGCGGACGGGCGCTACACTCTCCGGATCAAGGCCATCGATTCGGCCGGCAATGAAGAGGCGGAGCCCGCGGTGGCCTCCTGGACGGTGGACACCCAGGGACCCGCCGCGCCCGTTCTCGAGGTCCCCTCGGCGGAGAGGCGCTACAAGGAGCTCGTCTTGACGGGAACGGCGGCCGGGGAGCCCTTCAGCGTCGTGTCGGCCTACCTCGACGATCCGGAAGCAACAGGGGCTCCCATCGGAACAGCGACCGTCACCGCATCAGGAGCCTGGCAGCTTGCCGTCGCGGCGGAACGCAAGCCGGAAGATGGACGCCATTCCCTCACCCTCAAGGCAACGGACAGGGCTGGCAATCCAGGTACGTTGTCTGCGCCTGTCAGCTTCTTCATGGACAATCAGCCCCCCGCCGTGCAGATCAGCGGGCCAGACAAGAACACCGCGAGTCGAACCGCTACATTCCAATTCATCACGAACGAGGACGGGGTGAGCTTCCAGTGCAAGCTGGACCTCCAGGACCCCGTGGAGTGCGACACAAACGTGTCGTACGCGGACCTCGAAGAAGGACCGCATACACTCAATGTCTATGCGGTGGACGAGGCTGGAAACAGGCGGGAGGTGGGCTACAGCTGGAGCGTCTATCTGGGCCGTGACATCCGGGCCGAGGGCGGAGGGTTGGGTTGTTCCGCCACTTCGGCACAACCTCCAGCGCTGTGGCTGCTCGGGCTGTTCGGGCTCCTGCTCGAGAAGGCCGCCCGGCGCCGGGGAAAGTCGGCGGACAGGCAGTAACGTGGCGGCTGGTGTCGAAGATGGGCCGAGCGCCTATCTCCGCGCACCCGCCGCTCGATGATCCACCCCGTGAGATGAGCGGTGAGGCATCGCAGCCGCGTGAGCCTCCCGCGCCAGCGTGGCGAGCCCAGCTCCTGGCGCCCCTGGAACTCGGGTCTCACATCGGACGCGTGAGGCTCCCTGGAGCACATCATTCCGCCATGTCCGGTTGCCCTTCGAGCTCAATGACCGGGTGGCGCAAACCAGCCGCGCCACAAGCCACGGTTGCAGTTCTTCAACGGGCCCGCTGGTGCAGGCATCGAGCGCCACCAAGCCAGCAGGCCCCACTCGCTCAGTCTCGCCCTACCTGTGCCACCCCTGAGGCATCCCCTCATATAGCAAGCAGGCGAGGAAGCGTGTAGCTGGTCATGTGGTTTGAGCAGTAGGGTCATGGATGTTACCGGAGAAGTGGGTACTCAAGCCATCAACGAACAGCAGGTGCATGAATTCCTCGCCGGACTCTTCGGAGAAGACCTCCATGCCAAGAGGGTGCTGTCGCTCTCCTTGGCGACGCTGGGCGTCATCCACGCCGCGAGCCTCTCGGTGTACGCCATCGGGCAGGCGCTGGCAGTGGCGAGGGGGAAGAAGGGCAAGCACGGGGTGAAGCAGGTGGACAGGTTGCTGTCCAACACGGGAGTGGACGTGTGGCACCTGTTTTCTCTCTGGGTGCCCTACGTCATGGGACAGCGCACCGAGTCCGTGGTGGCCTTGGACTGGACGGACTTCGACGAGGGACCACACCACGCTGGTGGCCTCGCTGCGCACAGGACACGGGCGCTCCACGCCCCTGGTGTGGCTGACGGTCCACAAGTCCACGCTCAAGGGAATGCGCAATGACGCGGAAGACAGCGTCCTGCTGCGGCTGCGGGAGTTGATTGCGCCCGAGGTGAAGGTGACGATTCTGGCCGACCGGGGCTTCGCGGACCAGAAACTCTACGCGCTGCTCGAGGCGTTGCGCTTCGAGTACGTGGTGCGCTTCCGCCAGCGACTCCTCGTCACCAGCGCTCAGGGCGAGCGCCGGAGCGCGGCGCAGTGGGTGCCGACCTCAGGCCACCTGCGCAAGCTCAAAGGCGCTCGCGTCACGGACGATGAGGTGGAAGTCGCCGCGGTGGTATGCGTGAAGAAGAAGGGCATGAAGGAGCCCTGGTGTCTGGCGACCAGCCTGGCGGAGGCTTCCGGAGCCGAGGTGGTGGCCCTCTACGCTGGAAGATACACCATTGAGGAGAGTTTCAGGGACGTGAAGGATTTACGCTTCGGCATGGGCCTGTCCTCCTTCCGAATCGCGGAGACGGACAGGCGTGACAGGCTGCTGCTTCTGAGTGCCCTTGCGTGTGCCCTGTTGACGCTGCTGGGAGCAGCTGGCGAGAGCCTTGGCATGGAGCGCGACCTCAAAGCCAACACCTCGAAAAAACGCACCTACTCCCTCTTCCGCCAGGGCTGCATGTACTACCAGGCTCTGCCCAATATGCCCGAAGCCCAGTTGCGGCCTCTCATTGAACGCTTTGCCCAACTCGTCTGCGAGCAGCTCGTTTTCCGTGAAGCCTTTGGCCTTTTATGAGGGGATGCCTCAGGTGCCACCCGGGAAGGACACTCCCCAGGAGGCACGGGTGGGAAGACCGGTCACTGGCCTATGGCTGAGGTGCCACCGAGCCAGCCTCGCTGTCTCGGATGATGAAGAAGTCCACCCGGCGGTTGTTCTCACGGCCAACGGAAGTGGCGTTGCTATCGATCGGCCGATCCGAACCGTATCCCCTGGCATCCAACCGCTCAGCGGCCACGCCCTTTCCGATGAGGTAACGCCGCACCTCTTCAGCGCGCCGCTGGGACAGCCGGTGGTTCTCATCCCCCAGGCCACGGTCGTCTGTATGGGCCCCCACCACGACCCGAGGAAGCTCCGGGTGCTCGATCATCACCCTGGCCACCCAGTCCAGCACCGAGAAGGAGCGCTGCTGGATACGAGCCTGCGAGGCCTCGAAGTACACCTTGCCGCGGAGCTCGAGCTGCTTGGCGGTGATGGACACCAGCGGGGTCTCGTGCTCCGGACAGCCCAGATTGCTCTCAGGGCCGGGTTGGTTGACGCAGCTATCCGCCCGGTTGGGCACGCTATCCTTGTCCGAATCCTCCTCCGGGCAGCCCTTGCGCTCGAGCGGACCGGGCTCGTCCGGACATGCATCATCATCGTTGGGGATGTTGTCCTTGTCCCGGTCCTTCACGGGGCAGCCCCGGTCGGGGCCCGGCTCCGACGGACAGCTGTCGTCGTCATTCTTGAACCCGTCACCATCATCATCGGGCACCGGACAACCCCGGTTGGCCGCAGGGCCTGGCTCCGCAGGGCACCCGTCAAGCGTGTCCTCGATGCCGTCGCCATCGGTGTCTCGAGGCGGGCAGCCCTTGCGATCCGGCGTCCCCTGCTCTGTGGGACACCTATCGGTGATGTTGAGCACGCCGTCTTTGTCGCTGTCCATGTCCGGACACTCCTCCGCGGAAACGGTGAGCCCCAGCTCGCACCTGACGGAGGATTCACCCGGCCCACGGCGAGGCATCACGTTTCCAAAGGAGCCGCCCGCGAGCACCCGGAAAAGCGGCGTCCCCGGCGTCTTGCCTACCCCCACGCCCGCCAGCGCAAACACCTCAAGCGACGGGTTCACCAGATAGCGCACCCCCGGCATCAGCTCCACCGAGTTGGGCTGCTTCGACAGAGCCACCATGCCACGGACGTTGACTTCCCACCGCATCCGGCGCCCCGTTGACACCAGTGCCGCACCGATGCGCAGCTCATTGCCCAGCTCATCCTGAATGTCGGAGCCCGCATCAGTGACGCGCCCTCCCGGGCGAATCATCAATCCCGCGTCCAACGCAGTCCGGAAAGCACCGAAGCGCCGCCCCACCATCACCCTCGGCAGGTAGCGCAGCCCATCATCCCGTGCATACGCAGCCGCGTTGCCCACGTTCAGCCCAACATCCCCCCCTACCGCCACATCGAACCCGCCCTGCGCGTCCTGGGTGAGCAGCGCCAGACGAACGCCCACAGTAGGTGTTCCCAGCAACAAGGACTTCGGAGCATCCGGGTCTGGAGCTCCTGGCCCAAGGCTCTGCAACATCACCACTGGGAGCTGTACCCCTACCTGCAACCAGTTCATCACGGCATAGGCTGCGGACACATGCATCGTGCCCCGGCCACTCACGGCCTCCTCTGGCCTACCCTGCCGGAACAACATCAGCGGCCGGTGCGCGTAATGACCCACTGCGGAGAGGCGGAAATGCCCGGGCTCGAGCAACTCCCCCATTCCCACGACCAGCGACCCCTCGGCGCCGGGATTCAGGTCCAGACGCTCCAACTCGAAGGGCTTGAATGCAGTCGTCTGCGCAAAAGCCGCTATTCCCGGCAACAACAGGAACAGCACCAGTGCGCCAGGCGCGAGAATCCTTCGTCCCATGGTTCCCCCGCTTCGGGTGTGTCGTGGCGTGGAGCGAGCGCGCCACAGCGTAGATCTGCCGGTCAACAATCGGCCGCACTCTAGCAGTGATCCGGCTGGAAATGCGCCTCGGCCGCGTCCATCTCGCGGGACCAATGCCTCAAACACGCCAACACCTGCGCATGTAGCGCTACAGGTCTGTCCCCACCGCTCGGGAAACCCTTACGTTCAGAGCAGACGCAGGTCACGGACTTGCGACCAAGCATACACTCTGGCAGGTTCCAAGCCGTCAATCCGACCTGTTGTGGGGGGCTCTACCGCACGTGCGAAGAAGACTCGTAAAGGCGCAGCCACACGCATGTCATGGGGCATGCATCCGCTCCGGTAGTCGCGGCAAGGGGATTCTGCTCACGCTCCTGCTCGTCGCCACCGCCGGCACCTCGTGCGCGAAGCGCGTGGGCCCAAAGCCGTGCGAGACCCCGCCTCCCATGCAGGTCGTCCTGGACGTCTCCGAGCAGGTGAATCCTGATCCGCGCGGGCGCTCACTGCCCACGGTGGTCCAGGTCATCCAGCTCAAGGACAGCGTGAAGTTGGAGCGCGCGGGCTTTCGCGACCTGTGGGGCCGCCCCAAGGAGTTCCTCGGAGAGGACCTGCTCCAGGTGGCCGAGTTCACCGTCGCTCCCGGCCAGAAGCTCCAGCGATGGATCCAGCGAGATCCCAAGGCCCGCTTCATCCTGACCATGGGCCACTTCCGCCAGCCGCTCGGCTACTCGTGGCGCACCGTCACCGCGCTCGATCCCGTGCCAGAGATCTTCTGCTTCGAGCGGCCCGCGGGCGACCAGGGCGAGCCCCGACCCGGAGACGTGCAACTGCGCTACCGGCTCCAGGGCTATCAGATCGACATCCTTCGCACCCAGTTCTCGCTGACGCAGCCGGCTCCCGCTGTCCCGTCGCCAGCTGAGGTGCCATCCCATCCCAAGGTGAGAGCATGAAGAACGCGCAACGCGTCGTCTGGTCGGAGGGGATGTTCATGAGTCCCCACCACATGCAGCAGCTCGATCTGTATCACGAGAACCTGCTGGATCTCCGGCTGGGCGCGGTGGAGCCGTACCCGTGGGGCGTGTTCTCCCTGGAGTTCGACATGGAGGCACTGCGCGCCGGCCGGGTGCAGCTGCGCCAGTTCAACGGCGTCCTCCCCGATGGGATGCCCATCTCCTTCCAGAATGGGGATCCCGAGGCCCCGCCGTCCCGCCCCACGGAGGGCATGTTTCCGCCGGCCCAGCAGGTGCTGGATGTCTACCTCGGCGTTCCCCGCGAGCGCAGCGGCGTGGAGAGCTACGGCGGTGGCGAGCGCACCAGCGGCAACCCCCGCTTCAGCCCGACCAACCGGCCGGTGAACGATCTGACCTCGTCCACCTCCATCGTCCCGGTGGCCTTCGCACAGCGCAACGTGCGGCTGCTCTTCGGCACCGAGCCGCGCGAGGACTATGACGCCATCAAGATCGCCGAGCTGTCGCGCGACCGCTCCGGCAGCCTGACGCTCGTCGAGAACTACATCCCGCCCACCCTGCGCATCGACGCCTCGCCCTACATCATGAGCGAGCTGCGCAACCTGCTGCGGCTCATCGTGGCCAAGCAGCGCCAGCTCGCCTCGCGGCGCAAGCACCGGGACGCGTCCGCGCTCGAGTTCACCGCCTCGGACGTGACGCTCTTCCTGGAGCTCAGCAGCCTCAACGGTGTCATCCCGCTGCTGCAGCACGCCATCGACGCGGGCAACATGCGGCCGCACGCCCTCTACCTGGCGCTCAGCCAGTGCGCCGGGCAGCTGAGCACGTTCGTGGCGGACGCGGACCCCACCACGCTGCCTCCCTTCCAGTTCATCCAGCTGCGCGCCACCTTCGAGGAGCTGTTCCGCCGCCTCCAGTCGCTGCTGCGCTCCGTGGCCCTCGAGCAGTGCCTCTCGGTGCAGATGCAGTCCGGCGAGGACCGGCTCTACCGCGGCAAGCTGGAGGACGAGCGGCTGGATCGCTGTGGCCAGTTCTTCCTCTCCGTGCGCAGCGAGCTGCCGGAGAAGGTGGTGGCCGAGCAACTCCCCAAGCTCGCCAAGCTGGCCAGCTGGGTGGACATCCAGGGCCTGGTGCAAGCCGCCTCGCCCGGCGTCCCCATCCAGGTCAACTACCGCCCCCCGCCCGAGGTGCCCATCCAGCCGGGGACGCTCTACTTCTCCCTCTTCACCTCGGACGGCTACTGGAGGAGCGCGATGCGGGATCGCACGCTCGCCCTCTACCTGCCGCATCCCTTCGACGCCGCACAGACGACGGTGGAGTTGCTCGCCGTCCCCACCGCCAGCCGCTGACGAAGACCCCACGCCATGCAACGAGTCACCGAAGCCACCAAGGACTGCTTCGACGCGGCGATCCGGATCCGCAACTCGGATGCCGCCTCGGTTCCCCCTCCAGAGGTGCTGCACCACCGTCTGCGAGGAGTCGTGGACGAGATGCTGCGGCGTGCCGCCGTGCTGGGCTTCAGCCACCAGGACGCCCAGGACATGGCCTACGCCCTGGTCGCCCTGCTCGACGAGGTCGCGCTCACCCGGCCCGAGCCTTACCGCTCGTTCTGGATGACCAACCTGCTGCAGCTCCAGTACTTCAACGAGAACGTCGCCGGTGACGGCTTCTTCCACCGCCTGCAGGGCATCCGGAAGGATCCACACCGCGCCGAGGTGCTGCAGGTCTACTACCTGTGCATGCTGTTTGGCTTCCAGGGCCGCTACCGCATCCGCGGCGGCGAGCTGGAGCTGATGACGCTCATCGACTCGGTCCAGAAGGACCTGGAGCGCGCCAAACCCTTTGATTACGACGTCCTGTCGCCGCACGGTGAGCGGCCCACCGAGTCCATGCTCACCGGCAAGCGCAGGCTCTCGCCGATGGTCATCTCGCTGGGGGCGATGATGCTCGCCCTGCTCGTCTATGGCGGGCTGGTGCTCGGCCTGGACGGCAGCGTCGACACCTTCCTGAACGAGATCAAACTCCACATGGCCACCAACACGGGAGGCACGCGATGATCTGGGCCATCGTCATCACGATGCTGGCAGGCATGGCGTGGGGTGCGATCTCCATGCTGGGACTGCCCCCGATCCTCACCGGGCTCGTCGCCACGGGCATGCTGCTGCTGTTCGCGCTCGGCAGGTGGATCGTCGGCAAGGTGAAGGCGCGTAAGGCGGCCAAGAAGCTCGAGGGCGCGCTGGAGCAGCAGGCCGAGGAGCAGATCAAGACGGTCCGGCCGGACCTGCAGCCGGAGATCAAGGCCATGCAGGCCGAGTTCTCCAAGGCGGTGGAGGCGCTCAAGACCTCCAAGCTGTCGCGGGGCCGCAAGGACGCGCTCGCGGTACTGCCCTGGTACCTCATCGTTGGACCGCCGGGCGCGGGCAAGAGCACCGCGCTGCGCAACTCGGGGCTGAAGTTCCCCTACCTGTCCGCCAAGGGCGGTGGCGTGCGGGGCGTGGGCGGCACGCGAAACTGCGACTGGTGGCTCACCAACGAGGCCGTCATCCTCGACACCGCCGGCCGCTACGTGAGCAACGAGGACGACAAGCCCGAGTGGTTCGCCTTCCTCGACACGCTGACGAAGTATCGCCCGAAGCGGCCCATCAACGGCCTCATCGTGGCGGTGAGCGTCAGCGAGCTGATGGGCGTGGATCCCCAGGCCGCCGGCGAGCTGGGCCAGAGCATCCGCGAGCGCCTGGACGAGATCACCTCGCGCCTGCGCACGCTGGTGCCCGTGTACCTGATGATCACCAAGTGTGATCTCCTCCCCGGCTTCACGGAGATGTACGCGGACCTGACGCGCTCCGAGCGTGGGCAGATCTGGGGCTTCACCTCGCCCATGAACGCGCAGGCGGAGGCCTCCACGGACCTGCTGCTGGAGCGCTTCGACGAGCTGGTGACGGTACTGGAGCAGCGCACGCTGAAGCGGCTGGGCCAGGAGCGCCGGCTGGAGGCGCGCGAGAACATCTACCAGTTCCCCCAGAAGTTCGACTCGCTGCGCAAGAACCTGGCCGAGTTCATCCAGCCGCTCTTCCTGGACAACGTGTACCAGGACACGCCGGTGATGCGCGGGTTGTACTTCACGAGCGGCACCCAGGACGTGAAGCCGATGGAGCGGCTGGCGAATTCGTCGGGTGAGTTCTTCGGCGACTCGCGCCCCCAGCCGGAGACGAGCGCCGAGGGCCGCAGCTACTTCCTGTGGGACATCTTCACCAAGGTGATGTTCCAGGATCAGGAGATGGCCGTCCGCAGTTCCATCGAGGAGCAGCGCTACCGCAGGCGGCAGCTGGTGCTCACGGCGACCTATTTCACGGCCGCGGCCCTGATGCTGGTGCTGCCCATCTTCTCCTATTTCCACAACCGGGCGCTCGCGCGCGACATGCGCGATGCCATCACCGCCGTGCAGCTCGATGACCGCGACGATCTGGCGCGCATCAAGGACCTGTCCCCGCTGCAGATGCAGCTCCAGGCCCTGACGAAGCACAAGACGGAGGGCCCCCCCTTCTGGCTGCGGTTCGGGATGTACCAGGGTGAGAAGCTCTTCCCGCTGGCGCAGTCCTTCTACAACACCGCCCTGCGCCGGGTGCTGCTCGGCAATCAGTACGAGCGCATCGAGCAGAACCTGAAGCTCTTCTCGGACAACCAGGACTCGCCGGAGTGGAAGCCCGGCTCCGCGGACTACGCGCACCACTTCGATGCGCTGAAGATGTACCTGCTCATCACCTGGCCACACACGCCGCGCGAGCCATCGCTCGACGAGGCCCACCAGGACTGGTTGGTGGACCAGATGGTGCGGCACTGGACGAACGTGAGAGGCGCGGGAGGCGAGGTCAACCTGCAGCAGGCCATCAGCCGTCACGCCCGCACGTACATCCAGATGCTGGCGGCGGATCCGGAGCAGCTCGCCTTCGCCCGCAACAACAACATCGTGCGTGCCTCGCGCCGGGCGCTCACCCGCGTCCACATCACCACGTTGGAGTTGGACCGCATCATCGCCGACGTAGGCCGCGAGTACCCGGACCAGACGCTGGACGACATCGTCGGTGGCGTCCCCGCCATGCGCGGCACCAAGCACGTGCGCGGGGCCTTCACGAAGATCGCCTGGGAGCAGACAGTGCGCGATCGCCTGGAGAACGCCTTCAAGAACAAGGAGTCCTGGGTGCTGGACGCGGACGCCAAGGAGGACGAGGAGAAAGCCCGCGCCGATCTGCGCACGCGCTACTACCAGCAGTACATCCAGGAGTGGCGGGACTTCCTCAACGCCATCACCGTGCGGCCTCCGGATGACGTGGACCAGATGCAGACCCTGCTCGAGACCCTCACGCGCGGCAAGCCGCCCGCCTTCGGCAAGCTATTCCGCGCGCTCGCCTACAACGTGCAACTGGTGCGCACCCCGAAGCAGGAGGAGAAGAGCACGGCGCGGAAGATGCTCGAGCAGGTCCTGCCGGACGACAAGAAGGACGAGAAGAAGCTGGTCGATCCGACCGCGGCCACGGGCGAGTACACGCTCGGGCCCCGGGACGTGGAGAAGGAGTTCGCCACCCTCATCCGGTTCAGCAACGAGAAGTCCCCCTCGGGTGACGGCGAGGAGCAGCTGACGGCGATGGACTTCTACCAGGACCAGCTCGCGCTGGTGCTCAACGCCCTGCTGGGTGTGAAGGAGAAGCCCTCGGAGTCCGGAGCACTGCTTGAGAAGATCAAGACCACGCGCGAGAGCGTGGCCATGCTCGTCAAGAAGTACGAGAGCGGTGTCCCCATCCTCGAGAAGCTGCTGCTGCCGCCCTTCCAGGACATGCGCACCATCGTCTTCGCCGGCGTAGCGCAATCCAAGAGCAACGACTTCTGCGAGGCCATCGCCAATCCGTTCGCCCAGCTCATGGCCAACCGCTACCCGTTCGTCCGCTCGTCGATGCAGGATGCCCCCCTGGCCGAGGTCTCGGAGTTCCTACGGCCCTCGGGCGGAACCCTGCGCAAGTTCATCCAGCAGAACCTGGCGGATGAGGTCCTCTCCTCCGGCCGCAAGTGGAACTTCGCCAACTTCAACACGCGCGACATGTACCGCGAGGAGTTGCTCACCTTCCTGGAGAAGACCAACGCCCTGGCGACCACCCTCTTCCCAGGTGACACCGTGGATCCACTCGTCCGCTTCCAGGTGCGCATCAGCGCGGGCACGTCACCGAACGCGGCGCCATCGGAGATCGCCTCCATCACGCTGACGATCGATGGCACCGATGAGGTCTACCGCAACGGTCCGGACAACGTCTGGAAGCCCATGCTCTGGCCCGGCCAGGCCGGCAAGCTGGGCGCGCACATCCATGTGGAGAACGCCTCGGGAGCCACCGCGGACATCGATGAGCCCGGCGAGTGGGGCCTGTTCCGGCTGCTCGAGCGGGTGAAGCGCGTCGAGCCCAGCGGGGATGGGCGCTTCTTCACCGCCATCTGGGAGATCGAGGACATGAACGGAGCGCTCATCGCCATCGACTTCCGCCCCGAGCGTACCGCCAACCCGTTCTTCGGCCTGTCGGGCAACAACACCTCCCGGCTGCTGCAGATCTTCCGGGATCCGGGCCTGTCGCCCCCACGCGGAATCGCCCGGGGCGGCAAGGGCTGTATCGAGGCGGCCGTGAGCGCGAACGGAGCGCCTTGATGACGCAGTCGCCCCATATCGGGCTGCTGGGCAAGACTCCGCGCCACGCGGAGTTCGTCCGGCACAACGCGTCCAGCGCCCTGGCGCGGTACCTCCTCCGCTGGCTGGAGGAGGGCACCAGCCGGCTGCATGGGGCCCGGAGCGCGCTGCCCACCTCCTCCGCGAGCTTCGTCTTCACCGCCCCGGGCGAGAGCTCGGTGCTAGTGGGCGTCCTCGCGCCGAGCACGGACAGCCTGGGGCGTACCTTCCCCCTGACGGTCTTCCAGGAAGTGCCCGCGTCGACCGTGGTGGACCGTTATGCCCTGCTGCCGGAGAGCTTCCAGCCGTTCCTCCGGGCCAGTGCGGAATTGCTGAGCGAGGCGCCCTCCCTCGACGTGCCTCGCCTGCAGGAGCGCGCGGCCAGGCTGCCCTCCGTGCGCGCTGGAGACATCCGCGTGGCCGAGCGGCTCCGCGAGGCCCTGCTCTCCGAGAAGCGCTGCGCGGAGTTGCTCCAGCACGTCAGCGCGGAGCAGCCTCCCGAGGGCCGCTACTACGCGCTGCACACCTTCCTCACCGCGTGCGCGGGCGAGCGCCACCGCGAGCAGGGCCTGGCGAGCGTGATGCTGGACTGTCCCTTCCCCTCGCACATGGGCCCCGTCGCCTGGCTGGAGCTCGCCACGCGGCTGCTGCGCTGGTCCTCCCTTCCTCCCACCTTCTTCTGGTCCGAGGGAGCGCAACCCCGGCTCGTGCTCTGTCTGGGCGCGGCGCCCCCCACCCTCCTGCTCCACCTGGCCCAGCCCACGCGCACGGGCAACCACCTCTGGCCCCTGCGCACCGAGCGGCCCGCCGCCATGGCCCATGCGAAGCAGGCGCTATCCCCCAGCCAGCGACAGATCATCGACTCCTCCCACAGCACGCTCGAGCAGCTCCTGAGAGCCCTCTCGATGAAGGAGCGCTCGTCATGACTCCCTCCATCGACACGCTTCGCGAGCGCGCCCGCACGTGGCTGGAGCCCATCTCCGCCGAGGCCCCCTGCGGGACTCCGTCGAAGCACCACCCCACCTACGAGGCCGTCTTCACCGAGGTGGCCAAACTCGAGTCCCCCACGGGCGATGCCGTGCGCTGGGAGGAAGTCGTCAAGGGCGCCGGGGAGCTGCTGCAGAGCACTTCCAAGGACCTGTGGCTCGCCTCCTACTTCGCCTATGGGCTGTACGCGACCGAGGGCCTTCCCGGTGCCATCACCGGGGCCACCCTGCTCGCGGAGCTGACCGAGAACTACTGGCAGGGCCTCTTTCCGGAGGCCTCGCGCCTGCGCAGTCGCGGGCTCGCGCTGTCCTGGTACGTGGAGCACATGAGCCGGGTGCTCCCCACCGTCCAGGCCCACGTCACCTCACCGGCAGTCGTGGAGGCCCTGGCCGCCGCGGTGTCGAAGCTCGCGGAAGTGTCGCGTGCACGCCTCGCCAACCAGGGTCCGGCGCTCGGACCCCTCCTCACGAGCATCGAGCGGCTGCGCACGAGCCTTCCCAACGAGGCCACTCCCGCGGTGGCGGCCACGTCCCCCACCCCACCGGCCCTCACGCCCTCCGTTCCCACTCCCACGCCGGCCGCCCCCGCGGAGGCTCCGGTCGCCTCGAGCCCCGCCCCCGCTCCCGCTCCCGTGGAGGCTCCACAGCCTCGCGCTTCGACCGTCCTCGCCTCCCAGCTCCCCACCGCCCCCACCGGTGAGCTCTCCAGCGCGGATGCCGCTACGGATTTCCTGCGAAACCTCGGCTCGTCGCTGGCGAGCGCGGCCGGAGTGCTGCGCCGCGCCAACCCCGCCGACCCGCTCGCCTACCGCATCCTCCGCACCGGGCTGTGGCTGCATATCTCCCAACCGCCGCCCACCGGTGCCCATGGCAGGACCTCCCTTCCGCCGCTCCCCCCTCCGCTTCGCACGAAGCTGGAAACCCTGGCGGCCCATTCCCGCTGGGTGGAGTTGCTCGACGAGACCGAGTCCGCCACGGCTCAGTATCGCTTTGCACTGGACCTGCAACGTTTCAGTGCCAACGCCCTGACAGCCCTCGGCCCCCCTCATGCATCCGCACGAGAGGCATTGCTGCTGGAATTGAGCAGCCTTCTCAAACGCCTGCCAGCGGTGGTGGAGCTCGTGGCCGCGGATGGCACACCCCTGGCGGATGCGACCACGAAGGAGTGGCTGCAACGCGAAGTGCTCGCGACCCCCGCCGCCGCGCCACGGCGCCCTTCCCTGCCACCGCTTCCGCGCGACGTCGAGGCGCCTCCCGAGGGCGCGTCCTCGGAGGGAGAAACCCAGACAGTCGAGTTGCTCCAGGGCCACGTCGCCGCCGCCACGACGGCTCGCGCACGCTTCGTCGCGCGGCTGCGGCTCGCGCGGCTGTGCGCCCAGTCAGGACAGGCCTCCATCGCCCGCGCCCTCTACGAGGTGCTCGATGCCGAATGCACATCACACGCTCTCGATTATTGGGAACCGGCACTCGCAGCCGCCTGCCTCGAGGGATTCCTCACCTGCCTCACCCTGGAGAAAGATTCATCAAACGGTCTGGTAGGAGATTTTTGGATCCGTTATCGTCGCCTCGCCCAGCTCGACCCCGCTGCCGCCTTGCGCGTTCAACCCTGACCCTCCGGCAGCATTCTTGGACAAGCACCCTCTGGCGACGAGCCCACGCATCACCCGTCACGCAAGGAGATAGCCCCAGATGAGCAAAGAGAGTTCCGTCGCCCCTACCGAGCGCGTCAACATCATCTACAAGCCCGCTACGGGGAACATGCAGGAGCAGGTCGAGCTGCCCCTGAAGATGCTGATGATGGGTGACTTCACCGGCCGGCAGGATGACCGGCCGCTCGAGGAGCGCGCCCCCATCAATGTGGACAAGACGAACTTCAACGAGGTCATGGCGCAGCAGGACCTCAAGGTGAACGTCTCCGTCACGGACAAGCTGTCCAATGAAGAGGGCGCCGCCCTGGCGATGGAGCTGCAGTTCAAGACCCTCGCGGACTTCGCGCCCGAGAGTATCGTCAATCAGGTGCCCGAGCTGCGGAAGCTGCTGGAGCTGCGCAGCGCGCTCACCGCGCTCAAGGGGCCTCTGGGCAACGTCCCGGCCTTCCGCAAGAAGCTCCAGGCGATGCTCGCCGACGACGAGGGCCGCAAGCGCCTCATCGACGAGCTGGGCCTGAAGATCGACGGGACCGAGAACCAGACCAAGTAGCCCCAGCCGCGAGAGCGTGAACCATGAGCACTGAAATCACTTCCCAGAAGTCCGCGGTTCCCGCGGCGGTCGTTCAGTCTCCCTCCCTGCTCGATGAGATCCTCTCCGAGGCGAAGATCAAGCCCAAGGACGAGGGCTATGACATCGCGCGCCGGGGCGTGGAGGCCTTCATCTCCGAGATGCTGGCGCCCCACCGCTCCGAGGAGCGCGTGGACAAGGCCCTGGTCGACGCGATGATCGCGGAGGTCGACCGGCGCCTGACGGCCCAGGTCAATGAGATCATGCACCACCAGGAGGTCCAGAAGCTGGAGTCCTCGTGGCGCTCGCTGAAGTTCCTCGTGGACCGGGTGGACTTCCGCGAGAACATCCGCGTGGAGATGCTCAATGTCTCCAAGGAGGATCTGCTCAAGGACTTCGAGGACTCGCCCGAGGTGGTGAAGTCCGGCCTGTACCGGCTCGCCTACTCCAACGAGTATGGCGTGTTCGGCGGCAAGCCTTACGGCCTGATGCTGGGCAACTACGACTTCGGCCCGGGGCCGCAGGACATCGATCTGCTGCGCAAGTGCGCGTCCGTGGCGGCCATGGCGCACGCGCCCTTCATCGCCAATGCCAGCCCGGAGATGTTCGGCGAGCAGAACTTCCTCAACCTGCCCAACCTCAAGGATCTCAAGTCCCTGTTCGAGGGCCCGCAGTACGCCCGGTGGCACTCGTTCCGCGAGAGCGAGGACGCGCGCTACGTGGGCCTGTGCATGCCGCGCTTCCTGCTGCGCCTGCCCTACGGCGAGAAGACGATTCCCGTGAAGGCCTTCAACTTCAACGAGGATGTCGTCGGCCACCACGACCGCTACCTGTGGGGCCATGCCTCCACGGCGTTCGCCACCCGCGTGGCGGACTCGTTCGCCAAGTACCGCTGGAGCCCGAACATCATCGGCCCGCAGTCCGGCGGCGCGGTGGAGATGATGCCGCTGCACCAGTACGAGGCCATGGGGGAGATCCAGACCAAGGTGCCCACCGAGGTGATGCTCACCGAGCGGCGCGAGTACGAGCTGAGCGAGGAGGGCTTCATCGGCCTGGTGTTCCGCAAGGACGCGGACAACGCGGCCTTCTTCTCGGCCAACTCGGCGCAGAAGCCCAAGTTCTTCGGCAGCACGCCGGAGGGCAAGGCGGCGGAGACCAACTACCGGCTCGGCACGCAGCTGCCGTACATGTTCATCATGACGCGCCTGGCGCACTACGTGAAGGTGCTCCAGCGCGAGCAGATCGGCAGCTGGAAGGAGCGCTCCGACCTGGAGCGCGAGCTGAACCAGTGGATGAGCCAGTACATCGCCGACATGGATGACCCGGCCCCCGCCGTGCGCTCGCGCCGCCCGCTGCGCGCCGCGCGCGTGACGGTGGAGGACGTGGAGGGCCAGCCGGGTTGGTACCGCTGCAACCTCCAGGTGCGCCCGCACTTCAAGTACATGGGTGCGTCCTTCACGTTGTCCCTGGTGGGCAAGCTGGACAAGGAGTGAGCCCGTCGCACCCGTGATGCGTGGTTTTCAGCTCGCGGGCTCCATAGCAACCGGGCTCCCTGAAGGAGCCCGGCCTTCCGCGCCGGAGACGGCGCAATGAGGTGGCTTATGGCTGAATCAGTACACCTGTACCTGAAGGCGAATGGCACTGACATCAAGGGCGAGAGCACGCAGACCAGCCTGGGTCGCGGGGACTCCATCGAGTGCATCGCCTTCACGCACGAGGTCATCACCGCGCGCGAGTCCGGCTCCGGGCTGGCGACGGGCCGCCGTCAGTACCCGCCCATCACCATCACCAAGCGCATCGACAAGTCGTCGCCGCTGATGATGAAGGCCCTGTGCGAGAACCAGGTCATCGAGGGCACCTTCAAGTTCTTCCGCCCCAACCCGACCGGTGATGGCACGACCGAGCAGTTCTACACCATCGTCATCAAGAAGGGCCGCATCAACAGCATCAAGCAGCACGTGCCGGACAGCTTCGTGCCGACCAGCACCAACCTGCCCCCGATGGAGGAGGTCACCTTCGTGTTCCACACGATCGACTGGACCATCACCAACGGTGGCGTGACGCACACCGACACCTGGGACACCCAGCGCTAGTACCCCATGCTTCCGGAGCGCCCGGGTGAGTCCTGGGCGCTCCGGAGCAGAGCCCACCCGCCATGGCCGAACGAGGACTCCTGACACGCCTGGCCGCCAGCAACCTGGGCTCGCTCGCCCCCCGGGGCAACGCGGTGAGCGCCATCGCCCAGCACCTGAGGGCGTTGCTCAACACCCGGAAGGGGGAGGCCGCCGCCGCTCCGAACTTCGGGATCATGGACTTCAACGACATCATCCATCTCTTTCCGGCGGCCATCCCGAGGATGCAGCAGTCCATCCGCACCGCCATCCAGGAGTTCGAGCCGCGGCTGAAGAACGTCGTCGTCCTGCACGTGCCGGACGAGAAGGAGCCCACCGCGCTGCGGTTCGACGTCGTCGCGCAGCTCAACCTCAAGGAAGCGCACGGCACCGTCCGTTTCCACACCGAGTTGCACCCCGGCGGCCGCGTGGACCTCTGGTGAAAGGGCGAGGATGTTCAGCAAGTACTACCTGAGCGAGCTCAGCTATCTCCGGGAGATGGGACGGGCCTTTGGCCTGGCCAACCCGAGCGTCGCGGGCCTGCTCGTGGAGCGCGGCGCGGATCCGGACGTGGAGCGGTTGCTGGAGGGGTTCGCCTTCCTCACCGCGCGCATCCGGGAGCGGGTGGAGGACGACGTCCCCGAGATGGTGCAGGGACTGTCGGAGCTGCTGCTGCCCCACTACCTGCGCCCGGTGCCAGCATGCTCCATCGTGGAGTTCACGCCCCAGATCCGGGCCTTGCGCGGCCGGTCCCGCATCGCCGCGGGCGCCGAGGTGGCCTCCCAGCCGCTCGACGGCACCAGCTGTGTCTTCCGCACCACCAGCGACGTGGATCTGCTGCCGCTCACCGTGCAGGACGCCTTGCTGGACCGCTCGTCCGTGTCCTCGCCGGTGCTGAGGATCTTCTTCCAGACGACGGAGCAGGGACGCGAGGAGCTTCAGCGTCCCCAGGGCCTGCGCCTCTTCATCCATGGGGAGCTCTCCGCGAGCACGCTCATCCTGCTGTGGCTGCTGCGCTACTGCCGCCAGGTGCGGGTGCGCGGAGCCTCCGGTGGGGACGGGGTGGTGCTCCAGCCGCAGTGCATCCGCCCCGTGGGCTTCGAGCGCAACTTCCCCCTGCTGCCCTGGCCGCGGGCGTTCGAGGGCTACCGGCTGCTCCAGGAGTACTTCACCCTTCCGGAGAAGTTCCTCTTCTTCGATGTGCAGGGCCTGGAGGCGGCCGCGTCGGTGATGGAGGATCGCTTCGAGCTCGC
The DNA here is from genome assembly GCF_042230915.1 of Archangium gephyra. Classification (GTDB taxonomy): domain Bacteria; phylum Myxococcota; class Myxococcia; order Myxococcales; family Myxococcaceae; genus Archangium; species Archangium gephyra_B. The sequence goes on along the minus strand of NZ_CP102578.1, from coordinate 5,589,848 downwards.
CTTCCACCTGGAGCGCCCGCCACCGCTGGATGCGCGCATCACCCGGGAGATGTTCCGCCTGCACTGCGCCCCGGTCATCAATCTCTTCCGGGCCCCCGCGGATCCCCTCTTCCACCATGCGCTGGACCGGGAGCACCTGGTCCGGACCTCGGAGCTGCCTCCCCAGCATGCGGAGGTGTACTCCGTGGACTCGGTGACAGGACTGACGGCCGGGCGCAGCGAGCGCCGCACCTACCGGGCCTTCCACGAGTTCGAGCACACCGTGGGCGAAGGCGCCGAGCCGGCCTTCTACCGCCTGCGGCGAATCCACTCCCCCGTCGATGATGGCATCGACACCTATCTCACCCTGGAGACGCCACGGGACGTGGTGCCCTCTCTCGGGACCGAGGAGGTGCTTTCCATCGACCTCACCTGCACCAACCGCACGCTGCCGGCGCGGCTTCAGGTGGGGGACATCTGCCTGCCCACGTCCGCCTCGCCCACCAACGCGAAGTTCAAGAACATCTCCCCGGTGAGCCGGCCGGCCCGCGCACCACTGGGCACGGAGCTCCACTGGCGGCTGCTCTCGCACCTAGCCATCAACCAGCACTCCATCGCGGATGGCGCGGCGCTGCGGCGCCTGCTGGACCTGTACAACTTCCAGGCGCTCGCGGACAACCTCGCCGCCCGCGCCAGCCGCCTGCGCATCAACGCCATCCGCAACGTGGAGACGAAGCCCCTCACGCGCTTCCTCGAGGGCTCGCCCGTGCGCGGCAACAAGACACTGGTGGACCTGGACGAGACGAACTTCATGGGCGTGGGGGATGCCTTCCTCTTCGGATGCATCCTCGACGAGCTGCTCGCCTCCCACGTCACCCTCAACTCCTTCAACGAGCTGGCCATCCGGCTCCAGCCCTCGCAGACCGAGTTCTCATGGCTCCCGAGGAACGGCTCCCTGAAGCTTTTGTAGAATCGGCCCGCAAGCTGGCCGAGGAGGCCCCCCGCCTGGGCTTCTTCCAGCTCGTGGCCTACCTGGAGCGCCTGACGGCCTCCGGGACGGCTCGCGTCGGAAGCGTTGGCCCGGTGAACGAGGAGATGATCCGCTTCCGGCATGATCCCTCGCTCGGCTTCTCCTCGGGGGACGTCAGCTCGGTGACGCTGCGCCAGGTGCCCGTGCGCGCGGAGGAGCCCTACTCGCGACGCCCCCTGTTCGAGGTCGTCACCCACTTCCTCGGGCTCACCGGCTCGATCAGCCCGCTGCCGATGTACATCGCCGAGGAGGTCGCCCAGGAGGACCCGGACCATGCCGTCCGCCGGGAGTTCCTGGATCTCTTCCACCACCGGCTGCTCTCCCTGCTCTATCGCATCGAGTCGAAGTACCGCGTCAGCAGCGAGTCCAACTTCGACAACACCGACCAGTGGTCACGGCGGCTGCTGGCGCTCGCCGGCTTCGACACCTACGAGGGCGAGCGCACGAGCAAGCTCCCCACCCGAAGGCTGTTGCGCATCGTCCCGCTGCTGGCCTCCCGCGCACGCACCGCCGAGAAGCTGGAGGCGGCCCTGGAGGATGTGCTGGGCGAGGAGCTCGGGGGGGCGCGGGTGCGGGTGGAGCAGTTCGTGGGCCGCTGGGTGGACATCGATGCCCGGCTCCAGCTGGGCCGCAACAATCACATCCTCGGGAAGAACACCGTGCTGGGCGGCAAGGCCTACGACCGGATGGGGAAGATCAAGATCCACATCGAGCCCCTGCCCACCACCGAGTACCGGCGGATGCTGCCCGGCGGGGACCTGCTGCCCCAGGCACGAGAGGTGGTGCGGCTCTTCCTGAAGGATCCTCTGGAGTACGAATTCGAGCTGGGGCTGACGGAAGGCGTCACCCAGACGTTCAACCTTTCCAGCACGCAGTCGGCGCAGCTGGGGCGGGACACATGGTTGGGGAAGGGCAGGCAGGTGCGCCTCTCCATCCCAGTCACCTGAAGCAAGATCGCGGGGGCGCCGGCAACCGACGGCGTTGGCGCTCCCTGACAGCCCTTGTGCCGTCCCCCTTTGGAGGGTGCCGCCATCCGAGTCGAACCGAAAGCCCTCGTCCGCCGTCTGACGCCCACGGCCACCCGCACGCTGGAGGCCGCGGTCGCGCGCGCCAGCAGCGGGCGCTTCTATGAAATCGTGGTCGAGCACATGCTCGCGCAAATGCTCGAGCCCGAGGACTCGGACGTCGCCCGCCTGCTGCAGCACTTCCAGGTGGACCGCCGCCGCCTGGCCACCAGCGTGGAGCGAGCCCTCCAGGGACTGCGCTCCGGCAACGCCGGCCGGCCCGTCTTCTCCGAGTCGCTCTTCCAATGGTTCGAGGACGCCTGGTTGATGGCCTCCGTCGAACAGGGGGCCACGCGCCTGCGCTCCGGGGCGCTCTTCGCCCAGTTCGTGGCCCGCCGCAGCCGCTACACCGCCGAGCTCTTCCCAGAGCTGGAGAGCATCTCCCGCGACGAGCTCATGGCCTCCCTGGAGGCCGTGCTGCGGCCCTCGCCCGAGACGCTGGAGGTGGCACCCGAGCCCGCCCCGGGTGCTTCCCATGAGGCGCCCACCGGTGGCGCGGCCGGCGGCGAGGCGATCCGCCGCTTCGCCACGTCCTTCACCGGCCGGGTACGCGAAGGGAAGATCGATCCCATCTTCGGCCGCCACCAGGAGATCCGCCAGATGGTGGACATCCTCTCGCGGCGCCGGAAGAACAACCCCATTCTGGTGGGTGAGCCGGGCGTGGGAAAGACGGCGCTGGTGGAGGGCCTCGCCTGGGCCATCGTGAAGGGCGAGGTGCCCGACGCGCTGAAGAACGTGGAGCTCCTGGGGCTCGACCTCGGCCTGCTGCAGGCCGGCGCGGGCGTGCGAGGCGAGTTCGAGAACCGCCTCAAGTCCGTCATCTCCGAGGTGAAGGCCTCTCCCACGCCCATCATCCTCTTCATCGACGAGGCCCACACGCTCATCGGCTCCGGAGCCGGGGCGGGCGGGAGCGACGGTGCCAACCTGCTCAAGCCCGCGCTCGCACGGGGCGAGCTGCGCACCATCGCCGCCACCACCTGGGGCGAGTACAAGAAGTACTTCGAGAAGGACGCCGCGCTCGAACGGCGCTTCCAGCCCGTCAAGGTGGACGAGCCGGGCGTCGAGGACGCGGAGCTGATGCTCCGGGGCCTGCGGCCCACCTACGAGGCGGCACACGGCATCACCATCCGCGACGAGGCCGTCTCCGCGGCGGTGCGGCTGTCCAGCCGGTACATCTCCGGCCGCCAGCTCCCGGACAAGGCAGTGGACCTGCTCGACACGGCGGCCGCACGCGTGAAGATCGAGCTGTCCACGAAGCCCGATGAGCTGGTGGCGCTCGAGCAGGAGATCTCCGCCCTGGAGCGCGAGCGCGACGCCCGGCGGAGGGACCTCGACGAGGGCCACCCGGGCGACGCCGAGAAGGTGACGAAGCTGGACGAGCAGCTGGCCGCGGTGCGTGACCAGCTCGTCGCGATGCAGTCCCGCTGGGAGACGGAGCGCGCCGCGGTGGCTGGGCTGATGGCCGCGCGCAAGGCCCTGCTCTCCGCGCCTCCCGAGGCGGACAAGGGGGCCCTGAAGGCCGCGGTGGAAGAGGCCTCGGCGGCCCTGGCGCGGGTGCGCGGCGAGGAGCCGCTGGTCCACGCGGAGGTGGACGCGGACATCGTGGCACGCGTGGTGGCGAGTTGGACGGGCATCCCCGTGGGCAAGATGCGCAACGATCTGCTCTCGGCGGTGCTGAGCCTCGAGACGAAGCTGACCGAGCGCGTGCGCGGACAGGATCCCGCCCTGCGCAAGGTGGCGGAGATCATCCGCATCTCCCAGGCGGGTATCCGCAACCCGGATGCTCCCATCGGCGTGATGCTCTTCGTGGGCCCCAGCGGCGTGGGCAAGACGGAGACGGCCCTGGCACTGGCCGACAGCCTCTACGGTGGCGAGCGCTTCATGACCACGCTCAACATGAGCGAGTTCCAGGAGAAGCACACCGTCTCGCGCCTCATCGGCTCTCCGCCCGGCTACGTGGGCTACGGCGAGGGCGGCCTGCTGACGGAAGCCGTGCGGCAGCGGCCCTACTCCGTCGTACTGCTGGACGAGTGCGAGAAGGCCGACCTGGAGGTGATGAACCTCTTCTACCAGGTGTTCGACAAGGGCGTGCTCAACGACAGCGAGGGCCGCGCCGTCGACTTCCGCAATACCATCATCATCCTCACCAGCAACCTGGGCTCGGACATCCTCATGCGTATGCACGAAGCTGGCGCGACGCCTACCGCCGAGGAGATGATCGCCCGGGTGCGCCCCACCCTCAGCAAGCACTTCAAGCCCGCCCTGCTGGCGCGCATGACGATCGTCCCCTACGCGCCCGTGGGAACCACCATCATGCGGGAGATCGTCGCGATGAAGCTCGACAAGGTGGTGGGGCGTCTGCGCGCGGCCCATGGGGTGGAGACGACACTCGCCCCCGAGCTGCTCGACAACCTGGCGCGCCGCTGCACCGAGGCCGAGACGGGAGCGCGCAACGCGGAGCACATCCTGCAGGGCTCGCTGATGCCCGTCCTCTCCCGCGAGCTGCTCCAGCGCCTGGCCGCCGGCCCGCTCCCGCGCAGACTGAACATCGCCCTGTCCCCCGAGGGGGACTGGGACATCCGCTTCGCCGAGGCCTAGCGAGGAAACAATGAACCGAAGATTCCTGGTCACAGCCCTCACCGTGTCCGCCCTGGCGGGCTGCGCCACCGTTCCGAAGGCCCAGCTGTGCGAGGCCGAGGTCTCGCCCCAGAAACGCTCGTTTCCCACGCCCGACACGTGGTTCGCCCTGCTGCTGCACGGCTTCGACGAGAAGCGGGGGATCGTGCCTCGTCCCCCCGTGGACTGCTCGGGCGCCCCCGTGGCGTGGGAGGAGCCCGCGGCGGACGAGTGCCGCGAGCCGGGCCCCCAGCCCACGCCCCTTCCCCCCAAGGAGCGGTTGACCGAGGAGGACCTGGTGCTGGAGACCACCCAGGCCAATGAGCGGCTGGTTTGGGTCATCACCCGGCGCTTCAGCAACGGGGAGGGCCTGGGTCCCGTGGCCCTGGTGGAGACCACGCCGAAGGGGTTCACCGTCCGGGGACTGGGTTCCATGCGCGGCCTGACGGAGAACGTCCGGCTGCGGATGGAGCACGTGGGTTCCACGGACGTGCTGGTGGCCGAAGGGGACGCCTGCACCCAGGAGGAGCCCCGGGTGTGCCGCAGGGCCGCGCGCATCCTGCCGCTCCGCAGCGGACGCTTCTTCGCGGAAGCGGTGTCCGACTCCGAGCGGACGTGCCTGGGCGCCGCCTGGTTCCCGCTCAGCCGCGAGCAGATCTTCGAGCTGCCCAGCGGCCTGCGCCGCAAGTTCGAGCTGACGTCCACCCTCACCTTCGGGGCCGAGGCCATCACCCTCCAGGAGCAGGTGGCGGTGAGCGACTCGGACCCGAAGCAGCCGTCGATTCCCGAGCGCCTCTACCGCCGCGCCCAGAACGAGCGAAAGCTGACGGTGGAGGACAACGTGCTGGTGGGCAGCGCGCCCTCCCTCTGGGTGCGCATGGTGGAGCAGCAACTGCTCGCGGGCGCGAAGGCCCTGCCCGACAAACCCGCCGTCACGCCTCCACTTCCGAAGGAGGAGCCGAAGGCAACGGCCACCAAGCCCCTCCCCTGAGGCCACGCGGGCTCAGAGCCCCGCGAAGAACCCCTTGCGGAAGACCTGCGCGGGCGGCACGGAGGCGGACGGTTCGATCGACACCCGCCCCGTGTCCCCCTCGAGGGTGGCCGCCATCTGGCGCCCCTTGGAGAACTTCACCCGGGCGATGCGCCGGATGTTGTCCCGCCCGTTCTGCTCCCGCCCGATGGAGCGCAACGCGTGCGCCACGGCGTTCATCGCCTCTTCCAGCGCGCGTCTCCCGGGCTCCGTATCCAGCTCCACCCAGTCCACCTCGAAGCTCATGACCTGGCCGCCGAGCTGAGACTCCGAGGGCCAGAACTGCTCGGTGAGCCCCTTGGCCAGCCGCTCCGCATGCCGCTGCAGATCCTCCCTGTTGAGCGCGGGCCGGACGAGGAAGGGCACTTGGTGGAGCACCGCCGGAGACTCGACCGTCACCGCCACGATGGAGGAGAACTCCACGTACGTCACGGCCTCGTTCCGGGACAGCAACCCCTCCTTGGCGGAGGCCAGGAGGATCGCCTCACGCGGGAGATAGTCGATCAGCACCCCCGAGAGGCGAATGCCCTGGGCCAGGTGCAGGGTGAGATTGAAGGCCGGCACCTCCTCTCCCGTGCGCCCGCGCGCCACCTGGGCGGCAAGCGCATCCAGCATCTTCTCTACACGCCGTGCAACCAGCCGCTGAACACCATCCATGCCGTTCATCTCCTGAGGAGGCCAACTGCCGCAGCCCAAGCCCGGTAGGTGAGCGAGGAAGCACCTCCGCATCCAGCGAGCTTCCCCCGAACGCCACCGGACGTAAAAAAGCCCCGCCTCCGAGCGAAACGGAAGCGGGGCGAGTGGCCCCGGCTGGAATCGAACCAGCGGCCTGCGGTTTAGGAAACCGCCGCTCTATCCAACTGAGCTACGGGACCGGTACTGCCATCAACCGTGATTTCCGGGGCCGTTCTTCCAAGCCCAGGTTGCAGGCCCTTATAGCAAGCCGCCGGACGGCATCAATGGGGAGGACGGCCCGAGCCCTCCAAAACTGACGAACGGCCCGGGCGGCTGTCCGGAACCCACCGGGGTGAGTACCGGAATCTTGACAGGATCGCCTGCCAGCAACCGCCGCGAGGCTCATTCCGACAACGTCTCGGAGATGAGCTCCGCGATGCGCGCCGTGTGCTCGAACAGGAACCAATGGCTCCCCTTGAAGCGCCGGGCCGTGAACCCGCCATGGCTCACCCCCCGCCACGCTTGCACGTCGTCGTCCGAGATCCCCTCTTGATCTCCCGCCAGGACGGTCAGGGGGGCGCTCGAGAAGACCCCAGGCTGGTAGCGGTAACGCTCGACCGCCCCGTAATCAGCCCTGAGCAGCGCCAGCCTGCGCGCACGCTCCTCCTCGCGCGTGGGCACTGGCACGCCCGCTCCGGCGAGCAGTTCCTCGTCGGAGAGCGGCTGGTCCCGGACGGGGATCCGCGACGGCGCGCCGAGGCCACTGCAGAAGACGTGGCGAGGCTCACCCAGCCCCGCGGCGCTGGCGTTGCGCGCCACCTCGTAGGCCACCAACGCCCCCAGGCTGTGTCCGAACAGGGCGTAAGGCCCGCCACCATCGGCGCGGATGCGCTCCAGCACGAGCTCCGCCATCTCCCCGATGCCCTCCAAGGGCTGCTCGGAGGCTCGTGCTCCATGGCCTGGGAGATCCACCGGTACCACCTCGACTCCACTCCCCAGACCGGCCAGGAGCGGCCTGTAGGCCTCCACGCCCGCTCCCGCGAACGGCAGGACGTACAGGCGGATCCGCACAGCGGCAGGGCGCTCGGGTGACGCCCACCGTGCCACCTCGACGGCCTCGTGCACCGCGCCCTCGGCCAGGCTCCGCATGACGGACTCCGGGAACGCCTTGCCGTCATACGCCAGTTGCAGCTGAAGCCGCCCATCCTGCACGAGGACGTCGATCTCGACCTCCCGGAGCCGCGCCGCATGAGGGCTCCGGGTAGAGCCGGTGGCCTCGCTCGCCTCGACGAAGCCGCCCAAGGCCGTCCGCCCGTGGGATTCACCGAGGTAGTTGAAGCCGATCGACGGCTCGGCCTCGAGCCGGGTCGATGCGCTCTCCCGCGAAGACAGGTGACGCAGCAGCCCGTACGACAGGCCTCGCCGGGCCGCACCGCGCAGGGTCCGCAGCACCGCGCGCATCTGCTCGCTCGCGCTGGCGTGCGGCTTCGAGTCGATGACGACGGGGTACAGCGAGGTGAACCAGCCCACGGTCCGGCTCACGTCCACCTCCACGGGGAGGTGCTCACGGCCGTGTCCTTCCATGGCGAGCGCAAGCCGCGGCGCGCCTGTCCAGTCATGCACCGCACGTGCGAGCCCGGTGACGAGCAGGCCACTCATCCCGAGCCGCCCGAAGCTCCCGGCGACACGCAGGAGCTGGGAGGTGAGCCCCTCGTCCAGCTCGACGCTGATCCGCGCGACGTCTTCCTCCAGCCCCGGGCCCTGGCCACCGTCGCGCGGAAGGGGGTCCACCTGCCGCACCGCGGCATCCACCTCGGTCCAGTAGGGCGCGTCGGCGAGCACATCGGCACTCCCGGCGTAACGGCGAAGGGCCTGGGACCAGGCCTGGAACGAGTCGCTGCGCGCCGGCAGCACCACCTGTCCGGCTCCCTCCACGCTCTGCCGGTACGCCGCCGCCAGGTCCTCCACCAGCACCGGCCACGACACCGCGTCCACCGCCACGTGGTGCACCACCCAGAGCACCCTGTCCCCCTCCGGCGTGCGGAACAGCCCCGCCCTGGCCACCGGCCCCTTCTCCAGGCTCAGGCTCCCCTGCAGCTTCTCCGCCTCCTGCTCCAGCTGCTTCCTCCACTCCTTCCCCTTCAGCTCCAACTCCACCATTCCCTGGCCCAGCTCCGCCGCCTCCTCCAGAGGGGCGTACCGCTGCTTCACCCCTCCCTCTTCCTCGCTCCACCGCAGCCTCAGCGCGTCGTGGTGCTTGCCCACCTCTTCCAGAGCCCGCCTCAGCGCCCCCGCCTCCACACTCCCCTGCTCCATCCTCAGCAGCGCCGCGTTGTTGAAGTGGTCCCGGTGCTCCTTGCCCACCTTGCTGGCGAACCACTGCTGCACCGGCGTCAGCTCCACCTCGCCCTCCGCGGGCCCCCTGCTCTCCTTCCGCTCCTCCTTCCTCATGCTCCCGGCCAGCTGCTCCACCGTCGGGTTCATGAAGACCTCCCGCACCTCCACCTTCCACCCCTGCTCCCTGAGCCTCGCCGCCATCCGGATGGCCTTGATGGAGTCCCCTCCCAGCTCGAAGTAGTTCTCCCTCAGCCCCACTCGCGGCTTGCCCAGCACCTCTTCCCACACGCTCGCCAGGACCTGCTCCGCCTCCGTCTTCTCCCTCTCCTGCTGCGGGCCTCGGTCCTCCTCCTCCAGCTTCAGCAGCGCGGCCTTGTCCACCTTGCCGTTGCTCGTCAGCGGCAGCGCGTCCATCCACCTCAGCTGCGTGGGGACCATCGACGCGGGCAGCTCCTGCGCCAGCCAGCCCCTCAGCTCCATCACCGGCACCGCCGCCCCGTTCCTCGCCACCAGGAAGGCCGCCAGCTCCTTGCCTCCCTTCCCCTCCTTCACCAGCACCGCCGCCGCCTCCACGGCCTCGTGCTCCAGCAGCCGCCTCCGCACCTCCTCCAGCTCCACCCGCTGTCCGCGGATCTTCACCTGCCCGTCACGGCGCCCCACGTATTCCAGCTCGCCGTCCTCGCTCCACCTGCCCAGGTCTCCCGTCCGGTACAGCCGGCCGTACTCCGGGTGCTCCACGAACTTCTCCCGCGTCAGCTCCGGCTTCCCTACGTAGCCATTGGCCACGCCCACGCCCGTCGCGCACACCTCGCCCACCACGCCCACCGGCAGCGCGTTGAGCGCCTCGTCCACCACCACCACGCCCACGTTCTTCATGGGCCGGCCCACCGGGACGCCCCGGCCGTACTCGCCCTCCGCCTTCACCTCGTGCATCGTCACGCACACCGAGCACTCCGTCGGCCCGTATGCGTTGAGGTAGCGCTTGCTCCTCGCGTAGAAGCGCGCGTCCTCGGGGTTGGCCGCTTCTCCCGCCGTCACCAGCGTCTTCAGCGTCGGCAGCGGATGCCTGTCCAGCGCCCCCAGGTACACCGGCGGGAGCGTCGCCACGGTCACTCCATGCTCGGCCAGGTAGGCAGGGAAGGCCTCCATGTCCTCCACCACCTCGCGCCCCACCACCACCAGCGTGGCCCCCGCCAGCAGCGCCGTCCACACCTCCGACATCGACGCGTCGAACGCCAGTGAGGCGAACTGCAGCACCCGGCTCGTCCCGTCGATCTGGAAGCCGTCAATCTGCTCGATCGCGGTGTTGATCAGCCCTCGGTGATGGCACTCCACTCCCTTGGGCACGCCCGTCGAGCCCGACGTGTAGATGATGTACGCCGCATCTCCAGCGCTCCGGCTCCGCTCCACACGCGGGGCGCGCTCCTCCAGGGCCACTCCACCGATGTCGACCCGCGCCACGCCTTCCACTTCGCCCAGGCGCTCGATTCCCACCGCATCGGTGAGAATGGCGGCACACCCGCTGTCCCCGATCATGTGCCGCAGGCGCGCGTCGGGCAGCTCCGGCTCCAGCGGCAGGTAGACCGCTCCCGCCTTCAGGATTCCCACCTGTGCGACGGTGGCCGGAATACCCCGAGGCAGCAGTACCCCCACGACGGCCCCCTCCTTCAGGCCCAGTCGCTCGCGGAGATGCCATGCGACCGCCTCCGCCGATCGATCCAGCTGCGCATACGTCAGCTGCTCGCGGCCGTGGATGAGGGCCGGGCGATCCGGCGTGGCCGCCACCTGGCGCTCGAACAGCTCGGGCAGCGTGGCGCCGAGCCGCTCGTCCAGCGGCGCTCCGGAAGGCAGCACGACGAGAGCCTCCCGCTCGGCGGGGGTGAGAAGCTCGAGCCCGTGAATGGGGCGGCCCGGCTCACGAGCGGCGTGCGCCAGCAGCATCCGCAAGTGCCCCATCATGCGCTCCATCCTCGCCGCCGAGAACAGATCCGGGCGGTACTCGAGCCGGATCTCCACGGAGCCAGGACGCGGCATGACATTGAAGGTGAGGTCGAACTTGCCCGCGCCGGACTCGCTCCCGAAGGGCGACAGCCGCGCCCCTTCCAGCTCGGGCTCGGCCCGCTCGCCGTCCTGCACCACCACCATCACATCGAAGAGCGGCGAACGGCTCGGATCCCGCTCCAGGCGCAGCTCTTCCACGAGCGCATCGAAGGGATAGTTCTGGTGCTCGAAGGCATCGAGCGTGCCCCCGCGGACACGGCGGAGCAGCGCCTCGAAGGACTCCTCCCCCGCCACCGTCTCGCGCAGGGCGAGCACGTTGAGATAGGGGCCGATCTGCCGCTCCAGCGCGGGGTGGGCGCGCCCGGCCACCACGGTCCCCAGGATGAAGTCCCGCTGGCCGGTGTAGCGGAACAGCAGGGTCCTCACGGCCGCCATCAGCGCCATGAAGAGCGTCACGCCCTGCCGGCGGCACAGCGCGTACAGCGCCTCCGTCAGCTCCCGGTCGAGCTTCACCTGATACACCGCGCCCTCGAACGAGGACACCGCGGGCCTCGGCGCATCCGCCGGGAGCTCCAGCACCGGCAGCTCGCCCTTCAGGGTCTCCAGCCAGTAGCGCCGATCCCCCGCGATCGCCTCGCCTCGCAGGCCCGTGTCCTGCCAGGTGGCGAAGTCCTTGTACTGGATCTCCAGCGCCGGGAGCACCGGCGTCTCCTTCCGGCGCAGCGCGTGGTAGCAGGCGGCGACCTCCTCCAGCAGGACGCCGTGGGACCACCCATCCCCGATGATGTGGTGCAGGCTCAGCGAGAGCACATGATGCTCCCGCTCGAGCCCGATCAGCACTGCGCGGATCAACCCACCCCGCTCGAGGTCGAAGTGGAAGACCGTCTCGCGTGCCACCATCTCCCGCGCGGTGGCGAGGCGCTCCTCCAGGGAGCCCTGGCCAGCGAGCTCCACGCGCTCGATCTGGAACGGCACTCGCGGCAGCACCACCTGCCGCGGCTCGTCGCCCACGAGCACGAACGCGGTGCGGAGCACCTCGTGCCGGGCGATCAGCAGCCGGAACGACTCCTCGAGCGCCTCCACGTCCAGCTCGCCACGGATCTCGACCGCTCCGGACATCACGTAGGCCGAGGCGTCACCCTGCAGGTGCTCCAGGGCCCAGAGCCGGCGCTGCGTGGAGGACAGCGGGTAGTGCGGCGCCTTGGGGGCGGGCGGGATGACCGTGGCCACCTGATGGCCCGTGCGCTCGACTTCCCGGGCGAGGTCCGCCAGCTTCGAATGATCGAAGATCTGCTTGAGCGTCACCTCCACGCCCAGATCGCGGTGGATCCGGGACAGCAGCTGGACGGCCTTGATGCTGTGACCTCCCAGCACGAAGAAGTCATCCTCCACACCGGGCTCGACGTGCTGGAGGAGATCCCGCCAGATCGCCGCCAGCGCCAGCTCCACCCGGGTCCGGGGAGGCGCGGAGACACGGTGCGCCGAACCGGCCTTGATGGACTCCACGGGCAGGGCCAGGAGCCGGGCCCCGGAGTCGTGCAGCAGGGGCAGGTAGTGGAACCGGTGCGTCAGACCCGGCGCCTCCACCCGCTCCATCAGCCACGCCCGCTCCTCGGACGAGTACCCGGCGATGGGCGCCCGCCTGGCGGAGGTGGGAACCGGCGGCTCCACGGCCACGGTGGGCACCTCGACCCGGGAGGGCGCGGCCACCGCGGCTACAGCAGCCACCGCGGCCACGGCCTGCTCCTGGGCGGACTCCGCCTCGGCGGACAGCTCCAGCTCGCAGCGCACGTGGATGGGCTCCGGCAACGTGTCGGTGTCGAGCGTGTAGAGCAGACCGCCGTCGCGCTCGCCTTCCTGCCGCCACCCCGCTCGCGCGAGGAACTCGCGGAAGGGCTCGTTGCGGGACGAGGGCACGAAGAGCGCCTCCAGCCGCGTCAGACCCCGCTCGCGGCAGATGCGCCCGAGCGCGGCCAGCACCGCGTCCTCCACCCCGCGCCCGAGCACACGGCAGCTCAGCAGGAAGGTGTCGATGAGGAGGCTCCGCGCCTCGGGGCGGGCGAACACCACGCCGACCAGTCCGTACTCACCGAACCGATCGCTCACCGTGACCGACAGGCCCAGGGTGTCTCCGTCCTCCAGCAGGCGAGCCACCTCGGCCTCGGTCCGGCGCCGGGTATTGAGGTTGAACTGGTTGGTGCGCTGGGTGAGCTGCGCCACCCTCGGCCGCTGCGAGGCGCCAATCCGCGTGGCGCTCACCCGCAGTTCCAGGCTGGAGAGGAACGACGCGAGCGACGTCGAGGCACGCCGGCCCTCCTCGCGCTGACGCTCGGCCAGGTACATGCCGGTGCGGCGCCGATCCTCCTCGGTGGCACGCCACACGTCGAAGCCCCAGACGTTCCTGAGCACCCCGCGCAGCGCCGAGGCATCCGCGGGCACACGGATGGCGAGCACTTCCGGGCAGGCCCCCATCACCTCCGCGCACTCCATCCCGCTGTCGTCAAGGAAGATGAAGCTCTTCAACCCGAGCCCCAGCTCCTGGGCGAGCGCCATCAGGTTCTCCGACTTCGGCCGCCAGTTGATCCGCGCGGCCGCCACGTGCTGCCGGCGGAGGCGCATCCCCGGGTTGCGCTCGAACACCTCCCAGACATCGTGCTCGGCGTTCTTGCTGCACAGGACGACGAGGAACCCTTCCGCCACCCGCTCCACCAGGAACTCCTGCAGGGCCTGGTGCCCCGGCCCGATCTCCACGCCCAGCGCTCCGTCCTCGCCGCAGACGCCGCGCCACAGGGTGTTGTCGCAGTCGACCGCGATGACCTTGAACGGCTCCTGCCGGAAGGCGCGGATGGCCCGTGCGATGGCGGTGCCCATCGCCGCGAACCAGGACTCGGTGAACGGAATGTGTCCCGCCTCGTCCTGGCGCGCATCCACCACCTCGTCGATCTGGTACTGCTCCGCCAGCCCGGTCAGATCGAGCGCGCGCAGGGCGGGCACGCGGGCCACCACCTCCACCAGCTTCCGCTCGAGCGACTCCAGCAGCTCCCGCTCGCGCCCGGTGCGCGTGTACTGGCCCGTCACCGGGAAGATGCCCACCAGCGTGGCGCGATCGGCCGGCTGCGCCTCCAGGGCGGACACGAACCGCTCGAAGGTGGTGGAGAGGTGCGCGAGCCGCGCCTCCTCCGACAGGCCCTCCGCGTCACGGATCCAATCCTCACAACGCGCCAGGATGACGTTGACGCCGGGGTTGCGCGCCACGGCACTGGAGGAATCGAGCAGCTGCTGGAAGACCTGGTTGTACGGAGCGACCTGTACCTCGGAGGGGATGCCCGCCTGCGCGCACCACCACCGCACGTACGGCACCACCAGCTCCGCGGTGAAGGACGCCGAGATCACGACCGGCAGCGCCGGCACGGCGGGCGTCACGGGCGCAACCGGCTCCACCCGGGCCTCTCCCGCGAGCTGCCCGAGCACCTGGCCCACCGGCTCGTCCTGACGGAGGGCCGCGTCACACACGGCCTCCAGCCGCCGCTCGGCCGCGAGCACATCCTCACGATCCACCTGGGACGGCTGGTACTGGAGCTCGAAGTGCCACCGAGCGCCGGGATGGACCTGCACGGTGAGCGGGTAGTTGGTCCGCTCGACCATGTCCACCTGCTCCATCCGCAGTCCCGCCTCCTGCTCGCGAGCCTGGACACTCTCCTCCGAGTCCTGCAGGTAGTTCTCGATCACCACGATGTGATCGAGGAGCTGGCGCTTGAGGGGCGTCTGCGCCTGCACGTCCGCGAGCGGGCAGAACTGATGAGGCGTGCCCTCGGCGATCTCCCGCTGCACACGGCGCAGGAGCGCTTCCCAGGTCTCCTCCTCGTTCAGCCGGATGCGGGTGGGGATGGCGTTGATGAACAGGCCGATGATGGACTCCACCCCGTCGATCCCCGCGGGCCGGCCGGACACCGTGGTGGCGAAGACCGCGTCGCGCACGCCGCGAGCCGCACAGAGCTGCGTGCCCCAGACCACCTGCACCAGCGTGCCCAACGTCACCCCACAGCGGGCCGCCAGCGCGCTCAGCGCGGCCGTCTTCTCCCGGGACAGCTCGAACACATGGCGCTCGATGCGCTCGGAGAAGGAGTTGGCGGAGGGCCCCGGCCCCTGGACGAAGGGCACCGCCTTGGAATAGCCCTCGAGGTACCGCGCCCAGAACGCCAGCGCGGCGGCCTTGTCCTGCTGCTCCAGCCACTTCACATAGCGCCGGAACGGCGGCGCCGACGCGCTCAGGGGCGAGGACCGGCCCTGACGCAGCGCCTGGTAGATGATCATCAGCTCCCGCTGGAGGATGCCCTGGCACCAGCCATCCATCAGGATGTGGTGGAAGCTGAGCACCATCAGGTGGGACTCGGGTCCCACGCGCAGCAGGCCGATGCGCAGCAGGACATCGGAGCTGAGATCGAACTTCCGGGCCATGTCCTCACGGCGATAGGCCTCCACCGCGGCGCGCTGCTCCTCCTCGCCCAGCGCGGAGAGATCCCGGAAGGTGAGCTGGAGGCGGCGCTCCTTGAGCACCACCTGCAGCGGCCTGGGCACGCTCTTCACCACGAAGACGGTGCGGAGGGCCTCGTGCCGGCGCAGCAGCTCGTTCCAGGCCCGCTCGAAGCAGTCCAGGTCGAGCTCCCCCTCCAACCGCAGGAGGGCCTGTTCGAAATACGTCTCGCCCTGCTGCTCGTACAGCGCGTGGAACAGAATGCCCTCCTGCATCGGCGAGAGAGCGACGAGATTCTGGATGTTGCTTCGTTCAATCATTGTAAGGCCCTATCACTTGCCTGAAATCGCGTTCATCACGGCGTCCAGCTCATCGATGCTCATTCCCGAGTAGTCGATGTCGCTGGGGGTCAGCTCGGGCGTGTCGTGGGCCACGCAGTGAGCGATGAGGAGCTCCAGCTCCCGATGGAGCGCATCCACGAGCGCCTGCATCCGGCTGGTGCCGAACGCGCCGGTGTCATACGAGAGCGCCACCCGGAGCGAGCCAGAGGCCACCGAGGCGAGGAGCTCGAGATCGAAGAGCCGCTCGGCGTCCAGGTGCTGCGACGTCCCCGTGGACTCGGCCGCCGGTCCGAACGGTGCCGGCCACGTCTCGTTGCCGATCTCTCCGACGTAGTTGAAGCAGATCCGCGGCTCGGTGGCGGGGCTTGGCATGTCCCCGAAGCGGTGGAGCACGCCGTACCCGACGCCTTGCGACGGCACGGCCCGGAGCGACTCCTTCACCTGCTTGATGTGGTGACCGACATCGCCGCTCGCGGGCAGCGCGAGGACGAGCGGATACAGGCAGGTGAACCAACCCACGGTGCGGGTCACGTCGAGATTCCCGGCGACCTCCGGAGCACGCCCATGCCCCTCCATGGCCAGGGCGAGACGATTGGAGCCGCTCCATTCCTGGAGAGCACGTGCGAGCGCCACGAGGACCAGCTCGTCCGTCCGCGTGTTGTACGCATGGTTCGCCACCTCGAGGAGCTGGCGCGTCGGCTCGGCCGGGAGCACCAGTTCGAGCGTGCTGGAGTCGCGGTTGCGCCCAGACGAGCCTCGTCCCTCATCGGGAAGCGGCGGCACGGTGGCCAGCGCACGATCCACCTCCGCCCAGTAGGCGCGCTCGCTCGCGTCGGCATGCTCGGCGTAGCGGCGAAGGGCCTGGGACCAGGCCTGGAACGAGTCGCTGCGCGCCGGCAGCACCACCTGCCCGGCTCCCTCCACGCTCTGCCGGTATGCCGCCGCCAGGTCCTCCACCAGCACCGGCCACGACACCGCGTCCACCGCCACGTGGTGCACCACCCAGAGCACCCTGTCCCCCTCCGGCGTGCGGAACAGCCCCGCCCTGGCCACCGGCCCCTTCTCCAGGCTCAGGCTCCCCTGCAGCTTCTCCGCCTCCTGCTCCAGCTGCTTCCTCCACTCCTCCCCCTTCAGCTCCACCTCCACCATTCCCTGGCCCAGCTCCGCCGTCGCCTCCAGAGGGGCGTACCGCTGCTTCACCCCTCCCTCTTCCTCGCTCCACCGCAGCCTCAGCGCGTCGTGGTGCTTGCCCACCTCTTCCAGGGCCCTCCTCAGCGCCCCCGCTTCCACACGCCCCTGCTCCATCCTCAGCAGCGCCGCGTTGTTGAAGTGGTCCCGGTACTCCTTGCCCACCTTGCTGGCGAACCACTGCTGCACAGGCGTCAGCTCCACTTCTCCCTCCGCGGGCTCCCTGATCTCCTCCCGCTGCTCCTCCCTCTTCATGCACGGGGCCAGCTGCTCCACCGTCGGGTTCATGAAGACCTCCCGCACCTCCACCTTCCACCCCTGCTCCCTGAGCCTCGCCGCCATCCGGATGGCCTTGATGGAGTCCCCTCCCAGCTCGAAGTAGTTCTCCCTCAGCCCCACCCGCGGCTTGCCCAGCACCTCTTCCCACGCGCTCGCCAGGACCTGCTCCGCCTCCGTCCGCTCCCTCTCGTCACCGGGGGCGAACTCCTCCTCCTGCACGTCCTCCAGCTTCAGCAGCGCGGCCTTGTCCACCTTGCCGTTGCTCGTCAGCGGCAGCGCCTCCACCCACCGCAGACTCGCGGGCACCATCGACGCGGGCAGCACCCGCGCCAGCCAGCCCCTCAGCTCCCCTACCGGCACCGCCGCCTCGCTCCTCGCCACCACGAAGGCCGCCAGCTCCTTGCCGCTCTTCCCCTCCCTCACCAGCACCGCCGCCGCCTCCACCGCCTCGTGCTCCAGCAGCCGCCTCCGCACCTCCTCCAGCTCCACCCGCTGGCCGCGGATCTTCACCTGCCCGTCACGGCGCCCCACGAACTCCAGCTCGCCGTCCTCCCGCCACCTGCCGAGGTCTCCCGTCCGGTACACCCGGCCGTACTCCGGGTGCTCCACGAACTTCTCCCGCGTCAGCTCCTCGCGCCCCAGGTACCCGCGGGCCACGCCCACGCCCGTCGCGCACACCTCGCCCACCACCCCCACTGGCAGCGCGTTGAGCGCCTCGTCCGCCACCATCACTCCCACGTTCCGCAGCGGCCGCCCCACCGGGATGCCCCGGCTGTACTCGCCGTCCACCTTCACCTCGTGCATGGATACGCACACCGAGCACTCGGCGGGCCCGTACGCGTTGATGTAGCGCCTGGTCCTCGCGTAGAAGCGCGCGTCCTCGGGGTTGGCCGCCTCTCCCGCCGTCACCAGCGTCTTCACGGTCGGCAGCGGATGCCGCTCCAGCGCGCTCAGGTACACCGGCGGCAGGATGACGAAGGAGGCCTGGTTGGCTTCCAGGTACGCGGTGAAGGCCGCGGTGTCGTCGATCACCTCCCGCCCCGCAACCACCAGCGGAGCGCCTCCCGTCAGCGACATCGCCATCTCGAGCAGCGCGGCATCGAACGCCAGCGACGCGAACTGGACGATCCGCCCGTCCGGCCCGACATCGCAGAGCCGGTTGAACTCGCGCGCCGTGTTGAGGATGCCCCGGTGCTCCATCATCACGGCCTTGGGCACACCGGTGGACCCGGAGGTGTAGATCAGCGCGGCGACCTCGTCGGGCTCCACGGAGAGCCCGGGATCACCCGCCTCGCCGTCCAGCTCCAGCGAGCCGAGCTCGATGACGGGCGTCCCACTGTCGGCCAGCAGGCCCGCCCAGCGCGCGTCCGCCAGCACCACCGCGGCCTTGCTGTCGCCCAGGATGAAGCGCACCCGCTCCAGCGGATAGTCGGCTTCGATCGGCAGGTAGACACCACCCGCCTTCAGCACCCCGACGAGCGCCATGGGAATCCGCTCGGAGCGAGGGGCCACCACCGCCACCACCTGGCCTCGCCGCAGCCCCTGCTCTTCCAGCAGCCGCCGGGCCAACTGGTTCGCGCCGCGATCCAGCTCGCCCAGGGTGAGCCGGCGCTGGCCGCACACCACCGCCAACGCCTCCGGCTCCCGGGCCACGCGCTCGCGCACCACGTCCGTGAGCGTCCGCGGCCCCGGGACTTCCACCCGCTCGAAGGTACCGCCGAGCAGGGCCCGCTCCGCCTGGGTGAGCATGGCCACCTGGTCCAGCGGCGCCGAGGGAGCCGCCACCAGATTGGACGTCAACGTCTGCCAGTGCTCGCCGAGCCGGCGGATGCGGGCCTGGTCGAACAGGTCGGCGTTGTAGTGCAGCTCGCAGGCGAGCTCGCCCTGCTCCTCGCTGAACTCGAACGAGAGATCATACGCGCTGGTGCGGACCGGCAGCGGCTGCGAGGTGACCGTCACCCCCTCCATCTCCAGGACGGGGCGCTCGTTGTTCTGGTGCACCACCATGACGTCGAAGAGCGGCGAGCGGCTGGCATCACGAGCCATGTCCAGCTCGCGCACGAGCCGGTCGAACGGGTAGTCCGCGTGGTCGTAGGCCTCGCTGGCGGTCTGACGGACGGAGCCGAGCAGCGCGGAGAAGCCCTCCGAGCCCCGGACGGAGTCACGCAGCACCAGCAGGTTGATGTACGCGCCGAGATGGTTCGCCACATCGGGGTGGGTGCGGCCGGCGATCGTGGTGCCCACCACCAGATCCTTCTGCCCGGTGTAGCGGTAGAGCAGCGCCTTGGTGGAGGCCACGAGTGCCATGAACAGCGTCGCCCCCTGGCTCCGCGCCAGCCGCTCCAGCTCCGCGGTGACCCCGGCCGGCAGCCGCAGGGAGACCGAGCCTCCGCGGTATGTCCGGACGGGAGGACGCGGGTGATCCGCGGGCAGGTCCAGCGCGGGAGGCGCGTCCTTCAGCTTCTCCTGCCAGTAGCGCCGCTGCGTATCACCCTCGGGCCCGGCGAGCCGAGCCAGCAGCCAGGTGCTGTAGTCCTTGTAGTCGATCCGCAGCGGAGGCAGCGAGGGCGTCCGGCCCGACACCTCGCAGGCGTACAGGTGCGTCAGCTCCCGGGCCAGTACGGCCACGGACCAGCCGTCGCTGATGATGTGATGCATGGAGAGCACGAGCAGGTGCCGTGCCGGTGCGAGCCGCAGCAGCCGGACCCGCATCAGCGGTGCGCGCGTCAGGTCGAACGAGGTGGTCGTCACCTGCTCCACCTGCTCTCGCACCCGGGCATCGTCCAGGCTGGCGCCGGTCAGGTCCACCAGCTCGATGGGCAGCTCCACTCCGGCATGGATGCGCTGCCGAGGCGCCCCGTCCACCTCGTGGAACGAGGTGCGCAGGGGCTCGTGGCGAGCAACCAGGGCCGTGAAGGTCCGGCGAAGGGCCTCCACGTCCAGCGCGCCGTCCAGCATGAGCGCACCGCTGATCAGGTACACGCTGGCCGGTCCATCCATCCGCTCCAGCGCCCAGAACCGCCGCTGTGCATCCGAGGGCTCGTAGTCCTCCGCCACGGGAGCGAGAGGAATCTCGACGGGAGCCTCGGCGATCCGGCGCTCGGCCAGCCGGGCCAGGCCGGCGATGGTGGGCGCGTTGAACAGGTCTCGCACCGTGATGGGAATCCCGAGCTCCTTCGCGAGCTGGCCCACCACCCGCATGGCCTTGAGGCTGTGTCCGCCCAGCTCCGAGAAATCGTCGTCGACGCCGATGTCCTCCTGGTCGAGCACGTTCCGCCACACCCGGGCGATGCGCTCCTCCAGCTGCGTACGGGGGGCCGTGTGCTGAGAACCGGCCTCCTCCGGCTCGGGCTGGGGCGGTGCCACCTGGACGCGCTCGGCCTCGCCGCGCAGCCGCTCCACGGCCTGCTGCTCGAGCACACCGAGCGTCCGCTCCGCCTCGGCTCCCTCGCACAGCGCCTGGAGCAGGCTCGCGGCCTCGCGGATGACCGCGTCCTCATGGGCCGCGGCGTTGTAGGTGAAGGCCAGTTCGAGGGACTCGGTGGCCGTCACGGCCAGCACCAAGTCGTACGTGTCGTGCGAGAAGTGCTGGACGCCGGTGATCCGCAGCTCCGCCTCGCGCTCGGCGTCTGCGAGCAGGCTTCGCTCCAGAGGATAGTTCTCGAAGGCGAAGGCATGGGTGAGGAGCTTGTTGCGCAGCGGCGTCAGCGCCTGGACTTCCGCCAGCGCGCAGAAGTGGTGCGGCTCGCTGGCCAGCGCCCGGGCCTGGCGCGACTGGAGTGCCTGACGGAGCGTGGCCGAGCGCTCCACCTGGAGCCGTGCCGGGACGGTGTTGATGAACAGGCCCACCATCTCCTCCACGCGGGGGACCTCCGGCGGCCGGCCGGACACCACCAGCCCGAAGGCGACGTCCTCCGTCCCCGCGGAGTGGGCAAGCACCACGCCCCAGAGCGTCTGCAGCAGGGTGCTCAGCGTGACGCGGCAGGAGGTGGCCAGCGCACGCAACCTCGCCGTGGTGTCCGGCGACAGGTGCACGGTGTGGCCGCGCTGCCCCTGGACGGAGGAAGGCTCCGTCCGCCGGGCCAGCCCCACCGGCCGCTCGTAGCCCGCCAGCTGCTCGGCCCACCAGGCCAGCGAGGCGCGCTCGTTGCGGCCGAGCAGCCAGCGCACGTAGGCACCGTACGAGGGAGCCGGCTCCAACCGGGCCTGCTCACCCCGGCGCGCGGCCGCGTAGAGCCGCAGCAGCTCGCCCAGGAGGATGCCCAGGCACCACCCGTCCGTGATGATGTGATGCGAGGTCATCAGCAGCGTGGCCTGCCCAGGCCCCTGCCGCACCAGGGTGAGGCGCGTCAGGGGATCCTTCGCCAGATCGAAGCCCCGCGTCCGATCGCGCTCGCGGATCGCCTCCAGCGCGGAGTCACTCGCGGCATTGGCCACCTCGAGCGGCATTCGGGGCTCGCGCAGCACCACCTGCGCGGGCTCTCCGTCCGGGACGAGGAAGAAGCGGGTCCGCAGCGCCTCGTGCCGGGCCGACAGCGCGCGCGCGGCGGCCGCCAGTGCCTGGGTGTCCACCTCGCCCGAGAGCGAGAACGCGAGCTGCTGGCCGTTGCTGGCCGTGTCGAGCAGCGAATCGAACAGCATGCTGGTCTGCATCGGGGAGAGCGCCCGGATGGCCTGGACCGCGGCCGGAGCGAGGCCATTCGTCCGCAGCAGCTCCTCGCAGGCGGCGTTGGAGAGACCGGGGTGATCCAGCTCGAAGGCCTCGCTCCGCGTCCCGGCACGGGCCCGACCCTGGGCGACGATGCGCCCGATCCAGCCGCGCAGCCGCTCGGCCAGCGCGCGGATCGTCTCCTCGTGGAACTCCCGCCGGTCGTAGCGGAGGGAGAGCGTCAACCCGCCCTCCACCAGCATCGCGTCGATCTCCAGCCCGCCCATGCGCTCGGCGGCGGGACTGACCGTGGGGCCCACCCCTTCCAGCGACGCGGAGAACACCGTGGTGGAGAAGTCGCGCTCGAAGCTCCCGAGGTAGTTGAACGTGATCTCCGGCTCGCGCGCGGGAGCGGCTCCGTCCGTCGAGAGGTGACGCAGGGCGCGGTAGCCAGCGCCGCCGTGCGGCACGCCCCGGAGTGTGTCCCGGGTCCGCATCACCAGCCGCTCCACGTCCTCGGAGCCGCGTGCGTCGAGCACCACCGGGTACATGGCGGTGAACCAGCCCACCGTCCGGGTGATGTCGCACTCGCTGACGAGCGACTCGCGGCCGTGGCCTTCCACCTGGAGGGCGACCTTGGTGCCACCCGTCCAGCTCCCCACCGCGGCGGCGACGGCCGCCATCAGCAGCTCGCCCGTGTTGGCGCGCCAGGCCGCCGCGACGCGTGACTCCAGGCCCTCGACCTCGCTCCCCTCGAGCGACAGGGTGAACGTGGCGGCATCGGCCTCCGTGGGAGTGCGCGCCTCGCCATCCCGGGGCAGAGCGGCGGCAGTGGACACCGCGCGCTCCACCTCATGCCAGTAGCCGCGCTCGGACTCCAGCCCACCAGTGAGGACGTGTGCCTCGAGGAGGCTCGCCCACCGCGTGAAGGCCGCGGTCTTCGCCGGCAGCTCCAGCGCCCTGCCCTCCACGAGGGCCTGATACCCGCTGGCGAAGTCCTCCAGCAGGATGCGCCAGGACACCCCGTCCACCACCAGGTGATGGATGGCGATCAGCAGCCGGTCCCCCTCGTCGAGCCGGAAGAGGCCCGCGGCAACCAGCCGCTCTCCCTCCAGCCGCAGCGAGCGCTGGAGCGTAGCCGAGGCTTCCTCGAGACGCTCCCGCGCGTCCGGCCGGCCCCGGAGCTCGAAGACCTCGAGCGGGAAGTCCGCCACCGGCGTTGCGAGCCGCTGGAAGGTCTCGCCGTCCTCGCCCCGGGGGAAGGACATGCGCAGCGCATCGTGGTGCGACAGCAGGGCACCCAGCACCTCCCGCACCTTCTCCACGTCGAAGCGCTGGGGGCGGTGCAGCATGAGCGCTTGGTTCCAGTGGTGGGGCTCGGCGAAGTCCCGCGAGAAGAACCACGCCTGCATCGGAGCGAGCGGTGCCTCGGGAGGAACCTCCTCCGTCCCGGTGCCGCTCCGGCGCGCCACCAGGCCCGCGAGCTCGCGGAACGAGTTGGCGTTCATCACATCCCGCACCTCGAGCGACACGCCTCGCGGCGCCAGCCGGGCCACGAGCTGGATGGCCTTGATCGAATCGCCGCCCAGCTCGAAGAAGCCATCCTCCGGACCGACGCTCGGAACGCGCAGGACCTCCGCGGAGACCTCGAAGAGCGCGGGGCAGAGCTCCTGCCCGGCGGGTTCGGTGGCTCGCGGTGCCTCGGACGCGGGCACGGGCGGTTGCACACCCGTCTCCGCCAGCCGCCGGAGCGCGGCCTTGTCCACCTTGCCGTTGTTCGTGAGCGGCAGCGACTCCACCGCCCTCACCCGGGCCGGCACCATCGCCGCGGGCAGCCGCTCGCCGAGCCACCGCCGCAGGGACTTCTCCGACACCGCTCCCTTCGCCACCACGAAGGCCGCCAGCTCCTTGCTTCCCCCGTCCACCCAATCCACCACGCCCGCCTCCTGCACGGCCTCGTGGCCCAGCAGCGTCCTCCGCACCTCGTCCAGCTCCACCCGCTGGCCGCGGATCTTCACCTGCCCGTCACGACGCCCCACGTATTCCAGCTCGCCGTCCTCCCTCCACCTGCCGAGGTCGCCCGTCCGGTACAGCCGTCCGTACTTCGGGTGCTCCACGAACTTCTCCCGCGTCAGCTCCGGCTTCCCCACGTAGCCATGGGCCACGCCCAGGCCCGTGACGCACACCTCGCCCACCGTTCCCATCGGCAGCGCGTTGAGCGCCTCGTCCATCACCACCACGCCCACGTTGCGCAGCGGCCGCCCCACCGGGATGCCCCGGCCGTAATCGCCGTCCGCCTTCACCTCGTGCATCGTCACGCACACCGAGCACTCCGTCGGCCCGTACGCGTTGAGGTAACGCTTGCTGCTCGCGTAGAAGCGCGCGTCCTCGGGGTTCGGCGCCTCTCCCGCCGTGATCAGCGTCTTCAGCGTCGGCAGGGGGTGCCGGCCCAGCGCGCTCAGGTACACCGGCGGCAACGTCGCGACCGTCACCTCCTGCTCGGCCAGGTACTCCGTGAAGGCCTGGGGATCCTCGATGACGTCCCGCCCGGCCACCACCAACGTGGCCCCCGCCGCCAGCACCGTCCACACCTCCGACATCGACGCGTCGAACGCCAACGACGCGAACTGCAGCCCCCGGCTTGTCCCGTCGATCTGGAAGCCGTCAATCTGCTCGATCGTCGTGTTGATGAGCCCGCGGTGGTGGCACTCCACCCCCTTGGGCATGCCCGTCGAGCCCGAGGTGTAGATGATGTACGCCGCGTCCTCGGGCTTCCGGTTCCGCTCCACGCGCGGGGCGGGCCCGTCCAGGCGCATTCCCCCGACATCCACCAGCGCCTTGCCCGCCCCGTCACCCAACCGCTTCATTCCCTGGGCGTCGGTGAGGATGGCGGCACACCCGCTGTCCTCGATCATGTAGCGCAGGCGCTCCTCCGGCAGCGCCGTCTCCAGCGGCAGGTAGACGCCTCCCGCCTTCAGGATTCCCAGCTGCGCGGCGGTGGCCTTGAGGCCTCGCGGCAGCGACACGCCCACCACCGTCCCCTCGGCCAGCTTCAGCGTCTCCCGCAGGTGCCACGCGATGGCCCCTGCCCACTGGTCCAGCTGCGCATACGTCAGCCGATCCCGGCCCTGGATGATCGCCGGGTGCTCGGGCCTGGCCTCCACCTGACGCTCGAACAGCTCGGGCAGCGTCGCGCTGAGCCTCTCGTCGAGCGGCTCGCCCGCGGCTACCGGCACGAGCGGCTCCTGCCCGGCGGACGCGAGCTCCTCCAGCGGCCGTGCCGGATTGAGCGCGATCTCCTCCAGGATGGACACGAAGGAGCGGGCGTGGCGCTCGATGGTGGCGTGCTGGAAAAGCGCGCTCGCGTACTCGAAGCGCAGGTGGAGCGTGCCCTGCTCCTCGATGACGTCCAGGCTGAAGTCGAAGAGCGACGTCGGCTTGGGCAGGAACATCTCCCGCATGGAGAGGCCAGGCAGCTGGATGCGGCGGCCGTCCGCGCGCTCGTAGGAGAACATCGTCTCGAACAGCGGGTTGTGGCCGCGCTTGCTCGTCGCACCGAGCCGCTGGGCCAGCAGATCGAAGGGCAGTTCCTGGTGCTCGTACGTCTCCAGGCAGCGCTGCTTCACCTCGTCCAGGAAGTCCACGAAGGACGCGCCGGGCCGGGCGAGCGTACGCACCGGGAGCGAGTTGACGAACATGCCCACCGAGCCGTCGAAGCCACCGCCCTGGCGCCCGGCATGCGCGGTGCCCACCACCGTCTCGCGCTGGCCGGTCAGCCGCTGGAGCAGCACCTTGTAGGCGGCCAGCAGCACCATATAGAGCGAAGCGCCACGCTCCTGGGCCCGCTCGCGGAGTGCGGCGGCCGGGTGGCTCAGGCGGAGCTCCCCTCCCTCGAAGGAGCGGCGGGGAGGCCGGGGCGAATCGGACGCGAGCGGCAGGCCCGGCAGCTCGCCGGAGAGCCGCTCCAGCCAATAACGCTCCTGGACGGCGGCGCCGGTGCGCAGGAAGGCCTCTTCCCAGGCCGCGTGCTCCCGGCACTGCCGGGGCGCCGGGCCGAGCGGCTGGCCGAGGTACAGGTTCACCAGCTCCTGGAACAGCGTGGTGAGGGACATGCCATCCACCACGGCGTGGTGGGCATCGAGCGCCAGTACCCGCCGGCCGTCTCCGAGGAGGAACACCCCCAGCCGGATCAACGGAGCCTCGGAGAGCCGGAAGGGCCGGACGAAGCGCTGGACGAGCTCCGCCTCATCGGCGCAGGAACCGCGCTCCAGGGCGAAGGCCACCGAGGGGTGCACGCGCTGGAGGAACGACCCGTTCGCGTCCACCGTGAAGCTGGTGCGCAGGCTCTCGTGCCGGTCGATGAGCTGGCGGAAGCACTCCTCCAGACGCGCCTCGTCGAGCGTGCCCTCCAGCTCCATGGCGCCGTACAGGTGGTACGCACGCTCGCCGCCCTCGAGCTGGCTGAGCGTGTACATGCGCCGCTGCGCCGAGGACATCGGATAGGAGACGGGCTCGGAGCCGGGCCGCGGAACGGGCGTGGGCTCCGGACGGCGTCCGCGGGGACCCGGCCCGTTGGGCTCGGGCGGCCCGAAGCCCGCCGCCATCATCTCCTCGATGGACTCCTCCACCGCCGAGCGGATCAGCCGCACGTCCTCGTCGGTGTGCGCGGTGGAGAGGAAGCAGTTGCGCCCCTCCCAGACGTAGAGGCCCTTGCAGAGCAGCCGGTAGTACAGCAGCTCCCAATCCCCCTTCACCTGGAACCGGAAGAGCGAGCCGAAGTGCACCAGACGCACCGGCGCGCCCCGGCGGGTGCAGTAGTCATTGAGGGCATCCACCAGCGCGGCCGTGCGGTGGTTGAGCTGCTCCTGCAGCACGGGTCCTTCCTCGCGCAGGCGCTGGAGCACCGCCATCGCCGCGGCCATCGCCGCCGGGTGGTGGCAGAAGGTGCCCGCCACGAAGGTGTTCTGCGCCTTCGGGTACGAGTCATCTCCGAACCGCCACGCGCCGCCGTCCACCGCGTCCATGAAGCGGGCGTTGCCGGCGACGACACCGATGGGCATGCCGCCACCGATGATCTTCCCGTACGTGGCCAGGTCCGCGCGCACGCCGAAGTGGGCCTGCGAGCCTCCCGGGCCGATCCGGAAGCCGGTGATCACCTCGTCGAAGATGAGCGCGGTACCGGAGTCGCGGGTGATCCGCCGCAGCTCGTGGAGGAAGTCCTGGGGCTGGAGATCCGGCCTGCGGCTCTGGACGGGCTCGACGAGCACGGCGGCGAGATCACCCGCGAAGCCGCGGATCTGCTCCAGCGACTCGGGCGTGCCATAGGGCAGGACGATGATGTCCCCGACCGTGTTGGGGGTCGTGCCCGGGCACACCGGGACGCCGGAAGCGGTGCCACCGCCGGGCGCGGCCAGGATGCCGTCGAAGGACCCGTGGTACGAGCCGCTGAAGATGACCACCTTGGAGCGGCCCGTCACGGTGCGGGCCAGCCGCAGCGCCACCATCACCGCCTCGGTGCCCGAGTTGTAGAAGGCGGCGCGCTCCACCCCGGTGTGCTCGCGCAGCAGTTCCGCCACCTGGCCCGGCATGGGCGTCATCGGCCCGAGCGGAGCGCCATGCCGGAGCGCCTCGGTCACCGCGTCGCGGATGAACGGCGGGTTGTGGCCGAACAGGTAGACGCCGAACCCCATCGTCAGGTCGATGTAGCTGTTGCCATCGACATCCCAGACGCGGCTCCCCTCCGCGCGCTCGACCTGCAGCGGGTAGACCATCTCCTTCCAGGTGGGCCGGAACCCGGCGACCGCGCGGTTGTTGGCGAGGACCGGGCGGGAAGCATCGGTCACCCGCTTCGAGCCCGGCGTCCGCGCGGTGAAGTCCCGGATGAGCGTCTCCAGGAAGGCCTTCTGGCGGCCGTCCATGTCACCGGAGGGACCGTTGGCAATCCTCTTGTAGGCGACGAAGACCTCGCCCTGGGGCGCGGGTGCCGCCACGCGAGCCGCCGCTGGCGGAGCAGCCGGCACGGGGCTCTTGGTGGGCTCGCGGCTCACGGTGGGCACGGGGCTCTTGGTGGGCTCCCGGCTCACGGTGGGCTCGCGGTGGGTGGACGCGGACGTCCCTCCGTGGACCTGGCTCAGCAGCGCGAGTTGCTGCTCCATGATCTGGAGCTGCTGCGACACGATGCGCTCGACCCCATTGAGGGCTGGCGCGGACTCCTGACGCGAGGCCGTCACGGGCTCGGGCGCGGACTCCTGGCGCGGGGCCGGCGTGGGCTCGGGCTCGGGGGACACTTCAGGGGGAAGCGCCGCATCCACGTACGCCACCATCCGCTCGATGGTGGAGGCCTCCTGGTAGAAGGCGCTCACCGGGACCTGGATGCCGAAACCGCGCTCCAGGGCCTGCCGCACCTTGAACAGCACCAGCGAGTCGAGTCCCATCTCGAAGACGTTCCGCTCGGTGTCGAGGCGCTCCCGCTCCGCGCCGGTGCTCTCGGCCACGGTGTCCAGGATGACGGAGCGGATCTCCGCGGCGCGCTGGCGCACGGGCGTGGCCGTCTTGACCGCCACGACCTCCGTGGCCGCCGCGGGCTTCGCGGTCTCGCCATTCATGCGCGCACCCCCGCGAGCCGAGGGAGCCGCCGCCGCCGGGCTCCAGAACCGGGTCCTGCGGAACGGATAGGTCGGCGCATCCACCACGTGCCGGTGATAGGGCGCGTCGAACGCCTTCCACTGGATGGGCGCCCCGCTCATGTAGAGCACGCCCAGGCTGGTGAGCATGGAACGCCAGCCGTCCTCTCGGGGAGCGAGCGAGTGCAGCCATGCCACTCCCGGCTCCGTCACGCACCGGGGGCCAAGGCTGGACAGGATGGGCGCGGGGCCGATCTCCAGGAACACCCGGGCGCCCGCTTCGTACAGGGCCCGCGCGGTGTCGCAGAAGCGCACGGTGGGGATGATCTGCCGCCGCCAGTACTCCGCATCCGGAGCCTGCTCCAGGCGCTGGCCGGTGACGGTGGAGAAGAATGGGATCGTCGCGGGCCGTGCGCGGATGCCAGCGGCCGCCCGGCCGAACTCCTCCACCATCGGCGCCATCAGCGGCGAGTGGAACGCGTGCGAGACCACGAGCCGCCGCGACTGGATGTTCCTCTTCGACAGGGCCTCCAGGACGCCCACCATTTCCGCCTCGCGGCCGGAGATCACCACGCTGTCAGGGGCGTTCACGGCGGCGATCGCCACCGCGCTTCCGAGGGAGGCGAGCACCTCCCGGACGGTCGCCTCGCCGGTGGAGATGGTGGCCATGACGCCGCGCTCGGGCAGGGCCTGCATCAGCCGCCCGCGGTGGGCCACCAGCCGCAGCGCGTCCTCCAGCGAGAGCGCGCCCGCCACGTGGGCCGCCGCGAACTCGCCCACGCTGTGGCCCGCCACCATCTGGGGCTTCAGTCCCCACGAGAGCCAGAGCCGGGCGAGCGCGATCTCCACCGCGACGATGGCCGGCTGAGCATGAATCGTGTCGTCGATGGAGGTGGTACGCGGCTCCTCGCCGTACAGGGTGGCCACCAGGGACGTGCCGGTCAGGGGATCCAGGATGGCGGCGCACTCGTCCAGCGCGGCGCGGAACACCGGGCTGGCGTCATAGAGCACGCGGCCCATGCCGATGCGCTGCGAGCCCTGGCCGGTGAACAGCCATGCGCACGGAGGGGCGCTGGCGGGCACGGCGTCCGGAGCGAGCCTTCCCTCCGGGAGCCGGGCGAGCCGCTCGAGCCCGGAGCGCAGCTCGTCCGCGTTGGCGCCGATCACCACCTGGCGGCGGGGCTGGTGCACGCGGCCGGCATTGGCCGTGTAGCAGAGGTTGGCCACGTCGGAGGCGGGTACGGAGGCGAGCCGCTCGGTGTACTTCGCCACCAGCTCGCGCACGCCCTTCTCGTCCCGCGCGGACAGCGTCAGCAGGTGGACGGGGCGCTCCACGGTGGCGCGCTCGGGAGTGGCGCGGGCGTACTCCTCCAGCACCACGTGGGCATTGGTACCGGAGAGGCCGAACGAGCTGACGGCTCCACGGCGCGGTCCGGTGCCCGCGTTCCACTCGACCGTCTCCCGAGGCACCTTCACCGGGATGTTCGCCCAGGGAATGCGGGTGCTCGGGGTGCGCAGGTGGAGGTGGGCCGGGATGCGCCCGCGAGACAGGGACAGGGCGACCTTGCACAGGCCCGCCACGCCCGCGGCGCTCTCCAGGTGGCCGATGTTGGTCTTCACCGAGCCGACGTGGAGCGGAGCCCCGGCCGGGCGCTGCTCACCATAGACATGGGCGATGGCCCGCATCTCCTGCGGATCCCCGAGCCGGGTCCCGGTGCCGTGCGCCTCGAGGTAGGAGACCGAGGCGGGCTCCACTCCGGCATCCTGAAGCGCGGCGCGGATGACGGCCTCCTGCGCCACGCCATTGGGGACCGTCAGGCCGCTGCTGCGGCCGTCGTGGTTGACGGCGGTGCCGCGGATCACCGCGATCACCCGGTCTCCGTCCCGCTCCGCGTCACTCAGGCGCTTGAGGACCACCACGCCCGCGCCCTCGCCACGGCCGTAACCATCGGCCGACTCGTCGAACGTCTTGCAGCGGCCATCCGGCGAGAGCGCCTGGAGCCGCGAGAGCCCGACGAAGGAGCCCGGCGAGAGGAGCAGGTTGACGCCGCCCGCCAGCGCGAGCTTGGACTCCCCGCGGCGCAGGCTCTGCACGGCCAGGTGCACCGACACCAGCGAGGAGGAGCAGGCGGTATCCACCGCCAGGCAGGGGCCATTCAGCCCCAGCGTGTACGAGAGGCGCCCCGCCGCAGTGCTGTGGATCGTGCCCGTCAGGGAGTACTGGTTCAGCACCTCGGGGTCGAGGGTGGTCATGCCGCCGTACTCGCTCCCGGAGATGCCCACGAAGACGCCGGTGGCGCTCTCGCGCAGCTTCTCCGCGGGGAGGCCCGCGTGCTCCAGCGCCTCCCAGGCCACCTCGAGCAGCAGGCGCTGCTGGGGATCCAATGCCTCCGCCTCACGCGGCATCAGTCCGAAGAATTCCGCGTCGAAGCCGCGCACGTCCCCGAGGAACGCGCCGCGCCGGACGTAGGCCTTCCCGGAGGCGCCGGGGTCGGAGTCGAAGTACACGTCCTGGTTCCAGCGCTCCGCGGGGATCTCGCCCGAGGCATCCTGGCCCCCCTCCAGCAACCGCCAGAAGCGCTCGGGATCATCGGCGCCACCGGGGAAGCGGCAGCCGATCCCGATGAGCGCGATGGGCTCGTCCGCCGGAGCCGTCTCCGTCTCCGAAGCAGCGTGTCCGTTGGACGCGGCAACGGGCGCGGGAGCGGGAGCGGGAACAGGAGCGGGCGTGGCCAGCTCCACCATCAGCGCATCCGTGAGCTTGCCCAGCGTCGGATGGTCGAACAGGAGGGACACGGGCAGCTCGCGCCCGCAGAGCTGGCCGAGGCGGGACACCAGCGCCACCGCCTTGACGGAGCTGAACCCGAGCTGGCCGAACGGCACCTCCTCATCGGTGATGGGCAGCCCGGCGATCTCCTCGGCCTCCTTGCGCACCATGGAGAGCACCACCGAGCGGCCCTGGGCGCGGAGCTGCTCCTGGAGCCCGACGGCCATGCCCGCCACCTCGCGGTCATTCAGGGCGGCCAACCGGGCCACCACCTCGTCGAACTCGCCCTCCTCGAAGCGCTTGGCCAGGGCGAAGCGCTGCACCTTGCCACTGGTGGTCCGCGGGATGCGCGTCACCGGCACCACCGCGTCCAGGGAGAGACCCAACCGCTGCAGGACATGGCTGGCCAGCTTCCGGGCCAGCGGGGCGAAGTCCTCCAGCGAGCGCTTGAACGTCACGAAGGCGATCACGCGCTCGGCGCCCTTGCGGTGATCGTGCTGTCCGGCCACGGCCACTTGAGGCACCTCCTCGCCCACCACCTCCATGCAGACGCGCTCGACGTCGTGCGGGTAGAAGTTGAGGCCGCCCGCGAAGAGGATGTCCTTCGCCCGGCCGGTGATCACCAGCCGCCCCTCGTACATGAAGCCGAGGTCTCCGGTGTCGAGCCAGCCATCCGGGCCGATGGCGCGCGCGGTGGCCCGCGGATCGTTGTAATAGCCCGGCGTGACGTTGGGACCCTTGATCTGTATGCGGCCCACCGTGAGCGGGACCAGCGGCTGGAAGGCCTCATCGGCGATGCGCACCTGCGTCTGGGGGAACGCCGGGCCGACGTCCGCCATCTCGATCGCGTGCTCACCCCCGGCCTCACGGAGCCGCACCTGCTCGCCGACGCCCAGGAAGCGCCGGTCCACCACGATCGACGGGACCCGCTCCTTCTTGTCCAACCGGTTGAGGCAAACGCCCAGGGTGGCCTCGGCGAGCCCATACCCGGGGAGCATGACCTGCTGGCTCAGGCCATGGCGCGACATCTCATCGAGGAACCGGTGGCACAGCTCCACCGAGATCGGCTCGGCGCCGTTCTTGATGAGCCGGACGCAGGAGAGATCCCAGTGCGCCGCGGCCTTGGGGTCATAGTGCGCCAGCAGGTGCTGGTAGCCGAAGTTCGGCGAGGCCAGGATGGAGGCCCGGTACTGGTGGGCGTATTCCATCCACAAGGTGGGACGGCGCGCGAAGCGCTGCGTGGGCAGGTGGTACTGCTGAACCCCCGCCGCCAACGGGACGAAGTGGAAGCCGATCACTCCGAAGTCATGGGTGATGGGCATCCAACCCAGGTACACGTCCTTGCCGGTGACGTGCAGGATCTCGATCCAGTCGGCGATGTTCGCGAGCGCCGCCTGGTGGGTCACGATGACGCCCTTGGGATCTCCCGTGGAGCCGGAGGAGAACTGCACGAGCACGATGTCCTCGGGAGCCGCCGTGTGCTCCACACCGGGCTCGGTCTCCGCGGAGGCCTCCTCGTACGAGAGGGCTTCACGCTCCAGCCGGTCCGCCGTCTTCTCGAACTCATGGGCCCTGCCGAAGGCCGCCAGCTTCCCGGCCAGGGCCTTGTTCGTGCACAGCACGTGAGGCCGGTTCAGGACCGCCCAGACCTTGAACACCTTGAGGCGGTGCTCATCCACCCCACTCGACATCAGCGGCACCGGCACGAGGCCCCCGAGCACGCAGGCCCACAGCGCGGTGATGAGGTCGCGGTTGCGCTCGAGCTGGAGGATCACCTCGTCCCCCCGCGCCACCCCGTTGCGTTGCAGATGTCCCAGTACCCGGAGGGCCTCGGTGCGGAGGTCCGCATAGGACTGGAAGCTCTCGTGGGGAGCCTGCTCGAGGTAGTGGATCCCGTGGGAGCCGGAGGCGGCGCGGTGCAGCGCCTCCGTCATGGTTGCTGGCATGGGGGATGGCATCGGGGACGGCATGAGGGGGACCTATGTGAAGAAGGGGTTCGTCGAGATGGGGCGTCGGGGGTGGAGGGGGAAGACGGGCGCTCTCAGCGGGAGCGGGGGGGGCCCAAGCCGCTCTTGATGTGCGGTGGATCCCGGAGGAACACGCGCTGCTGCATCAGCCGGAGTTGCTGTGGCGTCGTCCCCAGGTCTGGGAAGAGCGCCGCCGCGACCTGCTCGGGCACGGCCCCCACGTGGATGCCGTCCAGGGCCGTCCGGTTGGACAGCACGATGACGGTCATGTCCTTCGAGGGCAGGTACTGCATGGTGCCGTTGAACCCGAAGATCTCGCCACGGTGGCCGATGAAGCCGTACTGCGTCTGCTTGAAGATGGAGAGGCCCACCTGGAGGCCTGGCAGGCCCGTGTCGATGAAGGCCTGCTGCTGCTGGCGGACCTGCGGGCTGAGGAGATTGCCTTTCAGCTCGGCGTGCATCCACTTCAGCAGATCCTCGGCATTCGAGACGAGCGACCCGGCCGCCGCCGCGTTCGTCACATTCTGCTCGGTGAAATCGATGAGCTTGTCCTCGCAGGTGAGGCCGGCCATGGCGCAGTTCTGCGCCCCGACGAAGTTGGCCAGGTTGACGTAGCCGTGGTTGTTGGAGCCAATCCCGAGCTCTCCCGGTCCCGGAATGAAGGTGTGCTTCAAATGCAGCGGCTTCAGGAACCGGTTCTCGATCACCTTGTTCCAATCGGTGACGGGAAGCCCGTCCACCTTCGCGGCGATCATTCCCAGCAGGATGGCGTGCGTGTTCGAGTAGCTGAAGGGAGAGCCGGGCGGGAGCACGGCATTCGCGGCGATCGACTCGGCCCGCAGCTGCCCCGCGAGCGTCAGCAGATCCTGCGGCTGCTGATAGAGGTGGTTCCGATCCGTGATCAGCGTGATGATCCACTGCGGCGAGTTGGTGAAGCTCTCGATGCCGCTGGTGTGATTCATCAACTGGCGGATGGTGATGGCATTGCCATCGATGTTGGGGATCACCCCCGGCAGCCACTTCTCGAGCGTGTCATCGAGGCTGATCTTCCCCTCGCCCACCTGCTGGAGGATGGCCATTCCCACGAAGTTCTTGGTGATGCTGCCGAGCCGGAAGGTCGCGTCCGGCTTCATCTTCTTCGTGCAGGGGTTGTCCAGGCATCCGGTGACGCCAATCCAAGGCTTGGAATTGCCAATCTGCACCGCCATCACCATCCCGGGCGCCTGCATGGTGGCCGCCGTCTCGTCGAGAAGGTTCTGGAGCGTGTCCGTGACCGGAGGAGGCAAGGGCGTGGGCAGGGATTTGCCAAACGTGGCGCACCCCCCCAACACGCTCGACATCATGGCAATCGCGAGTAGTCCTGCACGGAGGGTCTTGGACTTTCCAATCATCGCAGCTCTCTCCTCACCAGGGCCCCGAGACAGGGGCCCGCCGGCGCGTGAGGCGCGACAGTTCAAACGAGGCGCGTGCACCATCGAAACGATGGCCCCGGCCTTCTTGATCTTCGTGCTTCCTGCGCCCGGATCTCGGCGGAGCAGTCATTGCTCGTCGCCGCTCAACGGGTGGAAGGGGACACCGCCGGATGTGATGGGCTTGGATCACCGCGTTGCGGCCCTGCCCGCTGCTCGCTCGGTCCGTCCGTCCGTCCGTCCAGCGGGCGAGCGGGGTCTCCGCCCCCCCGGGGAAGCAGCCGGGCAGGCTTGACGCTCCCTGAGCGAAGCGACACAGTGACCGGCAGGAACATGCGTCCCGCGGCCCCCCCTACGAATCCCTGGTTCCCTACCCGTCAGCCCAACCCCAACGCGCGGCTTCGGGTCTTCTGCTTCCCCTTCGCCGGAGGTGGCGCCTCCGTCTACAACGGCTGGGGTGCGGCGCTGCCCTCGGGCGTCGAGCTGGTCCCCGTCCAGCTTCCCGGCCGCGAGCGGCGCATCATGGAGCCGCCCTTCCGGCAGATTCCCCCGCTCCTGGACGCGCTGGAGCCGGCGCTCGCCCCACTGCTGGACAAGCCCTTCATCTTCTTCGGCTACAGCATGGGCACCCGGGTGGCCCTGGCCCTGGCGCAGCGCTGGAAGGTGCGCGGCGCGCCCATGCCCCTCGGGATGGTGGTGGCCGCCGCTGGCGCGCCCCACCGCCACCGCGACTCGCGCGACGAGCTGGATGACCCGGCCTTCATCGAGCTGCTGCGCAAGTACGAGGGCACGCCCGCCGAGGTGTTCGCGCACAAGGAGCTGCTGGAGATGGTGCTGCCGGTGCTGCGCGCCGACTTCGCCATCGCCGACGCCGTGCTCCCCGCCCTCCCGGTGAGCTGCCCCATCTCCGCCTTCGGGTCCCACGAGGATCCCCACGTGCCCCTGGCGGAGCTCGAGCACTGGCGGGAGCTGACCACCGGCGACTTCCGTGCCCGCCACTTCCCCGGCAAGCACTTCTTCCTGCGCACCGCCCGCGAGCCGTTGCTGGCCGCCCTGCGCGAGGACATCGTCCGCTGGTTCCCCGAGGTCGGCCCCTAGCGGAGTGTCTTACAAACAGAGGAGAGCAAGGCCAGAGCGCATGGAATGACGTGCGCTTTTTTGCTGTACGTCCGGCCACGGCTGCCGCCCTCGCGCGCGACGCCGTGAGCGAGGGAGCGGGGCCCGTCAAGGGGGGGGCGAATCATCTGGCGTCCCGCATCCTATCCTCCAGGGTCGTTTCCCCTAAGGGGGAAGGGCCAGCGTGATGGCGAACGAGCACCGGAGTCCTGGGGTGGGCGGTACGCAGCTCGACGGCAGACGGGGCGCGCTGGGCAGCCCGTGTTGGCCGACGCTCGTGGTGGTGCTGGTGCTCCTCGGGCTGCAGACGGCGTGCGCGATGGGCTACCCCATGGGGGGAATGCTGGCAGGCAGCGCTCGCCATCGGTGGCGGGCGCAGCGGGCGAGCCCCAAGCCACACGAGATGGTGGGCCTGGCCCAGGCGGCGTCCGTAACGAAGACTGGGGAGGCGGCTGAGGACCTGGAGGGCGGTGTCGCGCAAGCCGAGGAGCGCGAGGCCGGTGTGCCGATGGCGGCGGACACTGGCCTGGTCGCCGCGGCGGCAGAGCGGGCCCGGCATCGTGCGCGGCGCGTGAGCGAGGGGGGCGACGATGAGATCCTAGAGGGGAGGAGCGTTGGGTGGCCCGATGGAGTAGGCGACGGACGGCCCTTCGAGGTGCCCATGACGCTCGACTACTTCCAGGGCTTCCTCGCGCAGGCGGGCATACCCAGCACGGCGCTGCCGAAGGACGGGCGCACGCTCGCACCTCAGCAGGCGATGGAGCTGGTGCCCCATCTACTCTCCACGCCGCTGACGCTGGGCAACTTCGGGCTCCGGAGGATGGCGGCGCACCTTCTCCTCGAGGTTGCCGCCGGCGGCGAGGCCGTGACGCGGGACGAGCTCCACGCGCGCATGCGGCGCTTCTCGCGGTTGCTGGTGCTTCGTCCGGACGGATACCTGGTGAGGGCCACAACGGGGGTCGCGGTCCAAAAGGCCGGCCAGGTGGTGCTCGCCGAGGACGGCACGCTCCGGGCCGGGCGCTTCGAGGTGGGGCCGTTCTACGCTATCGAGGGCGAGCGCCTTTTCCCGGTGGACCAGGGGCTCGAGGTTCCGAAAGGCGCGCGTCCAGCGGGCCTCTATGAGCCCGACGACAACCCGGCGCTCGCGGTGGCCGAGGGTGCCGTGCTCGCTGTAGTGGACATGGTGGAAGGACTCTACCGGCTCGTCTTCTACACGGGCGAAACGCTGGAGGGGCTCGCGCAGCTGCCGGGGGCGGTGAGGCAGCTCTACGAGAACTCGCCTCAGCTGTGGGAGGAGTTCCGTCACAAGCCCTACGCTGAGAAGGTGCGCACGGTGTCGCGGCTCGCCACGGGCGCCGTGCTGACAGTGGGCACGGCCGGTGCGGGCACGGCGAAGGTGGCGGCCTGGGGCGGCAAGCTGGGAAGCCTCACAGTGCCCCTGCTGTCGCTGTCGGGTGAGGGACTTCTGGCGGTGCGCCTGGTGGCCGTGCCCGTGGGGAGTGTTGCCACCGCGGCCGCGCCGGCGCTGAGCGCGACCTACGTGCTGCACATGGCCAACACGGGCACCCATGGCGCGGGAGGCGGTGGCGGGTGGCCTCCGGTTGGTGGGCCCGGTCAGTGGGTGGAGGACACTTCGAGTATGTCGGAGCAGGCCCGGGCCTTCCAAGCCCAGGTGACGGGCGCCCCGAAAGGCTGGTGCTACAAGGTGTGCCGGAATGGGACGTGCGTCGAGTACGACGGCTTCGATCCGAAGGAGGGCGTGCTTCTCGAGGGCAAGGCGCGCGGGTACGAGCAGTGGTTCGACAAGGACCTCAAGCCCAAGCTCGACTTTTACGAGGGCTTGGGGGACCTGCTCAAACAAGCGCGACGTCAGTTCCAGATGGCAGGCGGGCTGCCAATCCGCTGGCACGTCGCCGAGCCTCGGATGGTGGCCGTGCTTCGGAAGTATTTTGATGAGCGGGGCCTTCATTCCATAGAGGTGGTTTACACTCAACCGGTGAAGTGAGGCCGCCGGGCATGAGCGAACGCTACGAGATCAAAGCGTATTGGGGGCACCGTCCAGAGTCGGCCGATGAGTGCGCACGGCGGGCGGAGACGTTCTTCCGCCTTCTTGGGGAATGCCATCCGGACTTCGCGCGGTGGTACGAGAAAAGCAACTCCGCTCGAAAGGCGTTGCAACTCGGCTTTGAGCCCACCCGCGAGACCTTCATCCGTTTCTTCGGCCGCGAGAAGTACCAGATTCTGGATGACGGTTTTGAGTTCGACGCCTGGACGGGGCATGTGGAACAGGGCCGGGGCGGATCGGTCATGCTCGGTTGTGGGTCGAAGGCGGAGTTTGCGCCGAACTTCCTGTGGCTGGTTCTCCCGAATGAGGCCCTGGGTCAGGAGCGCGTAGTCACGGGTCCTGTCGTCTCTGGTGCCATGCGCGCCGTGGCTGTGGCGTGGGAGCCGGAGTGGGCGGTTGCGACGGCTGACGGGCTGTGGGACGAGCTTTCCGGCGGCAGTCAGCTCGGATGCTTCGTTGGCTGGATGACGTACTTCTCGCGGGAACGGGGCGAGGTGCCTGTCCTCCCTGCGCCGGTGCGCGTTGAGCCCGTGGGTGACAAGGGAACACTCGTGACACTCACCCCGGAGCGACTTACCCCCAGCAATCCGGAGCACGTGGCGCTCGCTTGGCGAACGCAAAGGGCGCTCGAGGAGTGGGGGCTGCTCCGGTTGATGGTGCCGCCGGCTTCCAGGCGGAATGCGTGAACGGTCGCCTTGTGTCCAGGCTGGCCGCCCTGCGCGAGGACATCGTCCGCTGGTTCCCCGAGGTCGGCCCCTGAGCTAGCGGCCCGGGACGAACCAGGGCGGCCCATCCCCCGCCAGCGGCACGGTCCGCTGGCACCGCACCGTCAGCGGCAATTCCCGGCTCCGGCGCACCGCCACCGCCGCCGGGTGCTCCGGCGACAGCCGCAGCTGCACGAACTGCCACGTCTCCGGATCGTCCGCCAGCCGCGCATCAAAGGAGATGCGCGGCGGCTGCCCGGGCTCCAGGTGGAAGGCGAACTGATCCAACGGCAGGCTCAGCCCCGCGCCCCGGGCCTTGATGTAGGACTCCTTCAGGGTCCAATAATCGAAGAAGCGCTCGCGCTGGCGCTCGGCCGGGAGGGAGCGCAGGGCCTGCACCTCCGAGCGGGCGAAGAAGGAGTCGGCCAGCTCCACCGTCTGGCCCGGGCGGCCGGAGTGCTCCACGTCCGCGCCCACGTCGGTGTCGAGCACCACCGCGCACACCGCCATGCCGTCCGTGTGCGAGAGGTTGAAGCGCAGCCGGGGCAGGCCCTCGCCGGAGAGCTCCGGGCGGCCGTAGGCGTTGACGGCGAAGCGCCAGGCCTGGGGCTGCACCGGCGCGTAGCGCGACAAGGTGACGCGCACCAGCGCATGCGACACGAGGAACTGCAGCTTGTGCCGGTCGAAGCGGAAGCGCGAGTGCCGCTCCCGCTCCTCCGCGCTGAGCATGGCCAGATAGGCGGCGAGCAACCGGGGCTCGGAGACACGCTCCGGCTCCACCACCCACAGGTGGACTTCGTCGGGGCGTAGGGAGAGGGGCGGCTCGGAGGGAGGGCTCGGCATCATGGGCGAAGTCCAGCCCCCACCCCTATCGCGTCACGGGCGCACGCGCCAGCCCGAGAGCGGGCGCGCCGCCCGTCAGCTCACGGTTGGGGGACGACGCCGAGCTGCAGCTCGAGGTCGAACGTCAGGTCCGGCGATGTCCCACCCGTCTGCTTCACCACCACCGCGATGGTGTTCTCCCCCTGGACGAACACGTTCGTGGGGACGGTGCCCCCCGCCAGCTCGTTCTCCGCGCCGGCGCTCGCGTACTTCTCGTGCGCGACGCCCTTGTCCACGTTCCGGCCGAACACCTGCGTCCCGTTGACGAACACCGCGATGCCGTCGTCGAAGAGGACGCGCAGGTTGGCCTCGGTGACGGTGCCGTTCACGGTGATCTTCTTGCGGAAGTAGACACTCGACTGGGAGGGCGTGGTGCGGTTGAGCACCGTGGCCTCGTCCCCATCGCCGTAGCCGAGCTGGCCCGCCCCCGAGGGCCAGGCCGAGTCATCGAAGCCCGGCGTGCTCCAGTCCGCGCCGGGGTTCAGCCCGCTGTCCTGGTACTTCCACGTGGACCGGAACGGAATGGCCATGACCGACACCTGCGGGCTGATGGTGAAGGGCGCGTTGCTCACGTCCGACAGGGGCGTGGTGCCGCCGACGCGGGACACGCGCACCAGGGCCTGGCTGGTGTTCAGTGACGGCACCGTCCAGGCATACAGGCCGGTGTTGGGCACGCCGAAGGCGATGGGCGTCCAGCTCGCGGCGCCGTCCGCCGAGAGCGCAAGGTCCACGCTCGGCACGTTGCCGGAGCTGGACCAGGTGATGGACGTGGACTCGCCCGGCTGGAACACCTCGCCGCCGTTGGGCGCGGAGACCACCAGCGTGTCCGGCACCGGTCCGGCGAGCTGCGCCACCGCCAGCGAGAGCGCGAAGGTGAGATCATCCGAGTTGGGGGACACCTGCTTCACCATCGCGGTGATCACGTTCTCCCCCACGCGGAACGGATTGGACGCCAGCGGGAGCTGGACGCGCTCGTACGCATTGGTCGTCGAGCCGGTGGCGTAGGCGCTGAAGCCCGTCCCGTTGCCCATGTTACGGGAGAAGACGGGCACGCCGTTGATCCACACGGCGATGGCATCGTCGTACAGCACCTCGAGCTGGGCCTCGGTGACGAGGTTGTCCAGGGTGATCTTCTTGCGGAAGTACACCGTGGGAGCGCCCGGGGTGAGCACCGTGCCCTCGTCCTCGTCGCCGTAGCCGAGCTGGCCCGGGCCCGCCTTCCAGGCCGAGTCATCGAAGTCCCGGGCGAGCCAGGCGGTGCCCTGATCGATGCCCCGGTCGTCGTACTTCCACGTGTCGCTGAAGACGATCTTCTTCTGGGCGGCCGGCGCCACGTAGCCCAGCTTCACGATGCGCCCCACCGAGGGCACGCCGCGCCCATCCAGGATGAAGAGCATGTAGTAGCCCGGGGGCGCGGCGAAGTTGCTCTCGGGCGCGGACACCTGCAGCCCACCGCTGGTGGGCGTGAAGGACAGCTTGAGGAAGCGCTGGTGCTGATCGAAGGCGTGCGTCACCGAGCCGAGCGCCAGCAGCGTCACCTTGGCCACCTGGGCCGCATCCGCGGTCTGCACGAGGAAGCTCGTCCCCGGGGTGATGACGGCGGGCGCCTCCTGGATGGTGGGCCGCCCGCCGTCCTGCTTGAGGTACGGGGGCGAGAAGATCTCCGTGGTGCGCCGGTTGCGGCCA
The DNA here is from genome assembly GCF_042230915.1 of Archangium gephyra. Classification (GTDB taxonomy): domain Bacteria; phylum Myxococcota; class Myxococcia; order Myxococcales; family Myxococcaceae; genus Archangium; species Archangium gephyra_B. The sequence continues at coordinate 5,548,967 of NZ_CP102578.1, read as the reverse complement.
CCGCCGGTGAGCACGCGCCCATCCGGCAGCAGCAGGGCCGTCGAGTGATAGCCCCGGTAGTCCACGGCGGGGGCCAGCTTCGTCCACGTGTTGGTCTCGGGATCGTAGAGCTCGGGCACCTTGACGGGCAGGGTGTCGTCATCGAAGTCCGCGCCGCTGCTGCCGCCTGTCACCAGCACCTTGCCATCCGGCAGCAGGGTGGCGTTGAGCTGGCGCCGGGGAAAGGCCATCGGAGCGCGCGCCATCCAGGTGGGCGAGGGCTGCGAGAGATCAATCTCCTCCACGGTCTCCGTGGCGGGCGAGCCGCCGCCGATGATGAGCACCTTGGAGCCGATCATCACCGCCGCGCCGTAGGCCCGGCCGTTGTACGTGCTGGAAGGGCCGTCGAACCAGGTGCCGGTGCCTTCGGGATCCAACCAGCGCGAGCGGCGCCAGGGGCCCGCGAAGAACAGCTTGCCGTTGGGCGCCAGGAACATGCGCGGGTAGTAGGGCAGATCCTGGATGGCGGTGGTGAGGTCGCGCCACTTGCCCGTCTTGGCCTCCCACACCTGCGGCAGCGGGTTGCTGGAACCCGCCGCGTGCGTCTCGCCCGAGAGCACCACCACGTCACCGTTCTGCAACGTGGTGTTGGTGGGGTACCACCGGTTGTCGTTCATGTTCTCCGAGCGGCTCCACGTGAGCGTGAAGGGATCGAAGATGCTCACGTAGGGGTAGCCCACGTGGGAGATCTCATGGCCGCCCGTCAGCAGCAGGCGCCCATCGGCCAGGTAGGAGTGGCCCGAGCAGAAGATGTTGTAGTCGGGCATCGGGAGATCCGTGAGCGCGCTGGTGGCGGGATCCCACAACCGAGGCGGCGTCAGGCCCTCCTCGAACTCGCCGAAGAACATCACCTTGCCGGTGGGCAACAGGTGCGCGTGCGTCAAGGAGACCGGGAAGGTCGTCATGGACGACCACTCCCCCGCCACCTTCGGATCCGCGGCCCTCGCCGCTGACGGCACCGCCGCCAGCAACATCCCGGCCGCCAAGAACAGACTACTCCCCCAAGCCCTGAAGGCTGATCGCCCCATCCGTCCCCCTCCTCCACCGCCCCATCCCAATGTGGCAAGTCAACGTAGGACCCGTGCGGAGGGTGCCAAGCTGTGCGGAAGTCCAGGCGTCGTGACGAATGCCAGACACACCAGGGCGTCCGTGTGTCCAGGGGTGCGACATAGACGGACGAAGATCCGGGGGTAGAAGACACTCCCACTGCCCCGCGGGGCAGTTGTGAGAGGTTTGGCACGAGCCGAGTTTCAGGCCGCTCCGATGCAGCGTGCCGGAATGCGCGCGGATCAGGGGTACGAGGGGGGACCACGAGCGGGACGAGGCCAGGGGCGAGCGTTCGAGGTGTGTGTTGGGGCGCGCCGGGTTCGTTCGCGGCGCCGGGTGGGATATGGAACTGTTCCCCGTGCACCTGTTGGTGCTGGTGGTGATGATGAACCGGTACGTGCTCGGCCCGCTGCTGCGGCGGGTGCGCGGCCGTTGGGTGGATGCCACCGATGATGGCTATCAGCCGACCGTTACGGTGGTGATTCCCCTCTTCAACGAGGGCGAGGGCATCTACCACGCCGTGCGCAGCCTGCTGGAGCAGGACTACCCGCACGACAAGCTGAGCATCTGCGTGGTGGACGATTGCTCCACCGACGACAGCCTTGCCTGGGCGCTGCGCGCGGCCGAGGGCCACCTGAACGTGAAGGTGATGCGCAACCCGCACAACATGGGCAAGCGCAAGGGCATTGCCCGGGCGGTGCGCGAGGCCACCGCCGAGCTCATCGTCTCGGTGGACTCGGACGTCGTGGTGCACCCCAGCGCCGTGCGTGAGCTGGTGCGCCGCTTCGTCAGCCCCCGCATCGCCGCCGTCGGTGGCCGCACCTACGTCGCCAACCGTCATCAGAACTGGATGACGCGGATGATTGAGATCAAGTTCTACTTCGCCCAGGAGTGGCTCAAGGACCTGGAGCGCAGCTTCCGCTCGGTGCTCTGCCTGTCCGGGTGTCTCACCGCGTACCGGCGCCACGTGCTGCTGGAGCTCGACCCCATCCTCGAGGCGCGCAACATCGCCGGTGTCCCCATCAAGTACGGGGAGGACCGGTTCCTCACGCGGCAGATCGTGAAGGCGGGCTACGAGACGGTCTACACCACGGCGGCCTGGTGCCAGACGGCCGCGCCGGCCACGTTGGCGGGCTACTTCTCGCAGCAGTTGCGGTGGCGGCGCTCCAACCTCGTGGACATGATCTGTGGCCTGAGCCACGCCTGGAGGCTGCACCCGATCGTCGGTGTCCACTACGTGTCACAGCTGGCGCTGCTGTTGTCTTATCCGGTCATCATCATCCACAACGTCCTCAACGGGCAGTTCTGGGGCGTGCTCCTGCTGCACATGCTCGTCATGGGAGGCATGGGGCTCATCTACCGGATCGACAAGAGGCACCTGCCGCCGGAGATGCGCGTGTCGGCGCTCTCCTTCCTGCCCATGGGGTTGCTGATGCCCATCACCTACGCGCTCTTCACGCCGCTGGCGCTCTTCACGCTGGACTCGGGCAGCTGGGAGACCCGGGGCAAGCCGAGCGCCGCGGCCGGAGTGCCACCGGAGAGCGCACCGCCTTCGGACGGTATGGCCGACACCATTGCCCCCACCCGGGCGGCTGGAGGGGGTTCGACACCATGAATCAGCGCATCGTCAACAAGCTCAACACCGTCGCGGTCAACGCCTACAAGGCCCTGGGCACGGTGCTGCTGGCGCTCATCCTGGGCGGCCTCGTCTCCTATCTCGGCGTCCAGGTCTTCTTCTTCGTCAACCACTCCTGGCTGGCCCCCACCGTGGTGTCTCCCACTGATCCGCAAATCCTCCAGCTCAACACCCAGCTGGCGCAGCAGGCGGCCTCGCGCGACAAGCTGCTGGCGGACCGCAGGGACCTGGAGGCCCGGCTGGAGCAGGCCGAGCGGCTGCTGGGCTCGGAGAAGGACTTCCAGGCGCGCTTCCGCGTGGCGCTGGGCAGCGAGCGCACGGCGCGCGAGAAGGCACTGCGCCGGCTGGCCTCGCTGCGCCGGGAGTACCAGCTGGCGGCCGAGGAGATTTCGGAGTCCAACCGGGCCTACGCGGGCATGGCGCGCACACGCACCGAAGCGCTCTACAACGCGCGGATGCTGGAGCGCGAGGAGCACCTGACGGCCAACCACCAGTTGGCGCAGCTGGCGCAGAGCAACCTGTCGCTGGCGCAGGGCACGACGGAGCTGCAGACGAAGCTGGAGGCGGTGAAGCGCGAGCTGGATGGCTTCGACGCCTCGCTGGGCGGCAAGAGCGCGGGGCTCACCACCGAGGTGCTGCTGCTGGAGCGGGAGTACACGCGCTCGGTGCTGGAGGTGGCGCGGGCGGAGAGCGAGCGCGAGCACCTCGAGGAGAGCCTGAAGTCGCTGGACGAGGCGGTGGCACGCTACGACGCGCTGCTCGCGTCCATCCGCAGCTCGCCCTGGCTGGAGGCCATAGAGCAGGGGCTGACGGTGGGCTTCGTGCCGTACGAGAACCTGGAGAACGCCGGGCCGGGCACCCCACTCTACCGGTGCGCGCTGAAGCTGGTGTGGTGCCAGGAAGCGGGGATGGTGGGCCAGGTGCTGCAGGGCGAGGTGACGGTGAAGCACCCGGTGCGCCAGACGCTGCTGCGCGGGGTGATGGTGGAGCTGAAGCTGCGGGACGAGCGCTGGGCGCGGGACGAGCTGCTGGTGCTGGGGCGGCCGCCGCTGCTGCTGTAGGCCGGAGCACGGAAGGAGACGAGCATGCGGTGGGCGGTTGCATGGAGCGTGCTGGCCGGCCTCGGAGCGGGGGTAGCGGGGGCCCAGGAGCTGGAGGGCGAGGCGCGCGAGCCGGGCTATTGCGCCTTCGTGCGCGGGGTGGGTGACGCCGAGTCGGCGGTGCTGCTGGCGCCGGAGGTGTTCGCCAGCGTGGGCGTGGTGAACTCGGGCGACGCTGGCTGGAGCGAAGGCGGGCCCCTGGGCGGCCCGACACCGCGCATCATCGCGGGCCTGGACTATGACTTCATGGGGCTCTACCGGGGACTATCCATCCGCCGCCGGGCCCAGGCCGAGTGCGAGCGCTACCGGGCGCTCTCGGCGCTCCGGGCCGCGGCCAAGCGGGGCACCGACGTGGGCGCCGAGGCCGCGCTGGCCGCCCGCGCCCAGGTGCTGGAGACAGCCCTGCCCGAGGCCGGGCAGTTGCTGGCCTCGCTGCGCGAGGACGTGAAGGCGGGCCGGGCCACCCTCGAGGAGCTCAACGCCCTGCAGTTGCGGCTGGATGGCCTGCAGGCGCTGGCGTACCAGACGGCCAAGGAGCGCGAGCGGCTCGCCGCCCTGCCCCGCCCCACCGAGCGTCCGCTGTCCACCTGGCTGCAGGACTTCCGCGCGGCGGATGCCCGGGTGGAAGCGGAGTCCGCCACCCTGCGCAGCGCCTCGGCCTGGCGGGTGCGGCTGCGCGGTGGGTACGACGAGCTCATCAACGTGCCGCAGGAGGTGCCGCTGTTTGGCTCGTTGACGGTGGCCTACAACCTGGGAAACCTGTGGCAGCCGTCGGCCAACGCCCGGGCGAGGGAGGGACGGCGGCGCCTGCTCGAGGAGGATGTGGAGGGCGTCAGCCAGGAGGTGGCCGGGCTGCTGCGTGAGCTGCGGGCGGGACACTCGGCCGAGGAGGCGCGCCTGCGCGAGGTGTCGGTGCTGGTGACGGACCTGGAGGGGCAGCTGCGCGACATCCAGGCCATGGAGACGGCGAAGGTGCGCCGTTACCGCGACTACCTGGTGCTGGAGCTGGCGCGGCTGCGAGCCGAGCAGGCGTGGCTCAAGACGCGCGTGGCGGAGCTGGGCCGCTTCCTGGGTGAGGAGCGGCCCTGATGACCCGGCCGCTCCTGCTGGCCTCGCTGTAAGAGGCCCAGGCCCCTGCTCACTCCTTCAGGAGCGGAAGGGGCCCCGTGCCGTCGTCTCCGAAGCGGCTCACGCCCACGCCCACCGAGTCCAGCATGGAGATGAACAGATTGGCGATGGGCTCCCCGGTGTAGCGCACGTGCCGTCCCGGCGTCACCGCGCCCCCTCCGCGCCCCGCGAGCACCACCGGCATGTCCCTGTGCCCGTGCGAATTGCCGTCCGCCAACTCGCTGCCGAAGTACACCAGCGAGTTGTCCAGCAGCGTCGCCTCGCCCTCCTGGACGGACTTCATCCGCTGCAGCAGGTAGCTGAACTGCTCCATCTCCCACCGGTCTATCTTCGCGAGCGCCGCATGGTTCTCCGCGTCGTTCTGGTGGTGCGAGTACCTGTGGTGCCCGCTCGTCAGCCCGAGGAAGTCGTACACCCGGTCGCTGCGCCCGTTGCCGAGCATGAAGGTCGCCACCCGCGTCAGGTCGCACTGGAAGGCGAGCACCATCAGGTCGCACATCACCTTCGTCTTCTCGCGCACGTCCTCCGTCTGCTCGGGCCTCGGGCCCTTCGCGCACACCATGGACTGCTGGTCGAGCGTTGCCACGCGCAGCTCCAGCTCGCGCACGCTGGTGAAGTACTCGTCCAGCTTGCGCTTGTCTCTCGCCCCCAGCCGCTGCTTCAGCGCCCGCGCGTCCTCGCTCACGAAGTCCAGGATGCTCTGCTCATACGCCTTGCGCCGCTCGACCTGCGCCCGCGTCGCGTCCGGGTCGAAGCCCGCGAAGAGCCGGTCGAACACCGCCCGCGGGTTCGTCTCCTTGGCCTGGGGGCTGGTGGGCCCCGCCCAGGAGATGTTGCGCGCGTAGGCACAGCTGTAGTTGTCGTCGCACGCGCCCGTCCCGTCGCCTCCGTCGTTGCCCAGCTCCAGCGAGGGCAGGCGCGTCTGCGAGCGCAGGGCGCTGGCGGCGATCTGATCCATGGAGACGCCGGCGCGCACCTCGGCCACATCGTCCGTGTAGTGAACCTTCGCGCACGAGAGGAAGGCGCCCGTGCCCGAGGCGTGGTTGCCGGAGTGTTCCGACCGTCCCGGCTCGTGCGACAGCCCGGAGAGCACCAGCACGTCGTCCTTCACCGGCGCCAGGGGTTGCAGCGTGGGCGACAGCGTCCAGGCACGCCCAGTCCCCTTGGGCGTCCAGTTCGGCATGAAGATGCCGCAGGGCACGTAGAAGACGGCCAGGCGGCGCGGCGCGGCTCCGGGCCCGGCCGCCCGGGCCATCGAGGGTTGCATCTGCTCCAGCACGGGCAGCGCCATCAGCGCCCCCAGGCCCCTGAGCAACGTCCGCCGTGACAGCTTGGAATTCTTCATCGTGAGCCCTCCACGTCCGAGTCCCCCGCCTCCCCGCGGCGGTGGGTAAAGGCCTCGCTCCGGGTGAGGAAGAGGATGAGGTCCGACAGCCGTCCCCCCCGCTCACCGGCCTTGTTCATGACGTCCTCCAGCGTGCAGGCATCCGCCTGCGCCGGCCCGCGCCCCAGCCCGTAGACGAGCAGGTGCTGGGTGATGCAGCGCTCCAGCGCCGGGTCCGCCTTGAGGAGGGCTCGCAGCTCCACCCCGTCCTTGAAGTGGAAGCCTCCGGGCAGCTCGCCGCTCGGGTCCACCTGAGCGCCGCTCACCTCTTCCTTCCGCCGCCACGCGCCCACCACGTTGAAGTTCTCCATCCCGTAGCCGATGGGGTCCATCAGCTTGTGGCACCCCGAGCACGCCGGGTCGGTGCTGTGCTGGGCCATGCGCTGTTTGATGCCCATGCGAGGGTCCACCGGCGGCGGCAGGCCCTCCACGTTGGGTGGAGGGGGCGGTGGGGCCTTGCACAGGAGTTGCTCGAGCACCCAGAGGCCCCGCTTCACCGGCGAGGTGCGGTCCGGGTGCGAGGTGACGGCGAGGATGGAGCCCTGTCCCAGCAGGCCCGCGCGCTCCGGGTGCGCGGAGAGGTCCACCCGCGTCATCTGGCCCGTGCCCGGCGAGGGCAGGCCGTAGTGCTGGGCGAGCCGGTCGTTCACATAGGTGAAGTCCGCGTCCAACAGCTTGCTCACCGGATGGTCGCCGAGGAGGAACTCGCGGAAGAAGAGCCGCGTCTCCTGGCGCATGGCCTCGCGCAGCGAGTCGTCGAAGGGATAAATGAGCGGATCCGGGTGGAGCGAGTCGAGCGCGCGCGTGTACAGCCACTGGCCGGCGAAGTTGTCCACCAGCGCCTCGGACTTCGGGTCCGCGAGCATCCGGCGCACCTGCCGCTCCAGCTCCTCGGGCGTGTGCAGCGTCCCCGCGTCCGCCGCGGCCAGGAGCGCCTCGTCCGGCATGCTGCTCCACAGGAAGTACGAGAGGCGGCTGGCGAGCTCATGGCCGTTCAGCGGGTGCGGCGTCGTCGAGGCCGGGTCCGGGTCCAGCTCGACGCGGTAGAGGAAGTGCGGCGAGAGGAGCACGGCCCGCAGGGCCAGCTTCATGCCCGCGTCGAAGCCATCGCCGTGCGCGCGCGCCAGCGGGAGGAAGGCCAGCAGCCGGTCCACCTCGGCCGGGGTGACGGGCCGGCGCCAGGCGCGGCGGGCAAAGCGCTCCAGGATGAGGCGTCCGCAGGGCAGCGGGTCCGCCGGGTCCGGCGTGCAGGTGCGCAGCCGTGCCCAGGAGGCCTCCACGAGCTTCTCCGCCGCCGCCGAGTACTTCTCCATCAGCAGCGGTCCCAGGCTGAGCACGTCCGCGTTGTTGTCGAAGCCGTAGCCGTGGTCGTCGGAGGGGAAGTCGCGCGCCGGGCGCGTGGTGTCTCCCAGCAGATCGCGCACCGTGTTGTCGTACTCGGCGCGGTTGAGCCGGTGCAGGGTGACGCGGCCCGGGTCTTTCGGGCCCCGGCATGCGGTCTCCCCGGGGGGCGCGTTCGTCTGGGATTGCGGGGGGGGCAACACCTTCGCCTTCGGCAGCTCGTTGCTCGTACATCCGGCGAGCAGGAGCGCACAGGCCGTGCCCGTCAGCGTCCTCCTCCAGCCGCGTGAAACCAGCGTGTACACGTCGCACCTCCTCCTCGCGGAGACTCGGGGGTGGATCCTGAGCAATTTCCTCACCACCCCCCTCCGTCGGCCTCCATACGGGCGGCCGTGACCGCGGGGCAGCGCGGTGTCGGGAACGCATCGGGCGGGTGGGAAGGCAGAGGGCAAGGGAGGGAAGCGGAGTACCTCGGGCGGGCCGCCGCATGCGTCACGGTGGCCGCCCTCCCGCGGTGGTGGCTTCACGGGTTGGCTGAACACCCGTGTGTCTTCTTCATCGGTCGGCTCCTCCAGGAGCGGACACGGGAGGGCACGTCCTCCCGGCCTGCCGTGAGAACAGACATGGGGGAATTGGAATTCAAACACCGGGTGGGCGTTGAGAGCCGCAACACAAGGCTCGTCTCTCGCCCGCAGGCGCGAGGGATTGCGCCTTCCACTCAACCAAGCAAGCGGGACCCGCCACAAGGGAGGCTCCTGCCACGCCAAGGAGACCGTTCCCGGGCGTGGCGATTGCCTCGCGCGGGGCCCGCTGGAGGAAACGACCTTTGCGGAAACTTCAAGTGGCAGGCGCTGTGACGACCTTCGCACTCCTGCTGACGGCGGGCTGCGGCAATGGCGCAACTGGAGAGGAGAGCTCGCCGGATGACTTCTCTCCGAGCACCAGCGTCTCTCCCGGCACCAGCCCCTCCGCGCCCGCCGCCGGACCTGTTGCCCTCCCCGCCGACCCCTCGGGGCCCACCCCCGGCACCGAGTCTGGCGCCCCCGGCACGCCCGAGCCCGGCACTCCCGCGGCCCCTGCCGAGCAGGCGGAGGGCCTTCCCACCCCCAGGCGGACGCTCACCGCACGCAGCCTCGACGAGCTGCGGAGCATGATTGCCTCCGCCCTCCCGGGTGATCGCATCGAGCTCGCCGACGGCACCTACACCAACAAGACCCCCATCCAGGTGTCGGTCCGGGGGACGGAACAGGCTCCCATCGTCATCACGGCGCGGACCGTGGGCGGGGCGAGCATCGGCGGCTCCTCGAGCTTCCTGGTGAAGGGCGCCTCCCACGTCGTCCTGCAGGGCTTCAAGCTGACGCACGAGGTGAAGGAGGGGGACGTCGCGCTGAAGATCGTCGGCTCGAACCACGTCCGCCTCACCCGGAACGAGTTCGCCATCAAGGACACGACGGCCAACAGCACCTGGCTGAGGCTCGAGGGCGCGGGCAGTGGCTACAACCGCATCGACCACAATTCCTTCCACGACAAGACGAGCTCCAACGTCTTTCTCGCCGTCTATGGTGACGCGCCGGACGGCGGCCTGGGCATCTCGCAGCACGACCGCATCGACCACAACTACTTCCACAAGCTGACCCTCGACGAGGAGGGAGGCGAGTGCCTGCGCGTCGGCGACAGCAAGCGCGGCCCGCTCAGCGCGCACACGCTCGTGGAGGCCAACCTCTTCGAGGAGTGCAACGGTGACCCCGAGGTCATCTCCAACAAGAGCTCGGAGAACGTCTTCCGCGGCAACACCCTGCGCAACAACAAGGGCTCGCTGGTGCTGCGTCACGGCAACAAGACCGTGGTGGACGGCAACTTCCTGCTGAACAACGCGGGCGGCATGCGCATCTACGGCCACGACCACCGCATCATCAACAACTACATCGAGGGCAGCACCGGCACGGGCGCCCAGGGCACGCTCATCCTCAGCAGCGGCTGCACCGAGCAGGACACGGGCAAGGGCACGGACTGCAGCGTGGCCTCCCGCGTCACCGTGGCCTTCAACACCCTGGTGGGCAGCAAGCCGACCCACCTGGTGATCGGCTCCTCGACCTCGAGCCGGCCCATCCCGGCCCGGGACCTGCGCGTCGAGAACAACCTCCTCGTCGGTGAGCAGGGGAAGCTGGTGAGCTTCGATCGGGCCCCGAACGGCTTCACCGCCACCGGCAACATGCTCTGGGGCGCGGCCTCGCCCGGCGACATGCCGTCCGCTGGCTACGTCCGGGTGGACCCCAGGCTGGTGCGTGCGATGGATGGCCTGATGCGTCCCTCCGCTGGAAGCCCGGCGGCCGGCGCGGCCCGCCCCTCCACGGGCGGCCTGGAGCTCACCACGGACATGGATGGCCAGGTGCGCAACGGCGCGCTGGACGTGGGCGCGGACCAGGCGGCGAGCGGCCCGGTCCTGCGCCGTCCGCTCACCCCCGCGGACGTCGGCCCCCTGGCCCCCTAGGGCTGGAGCAGCAGACCCCGGACGCGCAGTGCGTTGACCCGGTCCAGCACGAACTGCTGGAAGAACAGCGCACTGTGTCCGTCCCCGTCCGAGGCCAGCGCGGGAGAACTCTCGCTGGTGGGACCGTGCACGAGCTTCTCTCCACCCGGGTCCAGCACCGTGCCGTCCGGGCCCACGCGGGCCCCGGCGAGGTCCAGCCTGAGGAAGCCGAAGCGCGGCGTCTCCTCCCACACCACCCGGTAGTGGTCTCCATCGAAGATCACGCGGGGGTTGCTCCTCTGGAGCAGGGGCGCCGTCGTGGTGATGGGGAGGTTCTCGGGATCGAGCACGACGCCCTCCCGGTCCACCCGCGCCCCGAGGACATCGAAGGTGCCGGGAGTCGCGCGGGAGTCCAGCCAGGTCACCAGGCTCCGCAGGCCATCCGAGGCCACGGCGGGCTCGCGCATCTGCTGGGGGCCGGTGGAAAGGACGAGGCCCTCCGGGTCGAGCACCTCTCCGCCCGTGCTGACGCGCGTGCCCTGGATGCTGAACGTCTCCGTCTGGGTGGAGTAGTCGAAGTGGAGGCTCCGCCAGACGGCCAGGTACTGGCGCCCGTCATACGCCACCGCGGGCGTGCTCTGGAAGTCGCCAAGGGGCGAGAGGCGGATGCCGGAGGGCTCCAGCACCACGCCGCGCCGGACCCGCGCTCCGTGGATCTCCGGCCGTTCCTCCTCGGGCTCGTTCGTCCAGACGACCAGCGCGCCCTCCCCGGAGGAGGCCACCGCGGGCTCGCTCAGGACTTCCCGCGGCGTGGCGGTGGCAATGGGAATGCTGGAGGTGTCGAGCAGCCGTCCCCCAGGGCTCACCCGCGCGCCGCGGATGCCGGAGCGGCCCCCTTCCAATTCCGACTCCTGCCACACCACCAGGAAGTCCTCCCCGTCGAAGGCCACCGCGGGGCGCTCCGCGAGCGGACCCCCGGGCAGGAGGATGGGCTGGCGATCCAGGAGCCTGCCGTCCCGCCGCACGCGCACGGCGTACAGCCGCGGGGCCGCGTCGGCGGGGAACTCGCGCCAGACGGCCAGGTAGCGGCCCTCCCCGTACGCCACCGCGGGAGTCTCCTGCCGGTTGGGCGAGCGGCTGAGGATGCGCGCGTGCGAGTCCTTCGGCTTCCCGCTGGTCGAGACGCGCAAGCCCAGGATGTGGCTGGGAAAGCCGGTGGTCCCGCTGAAGGCGACGAAGTATTGCCCGCAGCCGTAGGCGATGGCGGGGTTGAGCTCGAAGGGGAAGTCGCCGCTCGACAGGCGCAGACTGCCGGGGTCCAGCACCGCGCCGCCCTCCGTCACCCGGGCCCCGTGGATGCGGAAGTCCCCCGTCCGGCGATCATCCCACACCACGAGCGACCTGCTCCCGCCCTGGTGGGCCACCCGGGGATTGCTCTGGAAGCTCGGCGCCGTGGAGATGGGGATGCCCTCGGGGTCGAGCACCGAGCCATCCCGCTCGACTCGCGCCCCGTAGACGTCCGAGTCTCCCAGGTGGAAATTGCGGAAGTCATCCCAGACGACGAGGAAGTGTTCTCCGGTCCAGGCGACGTCCGACCGCTGCGGCCTGCTCTCCGCCGTACTGATGGGAAAGCCGCCCGGGTCGCGCAGCGTGCCGTCCGCCTTCACCCGGCCGCCGAAGAGGGTGGGGAGGGTGCCGCTGCGGCGGAAGTCCGTCCAGACGACCAGGAACTGGCCGCCATCCCAGGCGATGGAGGGAAAGGACACGCCAAAGCCGCGCAGGGAGAGCATCAGGGGCTGCTCGTCGGGCGTCGTGAGGTCACGCCGCACCCGCGCGGCCGCGAGGTGGATGTTGGAAACCTCCCCCGCGAACAACTCCCAAGCGACCAGGCACAGCTTGGGGCCACAGGCGAGCGCGGGGTATCTTCCCGCCCCCGTCTCCGTGAAGAGCCTCACGGGCGAGGCCTCGCGCAGGCGGCCGTTCGAGCGCACGTGGATGCCGAAGAGGCCCGTCCCATCCCCCGTCCACACCACCAGGAAGTCCCTTCCATCGTAGGCGACGGCCGGCGTTCCCGCTTCGAGCTCGCTGCCACCGGGATTGAGGGCGATGCCCACGGGATCGAGCAGCGTGCCGTCCGGCTCCACGCGCGCGCCGAAGACGCCGCCCTCGCGCTCGTCCAGCCAGACCACGAGGAAGCGTTCCCCGTCGAAGGCCACCGAGGGCCCCGATTGGGCCGTCACCCGTGGCTCCGGCTCCGGCCTGCTCACGTCGATGAGCCTCCGGTCCTCGGCGTGGGCGGCGCGCACCTCGCGAACCACCTCCTCCGGGTCGAACGGTACACGGCCCTCCTCCACGGGCGCGGCGTCTTCCCCTGGCGCGGACGCCTCCGGGGACTGTCCGCAGGCCACCACCAGCAATGCACCCAGGAGCAGTCCAGGCCAGCATGCCCGGACATCCCCCTCCCGCACTTGTCGTCCCATCCCTGCCCCCCCTCATGCGCACCGCTGCGGCAACTTCATTCCCGCGCCGTCCGCGCCCCCCCGCGGACGTCGGCCCCCTCGCCCCCCTAGGGCTGGCCGGGGGCGCCGGCCTCCTGCTGATCACACGCCGCGGGTGCGGAGGTGACCGTGATGGCCTCGTCCGTCTCGGCGGGCCTCCACACCCGGATGTGATAGCCGCGGCCCGCGGCACAGGCGAGCACCTCGAGCCCGTCCGGCTGCGGCGAGGCGGAGACGCGGGCCGGCGACGTGGCGTTCAGCCCACTGGTGAAGAGGGTCGCGTAGTGGGCCTGGGCGCCCTGGCGCCGGTAGACGAGCACCGTCGACTTCTTGCGCACCTCGTAGTCCTCCGAGTACCACCCGTCGTACGGCCGGGTGGCCCCGGACACCGTGGAGACGGACAACCCCTGGGGCTGGGCCTGGGTGACCTGGAGGACGCGCCTGCCCGTCTCGTCGGTGACGGAAGCGGAGGTGCCCTGCGGGGAGACCGTGAGGTCCGGCTGGAACTGCCAGCGCTGCTCGAAGCGGTGCGAGCCTTGCGAGGTGAGCCGGTCCAACACCAGGACCACGTCCTTCTCCAGCAGCATCACCGCGCGCCAGTGGTGCACCCCCTCGTACAGCGAGTGGGAGCCCGACTGGTAGAGCCACCCTCCCCCCTGTGCGGACAGGCCGGGACTGGCATTGCCCGCGCGCTGGTCCAGCCCGTCCACCGTCACGGTGTTGTGAGCGCGGGTGCTGCGGAAGTAGGACTCCTCCTCCCCCGGCTCCTCGGTGAACATCCCGGAGTCGGTCAGCAGCGTGCGCCCGGCCGAGTAGAGGACCACATTGAGGGCGTCCAGGTGGCTGTGGTCCGTGCGGTAGGGCCCCATGTCGAAGACCAGGTGCGTCTGGGCCCTGTAGTCCAGGTCGGGATCGAACGAGGAGCGCAGCACGGCGACGCCGGAACTCTCGAAGAAGGCGAGGCGCTCGGTGGGCGCGCTGCCGCACATGCCCGCCGTCAGCATGTGGGCCAACTCGGGGAAGACCGCGCCCATGCGCGCGAGCAACACCGGTTGGTGCTTGCGCACCAGCAGGCGCTGGCTCGCCCCGAGCATGGGGATGCGCCCGTCGGGCTGCACGACGTAGGAGGCAAAGCGCGCCATCCGCTCCAGCACGGGCCACACCTGCGGGGGCAGCTCCACGCCGTGGGTCCGGGCCCACTGCGCCACCTGGTACACCTGGGTGAAGACGTAGAACTGGTAATAGGCGGAGTTCTCGATGATGAAGCCGTCCGGGCCGATGATGTCCGCGAGCAGCTTGTCGTAGCGGCTGAGCGCCAGGTCGCGCCAGCCGGACGCACCCGGGAAGCGCGGGAAGTTCTCCGCGATGAGCAGCAACGCCGCCGCTTCGGCGAACCCGTGGTTGAAGCCGGCCTCGAAATGCTCCGGGTCCTCCAGGAAGCGCGCGTCCTCGCGGATGAGCTGCTCGAGCAGCTTCGCCTCCTGATTGGAGAGGGCGCCCGCGTGCTTGAGCTTCCAATACGAGTTGACGAGCACCATGGCCCGGTAGGCGGTGCCGTGTTTGTCCTGGCTGAAGGCGGACTTCCTGCCGTCGGCGGCGAAGCTCCTGAAGACGTCCATGAGCTTGTCGCGGTAGCGCTGATCGCCCGTCTCCCGGAAGGCCCACAGCAGGTGGGCCGTGGGCCGCAACCCGTAGAAGACGTAGCGCCAGAACTTCTCGTCGTAGGGGTCCTCCGTCCAGGTCAGCGGCGGCGGCAGGTGGACAGGCTCGAACCGGGGAACGGGCCAGGTGTCGTCGAGGATGAGGTTCGCGCTCTCCAGGTCCCCCTCGTCCAACCACGCGTAGGCCACCTCCTTTCCGAAGACGTGGCCCTCCACCACGCACGCCTTCCCCTCACAGCCCTTCTTCTGAGCCGGGTTGGCCGCCTCGTGCCCGCAGACGATGTTCAACACCTGCGCCGAGGAGAGCTTTTCCGCCGGCTCCTGCTCCGTCCTGCAGTGCGTGAGCAGCCCGAGGAATACAGCACCACAGACGGCCCTCAATCCCATTCGTCTCGGCATGTCTCATCACTCCGTTGCGAGAGGGGCGAACAGTCCGGTCCCCGCGAACATCGCCGGACCTACTCCACCCGGATGAAGGCGTCCGCGCCGCCGGGGGCGATGGGCCCGCGGCCGAGGCCCACCTGCGGCAACAGCGAGGCACACTCCGGGTCGTCGGCGCTGGAGAGGCACCCTGCAACGGGGTCCGTCATCCCGTCCGCGGAGCTCTCGAAGTCCGTCTGCGCGAAGAGCGCGGCCACGTCGAAGACGACCCGGCTCTGCCCCGGAACGAAGCCCTTGAGGAAGAGGGTGCTCTGGTTCTCGGCGCTGCAGTTGACGCCGATGTCTGGCGTCCCCGTGCAGCCGTCGGCACGGAGGTGGAAGACGTAGGGCCTGTTGCCCCCCGCGCGGACGTCGAGCCGGAGGAACCTGTAGCCGTTCGTCAAGCTCCACCACATGCTGGGAACATTAAGGGGTGGCTCGACCCATTCCACATTCTTGTGGTTGAGCTCGGGGGGCACCCCCAGCGTGAACTCCACGCCGGTGTAGTCATCGAAGTCGGGCACGAGGCCTACCACCTCGGTGCGGATCTCCGGGCTGCCCGTGTTGCAGGTGCCGGTACCGTCCTCGAAGTCCAGCATGGCGATCGTCTCGCGATACCGGCGCCCCTTGCGCATGACGACCGTTTCGCGCTGCCAGCGGCCATCCTGCTCCAACAACAGGGGATACCTGTCTCCATTCTCGCGAACCAGCGCGACGCTGCGGACATACGCCTTGAAGTCCAGCAACTGGAGGGTGGTACCCGAGGCACCGATCTTCTCGTAGGTCGCATCGCAGCGCAGGGGCTCGCCGCGCACCTGGGCGGCGAACTGGATGGAGACCTGACGCTCCCCACCACAGGCGAGCAGGAGCGCGGGCATCACGAGCACGGCCCAGCCCCGTCCCAACGCGGCCAACCGCCCCGCCTTCCTCCGCTCTCGCAACCGCTCCCATCCCGGATACATGCGCGCCCCCTTCCGAGTGTGAACCTGGGCCCCGCGGCCCCGTTGCACGCGGCGTTTCCCTCGGAGGGAATCCTGCGCTCCCCACCACTCCGAGACGCTCCGTGCTCGACGACCACCGCGGGAGCGGGCGGCTGCACGGAGCGTACCCGTCAGGGCGGCCAGAAATGTGATGCCCAGCATGACAGCGCAAGTGCCCTCCGGGCAGAACACCGTGGCAGTCAGGCGGCCGTGTCCTTCTCTTTCCAGGGAAGCGCGCATTCCCGAGTTGAGGATCCAGCTACCCTTGATGGGCAATCCTCCGCCTCATCCCCGGGGGCGATACGGACGCAAAGCGACAGAGCCCCTCTCGACAGGAGGAGAATCTGGGGAAGGAGGACGCTCCCACCGCCCCGCGGGGCACTTGTACGAGGTCTGGCACGAGCCGACTTTCTGGCCGCCTCGAAGCACCGCGCTGGAACGTGCGAGGACCGGGGACACGGGGGACACGCGAGCGGGACGATGCCCTAGGCGGGCGGCAGGGGTGTGTGTTTGGACGCGCCGGGCTCATCCTCGACGCCGGATGGGATATGGAACTCTTCCCCGTACACCTGTTGGTGCTGGTGGTGATGATGAACCGGTACGTGCTCGGTCCGCTGCTGCGGCGGGTGCGTGGCCGTTGGGTGGATGCAACGGATGACGGCTATCAGCCGACCGTTACGGTGGTGATTCCCCTCTTCAACGAGGGCGAGGGCATCTACCACGCCGTGCGCAGCCTGCTGGCGCAGGACTATCCGCACGACAAGCTGAGCATCTGCGTGGTGGACGATTGCTCCACCGACGACAGCCTTGCCTGGGCGCTGCGCGCGGCCGAGGGCCACCTGAACGTGAAGGTGATGCGCAACCCGCACAACATGGGCAAGCGCAAGGGCATTGCCCGGGCGGTGCGCGAGGCCACCGCCGAGCTCATCGTCTCGGTGGACTCGGACGTCGTGGTGCACCCGAGCGCCGTGCGTGAGCTGGTGCGCCGCTTCGTCAGCCCGCGCATCGCCGCCGTCGGTGGCCGCACCTACGTCGCCAACCGTCATCAAAACTGGATGACGCGCATGATCGAGATCAAGTTCTACTTCGCCCAGGAGTGGCTCAAGGATCTGGAGCGCAGCTTCCGCTCGGTGCTGTGCCTGTCCGGGTGCCTCACCGCGTACCGGCGCCACGTGCTGCTGGAGCTCGACCCCATCCTCGAGGCGCGCAACATCGCTGGCGTCCCCATCAAGTACGGGGAGGACCGGTTCCTCACTCGGCAGATCGTGAAGGCGGGTTACGAGACGGTCTACACCACGGCGGCCTGGTGCCAGACGGCCGCGCCGGCCACGTTGGCGGGCTACTTCTCGCAGCAGCTGCGGTGGCGGCGCTCCAACCTCGTGGACATGCTCTGTGGACTGAGCCACGCCTGGAGGCTGCACCCGATCGTCGGTGTCCACTACGTGTCACAGCTGGCGCTGCTGCTCTCGTATCCCGTCATCATCATCCACAACATCCTCAACGGGCAGTTCTGGAGCGTGCTCCTGCTGCACATGCTCGTCATGGGGGCCATGGGGCTCATCTACCGGATCGACAAGAGGCACCTGCCGCCGGAGATGCGCGTGCCGGCGCTCTCCTTCCTGCCCATGGGGTTGCTGATGCCCATCACCTACGCGCTCTTCACGCCACTGGCGCTCTTCACGCTGGACTCGGGCAGCTGGGAGACCCGGGGTAAGCCGAGCGCCGCGCCGGCCGAGAGCGCATCGCCCCCGGCAGGCACGGCCAACACCGTTGCTCCCACCCGGGCGGCTGGAGGGGGTTCGACACCATGAATCAGCGCATCGTCAACAAGCTCAACACCGTCGCGGTCAACGCCTACAAGGCCCTGGGCACGGTGCTGCTGGCGCTCATCCTGGGCGGGCTCGTCTCCTACCTCGGCGTCCAGGTCTTCTTCTTCGTCAACCACTCCTGGCTGGCCCCCACCGTGGTGTCTCCCACTGATCCGCAGATACTCCAGCTCAACACCCAGCTGGCGCAGCAGGCGGCCTCGCGCGACAAGCTGCTGGCGGACCGCAGGGACCTGGAGGCCCGGCTGGAGCAGGCCGAGCGGCTGCTGGGCTCGGAGAAGGACTTCCAGGAGCGCTTCCGCGTGGCGCTGGGCAGCGAGCGCACGGCGCGCGAGAAGGCACTGCGCCGGCTGGCCTCGCTGCGCCGGGAGTACCAGCTGGCGGCCGAGGAGATTTCGGAGTCCAACCGGGCCTACGCGGGCATGGCGCGCACACGCACCGAAGCGCTCTACAACGCGCGGATGCTGGAGCGCGAGGAGCACCTGACGGCCAACCACCAGCTGGCGCAGCTGGCGCAGAGCAACCTGTCTCTGGCGCAGGGCACGACGGAGCTGCAGACTAAGCTGGAGGCGGTGAAGCGGGAGCTGGACGGCTTCGACGCCTCGCTGGGCGGCAAGAGCGCGGGGCTCACCACCGAGGTGCTGCTGCTGGAGCGGGAGTACACGCGCTCGGTGCTGGAAGTGGCGCGGGCGGAGAGCGAGCGCAAGCACCTCGAGGAGAGCCTGAAGTCACTGGACGAGGCGGTGGCACGCTACGACGCGCTGCTCGCGTCCATCCGCAGCTCGCCCTGGCTGGAGGCCATAGAGCAGGGGCTGACGGTGGGCTTCGTGCCGTACGAGAACCTGGAGAACGCCGGGCCGGGCACCCCACTCTACCGGTGCGCGCTGAAGCTGGTGTGGTGCCAGGAAGCGGGGATGGTGGGCCAGGTGCTGCAGGGCGAGGTGACGGTGAAGCACCCGGTGCGCCAGACGCTGCTGCGCGGGGTGATGGTGGAGCTGAAGCTGCGGGACGAGCGCTGGGCGCGGGACGAGCTGCTGGTGCTGGGGCGGCCGCCACTGCTGCTGTAGGCCGGAGCACGGAAGGAGACGAGCATGCGGTGGGCGGTTGCATGGAGCGTGCTGGCCGGCCTCGGAGCGGGAGTGGCGGGGGCCCAGGAGCCGGAGGGCGAGCCGGGCTACTGCGCCTTCGTGCGCGGGGTGGGTGACGCCGAGTCGGCGGTGCTGCTCGCGCCGGAGGTGTTCGCCAGCGTGGGTGTGGTGAACTCGGGCGACGCTGGCTGGAGCGAAGGCGGGCCCCTGGGCGGCCCGACACCGCGCATCATCGCGGGCCTGGACTATGACTTCATGGGGCTCTACCGGGGACTGTCCATCCGCCGCCGGGCCCAGGCCGAGTGCGAGCGCTACCGGGCGCTCTCGGCGCTCCGGGCCGCGGCCAAGCGGGGCACCGACGTGGGCGCCGAGGCCGCGCTGGCCGCCCGCGCCCAGGTGCTGGAGACGGCCCTGCCCGAGGCCGGGCAGTTGCTGGCCTCGCTGCGCGAGGACGTGAAGGCGGGCCGGGCCACCCTCGAGGAGCTCAACGCCCTGCAGTTGCGGCTGGATGGCCTGCAGGCGCTGGCATACCAGACGGCCAAGGAGCGTGAGCGGCTCGCCGCCCTGCCCCGCCCCACCGAGCGTCCGCTGTCCACCTGGCTGCAGGACTTCCGCGCGGCGGATGCCCGGGTGGAAGCGGAGTCCGCCACCCAGCGCAGCGCCTCGGCCTGGCGGGTGCGGCTGCGCGGCGGGTACGACGAGCTCATCAACGTGCCGCAGGACGTGCCGCTGTTTGGCTCGTTGACGGTGGCCTACAACCTGGGAAACCTGTGGCAGCCGTCGGCCAACGCCCGGGCGAGGGAGGGACGGCGGCGCCTGCTCGAGGAGGATGTGGAAGGCGTCAGCCAGGAGGTGGCCCGGCTGCTGCGCGAGCTGCGGGCGGGGCACTCGGCCGAGGAGGCGCGCCTGCGCGAGGTGTCGGTGCTGGTGACGGACCTGGAGGGGCAGCTGCGCGACATCCAGGCCATGGAGACGGCGAAGGTGCGCCGTTACCGCGACTACCTGGTGCTGGAGCTGGCGCGGCTGCGAGCCGAGCAGGCCTGGCTCAAGACGCGCGTGGCGGAGCTGGGCCGCTTCCTGGGTGAGGAGCGGCCGTGATTGCCCGGCCGCTCCTGCTGGCCTCGCTGTTGGGGCTGCTCGCGCCACCGGCGACGCCCGGAAGAGCCATGAAGAAGACGCCGGAGGAAGGCCCGCTCACCGCGAAGCGGATGAAGGCGACACAGGGGAAGCTGGAGCCCGTGTCGGGGGGCCGCCTGCGCATCGAGGAGCCGAAGGTGCGGGCCGTGGTGTCCTCGAGCGAAGGGCCAAGGGCCCAGGCACTGGCAGCCGGGGTGGAGAGGGACACGCGGGTGGCGGAGCTGCGCTTCACCTACCTGGGGGCCACGCGCGAGCAGAAGCCGCTGCAATCGGGCGAGCTGCGGCGGCAGGTGGGGCTGAAGCTTCGGGCGCGGGATGGCTGCAACGTGGTCTACGTGATGTGGCGCCTGGAGCCGAAGGCGGGCCTGGTGGTGTCGATGAAGCACAACCCGGGGATGTCCCGCTCGGACGACTGCGGCAACGGCGGCTACCAGACGGTGAAACCGCGGAGCAAGGAAGCGGTGCCCGGGATGGAACCGGGAAGCAGCCACATCCTGCGAGCGGAGCTTCAGGGCGCGGAGCTGAAGGTGCAGGTGGACGGCAGGTCCGTCTGGGAGGGAGTGCTGCCAGCCGAGGCGCTCACCTTCGACGGGCCGGTGGGCCTGCGCACGGACAACGGCCGGTTCGACGTGGAACTGCTCTCCACGCCGTAATTTCCCCTCTCCCACCGGGAGAGGGACAGGGTGAGGGTATGGGGTGTAGCCGGGTTCCCACCAACTCACGGATATCAGCGCTGATGAGCCCTGCTGCTTGGCGACCTATCTCCTTCGAGAGACAATCAGGAACTCAATCGTGCTGAGGATCTCCTCCAGCCGCGTCACTACGTCCTCGGCGAGAAAACGAACAACCAAGTAGCCCGCACGCTGCAGCACGACGTCTTTGCGGCGGTCGCGGCGGAATGCGTCGGAGTTGCGAAAGTGGTAGTATCCATCGATCTCCACCGCCAGCTTCAGTTCGCGGCATAGAAAATCCACTTCAACCGGGCGCTCCCCTCCCCCCACCTCCACCCGCTCGTTGCGAGAGAAGAGGTCTTTGGTCACAGGGTTATGTTGGAGCACTTCATAGAGAAAGTGCTCGGCACTGCTGAGCGTGCGGGCTGAGCTTTCTCTGAATCCAGCATCAACGCTCTCGGCATGAACGGCTTCATTCATGCTGTGCAGCGGCTGACTATCAATCTTACTGAGCAGCGTTCTAGAAAGGACCAGCAGCTCATCCAGCTTCTCATCATCTGGTCGTCTCATGGATTCGGGAGAACCGCCAGGCATCTTCGAAACTCTTTGCAGTTCTTTTTCGAAGCTGGGCCACCACATCCCGAAAAACTCGCGCAGGCTGTCTGCGGTGAGCGGTTTATCCTCTACACTATTGATCATCTGAAGGAGCTCAAAGGTCCCTTCCTTATTGGCAAGCTTCGCTTGAAACTGACCAAGCGGCAGAGGGAGATCTCCGGGCCTTTCGTATCCTAGGAGGTAGGGTGCCACATGGCTCTGGCTATTTGCGCCCACCTTTTTGGAAATGGCTCCAGCCTCGAAATTGAGCCAAGGCTCGCAGTGATTCTCCGGCGTGACGCAGAGAATACCAACACTTGACTCATCCAACTTCTGTGCCAGTTCAACATCCCATCGCTGTCCGGCCAGTACATCTGTCGCGGACATCCAGGGCTCGCAGTTCTGGATGACCTTGGGGAGCCAGTTCT
Organism: Archangium gephyra; assembly: GCF_042230915.1. GTDB lineage: Bacteria > Myxococcota > Myxococcia > Myxococcales > Myxococcaceae > Archangium > Archangium gephyra_B. The sequence continues at coordinate 5,527,519 of NZ_CP102578.1, read as the reverse complement.
TGAGTGCCACCGCAATGGCCCGGCTTCGCTCTTTTGACCAGCACAAAAAGACTTTCATGAGGTCCTCCACTCAAGGCCCTGGTGATGAGGACTCACATCGCGGGCGGGCGTTCCGCCGAAGCCTCGCGCTTCTCGTCGTCCTTCTCCCGGCCGAGGCACTCGGCCTTGATGGAGCACCCGTTGGTGCCGCAGCTGCCGCCGTCCTGCAGGTCGAAGCGCCAGCGGTGGCGGGGGCACACGAGGTAGCGGCCCTCCTCGACCCAGCCCTCGCGCAGATCCGCGCCCTGGTGGGGGCAGTAGCGGTTGACGGCGTAGCGCTGCCCGCCAGCGGTGACCACGGTGCGCTCCTTGCGCGACTCGGTGGCCAGCGTGGTGTCGCACATGGCGCGCAGGTCCTCGATCTCCGCGGCGAGGAAGTTGTGCAGGCTGGCGTCGTAGACATCGGGCGAGCGCGAGGCCCGGAAGCGGAACGACAGCAGGAAGTCCTCCCAGTTCAGCTTGCGATCCAGCACGCGCACGATGTCCGCCGCGCTCGAGATGAACGTGTACCGGCTCAGGTCACGCACCTCGCTGACGACCTCCACGCGGCGCGAGCGGAAGTCCACGCGGATGAGCTGCCCGGGCAGCTCGAGCAGGCCCAGGTACAGGGGCGTCATCACCCGGTCCGCCAGCGAGAAGGCCTCCAGCTTCTGCTGCATCTCCTCGCGCAGCCGCAGGTGGATGCGATCCACCTCCTCGAGCATCAGGTTGCGCCGCCGCTCGCGGAAGACGCGCGTCTGGAGCGCGGCGTAGGAGCGCAGGTACTGCGAGACGTTCTCCTCGGTGACGCGCTCGGGGGCCAGCGACACCATGTCGCCAATGCCCGCGTCGAGCACATCCCCGGGCATGGGCTCGAGCAGGCGCGGCGTCTGTCCCGCCAGCCGGTGCTGGAGGAAGGTGAAGAGCTCCGAGGCGCGGGGGAAGATGTTCACCGGCTCGAGGTTGATGTGGAAGAGCGAGGGATCCAGGAAGCAGGCCGGGCCGGCCGAGGCCAGGTAGACGCGGGGCCGGACCGTCTCCATGGCGCGCGCCACCGCCTCGAACTTGCTGCCCCGCTTCTGCCGCGAGTGCTCGGCGTACGCCTCGCGCGAGTAGTCGTAGCAGGTGGGGTGCCAGATGGCGCCCGAGAACTGGGCCGTGAAGATGTCGATGGGCCCTTCCTCCGCGACGACGGCCGGCAGCCGATCGTGGATCTTGCAGTCGTTGAGGTTGAGGAAGCAGTGCCCGTCGGCCTGGACCAGCAGCGCCGAGTCCCGGTTGGTGCCCGAGTCGGTCAGGTAGAGCTTCAGGTAGCCGCCCTTGAAGGGCACCTCCTGCGAGTCCTCGCAGGTGATGATGCGCTTGGCCCCGTAGGCCACGAACTCATCCCGGAGCGCCGTGCGGCGGAAGCGGCCGATGACGACGGTGAAGTCCCGCTTCGTCAGGGTGCGCAGGAAGTCGGGATCGTAGTGATCCTTGTGCTCGTGGCTGATGTAGAGGAAGCGCTCCTTGGGCGAGTGCTCGAGCTTCTCTCGCACCATGGGGGCGAGGTCATGGTTGCGCGGGAATTGCATCCATGCCGAGTCGAACGCGCCATGAGGGGACAGCCATGGGTCGGCCACCACCAGGGCGTGTTGGGTTTCGATCAGAAAGCCAGCATGCCCAAGGAACGTGATCTGCATGGAAGGATCCCCCGCGAGGTCCGGGCCCCACGGACGAAGCCCGGAGTGACGCCACCGGACGTCCAGTTGCGCGGCCGATGGAGCCGGAAGGCTGGTGTGGGGGAACAGTTGTGGCCATCGGCCCCGAAGTACGAGGCCAGGGTCCACCAGCGAGCAGAAGTCTCGCAACGTGCATGAAAAAGGCGCGGGGACGATGGAAATGCCCGCGCCCTTCCCGTCATCGGAGGTGGGGCCGCCCCACCCGACCTACTCGGTGATTTCCCGCACGCTCAGCCACTTGAAATCCACGTCCGAGGCGCTGTCCCAGCGGAAGGTGGCCAGGGGGCCGCCCCAGGTGATGGGCATGGCGTCCACGGAGCCACCGCAGTGGGTGGCGTCGCCGCCAATCTGGCCGGCATCCGTCGTGTCGTAGACCTTCTTCCACGTCACCTTGTCGGCATTCTCGTTGAGCCAGAGCTCGAGCTTCACCGCGGGCTTCCCGTTGGAGGTGGTGTTGCGCATGATGGACTTGAAGCCCACCCAGCGGCCCTTGAGCGAGCTGGTGCCCGGCTTGTAGGGCACGCTGTCGTAGCTCACGTGCCAGGACTCCTTCTCCCAGCGGACACGGCCGTCGTAGTGGAGGCCGCCCTTGTACGAGGAGCCCTCGCAGGCCAGCGAGTCGGTGTGGCGGCCCCCGCGCGCGTACCAGGCGAAGTTGTCGCTCCAGTCGTTGGCGGCGTTCACCTTGACGAAGCCGGTCATCTCCACGTTCTTCCAGTCGTTGGCGGCCTGCATGTAGCCACGGCTGGCCAGCACGTCCCGGTCATACGTGGGGATCTTGGACGAGGAGTAGCCGGTGGAGGTGAGCGCGTGCATGCGCACCTGGGTGCTCTTCATCTTCCAGGAGCCGTCCGCGTTGCGGGTGATGGTGTCCTGCGGGTCGAAGCGCGTGTCCGCCAGCGCGTTGTCCTTGAGGAGCCACGTCTCGCCGCCCGCCTTCGTCGGGTAGATCATCTTCACGCCGAAGACGTCCGCGTCCGACCTGGGAGCCGGCTCGGGCGCGGGAGCCGGCTCGGGCGCGGGAGCCGGCTCGGGCGTGGGAGCTGGCTCGGGCGTGGGGGCTGGCTCGGGAGTTGGAGTGCTGGGGGCCGGAGTGGGAGCAGGCGTCCCGGTGCCCGGCTGGTCCGGCAGGTCTCCACCCATGCCATCACCATTGAGGCTGGGAGGCGTCTGCGGCTCCAGGCCCTGCTCCGCGGAACCACAACCAACGGCGGACACCAGGAAGGAGGCGCAGAGGGCGGAGAGAAGTCGGTATCGGATCAACGATGGAATCTCCATGCGAGGGGGCCGTGAGGCGGGGAGTCCACGAGGCGCTCCCGATGGCGGAGGGAGGGCGGCGCGGATGGCTCCACGCCCGCTCACCACCCCAGCGACCGGCCAGGTGCTCACGAGCCCGGTGGACAGTCAGGTCCTGCCGGTCTTCGGGCCTCTGAACACAAAGCGACAGTCCATCATCCCGTCCCCCGGTCCCGGCGCCAGGCTCGCCTGTCTGGGCCGGAGGCGTGGAGCCGAGCGGCCGCCATCCTTCGGTTTTTCCGAAGGAATGAGCCCTGATTACCTATTTGCCGAATGATTGCCGGACCTTTAATTCATTCAGGTCGGACGCAGACACACCCGTGAGGAGACGACACCGAAGATGAAGAACCAGATCAAGACGCTCCTGCTGCTCGGCGTGCTGTCGGTGGTGCTCATCACGATCGGCGCCGCGCTGGGCAAGGGCTTCCTCATTGGCGCGCTGGTGCTGTCACTGGCGATGAACCTGGGAGCCTATTTCTACTCGGACAAGCTGGTGCTGAGCATGCACGGGGCGCAGGAGGTGAGCCCCCGGGAAGCGCCGGGCCTGCACCGGATGGTGGAGGAGCTGGCGCAGCGGGCGGGCATCCCCAAGCCGCGCGTCTTCCTGATGCATGAAGCGCAGCCGAACGCCTTCGCCACGGGCCGCAATCCGGAGCACGGCGTGGTGGCGGTGACGGCGGGCATCCTGGAGGTGCTGGACGAGCGGGAGCTGCGCGGCGTGCTGGCGCACGAGATGGCGCACATCAAGAACCGGGACATCCTGGTGTCCACCATCGCGGCGGCGGTGGCTTCGGCGGTGACGTACCTGGCGCACGCGGTGGGCCTGTTCGGCTCGATGTTCCTGGGCCGGGACGAGGACGAGGGCGAGGGCCTCTCGCCGCTGCAGACGTTGGCACTGGCGCTGGTGGCGCCCATCGCGGCCACGCTCATCCAGATGGGAATCTCGCGGTCGCGCGAGTACCTGGCGGACCAGACGGGCGGGGAGATCTCCGGGGATCCCGAGGCGCTGGCGAGCGCGTTGCGCAAGCTGGAGGCCGGGGCCATGGCGTTGCCGGTGGAGGGGCGTCCGGCCACGGCGAGCCTGTTCATCGTGAGCCCGTTCGCGGGGATGCAGAGCATCCTGTCGCTCTTCTCGACGCACCCGAGGACGGAGGAGCGCGTGCGCAGGCTGCACGAGCAGGCGTCGCGGATGCCCGCCACCCGCGGTTGGAGCGGTGGCGCCCTGCCCTTCGCCCGCTGAAGGCCTTTCACACACTTCTAAAGAGAAAGACACGGCCACATGGAACTAGAGAGCATAGGCAGCCCCGCCCTATGGGTGGGGTTCATCATCTTCGTGCTGTTGATGCTGGCGTTGGACCTGGGGGTCTTCCACCGCAAGACGCACGAGGTGAAGTTCAAGGAAGCGCTGACGTGGAGCGGGGTGTGGATCTCGCTAGCGCTGGTGTTCAACCTGGGCATCTGGTGGAAGTTCGGGCCCACGCCGGCGATGCAGTTCCTCACCGGCTATCTGATCGAGAAGTCGCTCTCGATCGATAACATCTTCGTCTTCGTCGTCATCTTCTCGGCGCTGAAGATCCCGTCGCTGTACCAGCACCGGGTGCTCTTCTGGGGCATCTTGAGCGCGCTGGTGCTGCGCGCGGCGATGATCTTCGCCGGAGTGGCGATGCTGCAGCGCTTCCACTGGCTCATCTACGTCTTCGGCGCGTTCCTCATCATCACGGGCGTGAAGCTCTTCCTGCAGCGCAACAAGGAGGAGCACCCGGAGGACGGCGCGGTGATGAAGCTGGCGCGGCGGGTCATCCCCTCCACGGCAAGCTTCGACAAGGATCACTTCTTCACCGTGGAGAACGGCCGGAAGCTGGCCACTCCGCTGTTCATGGCGCTGGTGCTGGTGGAGCTGACGGACGTGCTCTTCGCGCTCGACTCCATTCCGGCCATCTTCGCGGTGACGACGGATCCGTTCCTCGTCTTCACCTCGAACATCTTCGCCATCCTGGGCCTGCGCTCGCTCTTCTTCGTGCTGGCGGGGGCGGTGGAGAAGTTCTCCTACCTGAAGGTGGGCCTGTCCGCGGTGCTGGTATTCGTGGGCGCGAAGATGGCGCTGGTGGACGTGGTGAAGGTGCCGTCCGCGGTCTCGCTGGGGGTCATCGCGCTGCTGCTGGGTGGCTCCATCGTGGCCTCGCTCATGAAGGCGCGGGCGCAGGAGCGGGCCGAGGCGGACAAGGCCGTGGTTCCGGATAGGGAGCCGGCTCCGGCGGAGTAGCGTCCTCCATCCAGGGCGCCCAAAAGCGAAGAGGCCGTGAGCCCCTGGGGACTCACGGCCTCTATCGTGTGGGCGCACCAGGATTCGAACCTGGGACCCCTGCCGTGTGAAGGCAGTGCTCTACCGCTGAGCTATGCGCCCGATTGCGGTCAATCGGGAGTTCGTCGGAGTGGGCGCACCAGGATTCGAACCTGGGACCCCTGCCGTGTGAAGGCAGTGCTCTACCGCTGAGCTATGCGCCCCTGACGAAGCGACGGGCGGGTAAATGCCACCCGCTGTGCCCCCTGTCAACGGCTATTCTCACGAGATTTCTTCCAGCTTCTCGTCCAACTCGCGCAGCCGGCGCTTGAGCCCGGAGAGCTTCTTGCCCACCGCCTTGAAGTCGCTCCGGGTCGCGAAGCTCAGCGCCCGCATCAGCTCCTCCTGGCCCCGGTCCAGCGCCTGCTTGCCCCGCTGCACCGAGCCGAGCGCCTGGGCCACCGCCATGGCCCGCTTCTCGTCGGCCAGCAGCTTCTCCATCGCCTTCTGCGACACGCCCAGCGCCTGCTTCTTCAAGTCCTGACGAATGCCCATGGCTGCCTGCCCCCCGCTGGCACCTACTGTCCGTCCACGTACTCCGTCTTCAACTCGGCGAAGACACGATCCGCGATGCCCTTGAACCTCAAGCGCTCGATGAGCTGCTGCAGGTCGCCCTTCACCGCGATGCGCCGCCGCAGCACCGCCTCCACGGGATCCAGCTGCCCCTGGAGCAGCTGCTTCCACACCGTGTACGGCGCCCGCGCCAGGTAGGCCGGCTCGAACTCGTCCAGGTCGTCCGGCTCATCCAGCACGCGCAGCTTGTCGATGCGGCCGCCCCGGGGCACCACGTGCACCACGAAGGCCCGCGCCAGCTTGCCCGGCTCCGCGTCGACGATGACCCCGATCTCTCCCTGCCAGCCCTGCACGGCGAGCGAGCTCTCCGGGTCCGCGTTGACCAGCCGGACCGCCTCCTCACACCACTCCTTCGACGGGAACCTGGCCATGCCGCCGCCTAACCCCTCCGGAAGATGCTCTTGACCTTGGAGAACAGTCCGCTGCCCTCCTGGTGGGAAGACGGCGTGGCCGCCGCCTGCTCGGCCTTCTGGGCCCGCTCCTCGGCCACCCGCGCCAGCTCCTTCTTGAGCAGCTCGGGCGTGTCCCGCGTGGCCAGCTCGATCCGCTTCGGGCCACCCGGATCCTCGACGATCACCTGCAACAGGCACTCCTCGTTGAGCCGGAAGTCGATCTTCCGCCCCGCCGACTCGGCCGGCACCCGCAGCGTGCCCAGGTACTCGTTGTCCACCATCAGGTCGCTGTCACCCTGGAAGATGTCCATCTCGATGAAGGGCGCGCCCGGATCCTTCGGGGGCGGCAACCGGAAGCTCTTCACCAGCGGGATGATGGAGTTCTTCTCGATGACCCGGCGCACGCGCCCGTTGGGCAGCGCGTAGCCAATGGGCATGGACACCGCGTCCAGCAGCGTCACCGAGTCGATGCTGCCCAGCGAGTCCGCCAGCAGCGCCGCGCCCAGGGCCACGCACTCGTCCGGGTGCACGCCCTTGCGCGGCGGCTTGCCGAAGTGCTCTTGAATCCGCTGCTGCACCAGCGGCATGCGGCTCTGCCCGCCCACCAGGATGATCTCGTCGATCTCCGAGCGGTTGATGCCCTTCTCCGCCAGCACCCGGTCGCAGATCTCGAACGTACGATCCACCAGGTCCATGGTGAGCGCGTTGAGGTTCTCGCGCGTCAGGGGGATCCGCAGATCCATCGGCTTGCCCTTGCGCTCCTCGATGTAGGGCAGGTCGATGACGACGTTGGGGATGAGCGTGAGGTCGATCTTCGCCGCCTCGGCCGCGTTCTTGATGCGCTGCATGGCGATGGGGCTCTGCGAGAGGTCGACCTTGGTCTCCTCCCAGAACTTCTCGAGCACGTAGTCCATCACCCGGTTGTCGAAGTCGACGCCGCCCAGGAAGGTGTCACCGCCGGTGGCCAGCACCTCGAAGACGTTGCCCGTCAGGTGCAGCACCGAGACGTCGAAGGTGCCACCGCCCAGGTCGTACACGAGGATCTTCTGATCCAACCCGCGGTTGAAGCCGTAGGCGAGCGCCGCCGCGGTGGGCTCGTTGACGATGCGCTTGACGTTGAAGCCCGCGAGCTTGCCGGCTTCCTTCACCGCCTGGCGCTGGCTGTCCGTGTAGTACGCCGGCACGGAGATGACGGCCTCGTCGATGGGGCCGCCCAGGAACTGCTCGGCGATCGTCTTGAGCTGCTTGAGGATGAAGCTGGAGACCTCGGGCAGCGTGTACATGCGCCCGCCCAGCGTCACCGCCGCGTCGCCGTCCGGGGCCTCGACGATGTCGTACTTGAGGTAACCCTTCAGGTCGTCGACGACCTTCGACTGGTACTTGCGGCCGATGAGGCGCTTGGTCCCGTAGAGCGTGTTCTTCGGGTTGGTGACCATCTGATCCTTGGCCACACCACCCACCAGCAGCTCCCCCTTGCCGGAGAGCGCCACCACCGAGGGCAGGATCAGGTTGCCGCGATCCGTGGGGACGATCTTCGGGATGCGGTTCTTCACGGACGCGACCAGTGTGTTGGTCGTTCCCAGATCAATCCCGATGATGCGAGGTCTATCCGCCATGGTGGAGTACCCCTCTGTATCACGTCAGGAGCCGGGTTGCGCAGTTCTCGTCTCGACGATCACCCGGTCGTAGGGCGCCTCCTCGCCTACCGGTAGCTCCTCGACGAAGCGGGAAAGCTTGAGGATCGCCCGCTCGCCTCCTCGCAACACCGCGGAGATTGGATAGCACAGCGCCAGCTCATCCTTGGCCCTCGTGGCCGCCACGTAGAAGAGCCGGCGCTCCTCTTCCTCCTCGTCCGGCGTCCGGGCGGCTCCGGGCAGCGGGAAGCGCCCCTCGGCCAGCGAGATGACGAAAACCGCCTGCCATTCCAGGCCCTTGGACTGGTGCACGGTGGAGAGCGTGAGGCTCTCCGCCGGAGGCTCCCCTGTCGCTTCCCGGGCCGAGAATTCGGCCACCAGCGCGATCTCCGTCAGGAAGCGCGGCAGCTCCTCGAAGCGTCCGGCGAACTCCGCCAGCTGCCGGATGTCGTCTTCGCGCCGCTCCTCTTCCGGGAACTCCGTCCGCAGGTATTCGGCGTAGCCCCCCGCCAAGACGTCTTGGATCATCTGCCCAGGTGTCAAATTAGACCCAGGGGTGCCCAGCCGCTCCAGGAGTTGGATCAGCCGGCCGAAACCCGGGGCGGCCTTGCGAGGCACCTCGGCCTGCACCTCGGGGCGGGCCAGGCCCTCCACGAGGGACAGTTCCGGAGGCAGGGCGAGCAACGCCTCCCAGAGGGCCTCGGCCTTGGCGGGACCGATGCCGGGCACCAGCTTGACGATGCGCTTGAGGGCCAGCTCGTCGCGCGGGTTGCCCACCAGCCTCAGGTGGGCGAGCACGTCCTTCACGTGGATCTGCTCGAAGAAGCGCACGCCCGAGCGCACCCGGAAGGGGATGCCCCGGCGGACCAGCTCCAACTGCAGCTCGATGGAGTGGCTATGAGCACGGTAGAGCACCGCCATCTGCTCCAGCGGCATGCCCCCGTCGCGCAGCTCGAGCACCCGCTGGGCCACGAAGGCGGCCTGCTGATCCAGATCCAGCGTGGACACCAGCACCGGCACCGGCCCCGGGGGACGCGAGGAGATGAGCTGCTTGGAGAACTGGCGCTGGTTGAGCGAGATGGAGGCGTTGGCCAGCCGGAGGATCTCCGGCGTCGAGCGGTAGTTGCGGGTGAGCGGGTAGATGCCGCAGCCCGGGTAGCGCTTGGGGAAGTCGATGATGTTGGTGAAGTCCGCGCCCCGGAAGCTGTAGATGGACTGGCAGTCATCGCCCACCACGGTGAGGTTGCGGCGCTCGCCGACGAGCAGATCCACCAGGTCTCCCTGCAGCCGGTTGGTGTCCTGGTACTCGTCCACCAGCACGCAGTGGAAGCGCTCCACGAGCTGCTCGCGGATGATGGGGTTGTCCACGAGCAGCCGCTTGAGCAGCACCAGCAGATCATCGAAGTCCATCAGGTGCATGCGCCCCTTGCGCTCGGCGAAGCGGCGGGCCACCGCGAGCACCTCCTCGGCCAGGGGCAGGAACTGCGGCCGGCGCTCCACCAGCACCTCGGCCACCGAGAGCTGCAGGTTGGCGGCCATGGAGACGAGATCCAACACCACCTCGGCCTTGGGGAAGCGCCGCTCGCGGGGGAGCTTGCGCTCGGCGATGCAGGAGGACATCAGGTCGCGCGCGTCCTCCCGATCCAGCACCGTGAAGTCGCGCGAGAAGCCAATGGCCCCCGCGTGCTGGCGCAGCAACACGTGCGCCGCGTGGTGGAAGGTGCCGCCCAGCAGCTTGCGCACGTCCGCGAAGGCCCCGGCCAGCTCCTCCACCCGCCGCGTCATCTCCTTCGCGGCCTTGTTGGTGAAGGTGAGCAGCAGCACGCCCTCGGGAGGGATGCCCCGCTCCAGCAGCCGCGCCACCCGGAACGTCAGCGTGCGCGTCTTGCCCGAGCCCGCCCCCGCGATGACCAGCACCGGCCCCTCCCCCGCCTCCACCGCCAGCAGCTGCTCCTCGTTGAGCAGCCGCGCATAGTCGATCCGCGGCGAGGGAGCCGCCGTCGCGGCCTTCAGCGTGTACGTGCGGGTGGCCATGGAAGGCTCACTCTACTGGTCGGTCTGACCTGTCGGATCGGATGGGTCTCCCCAGGGGGAGAATACCTGTTCAGTGGGTCTGGAGCGCCGTGAGCCGGGCGGCGGCCTCGGCGCGGATCTCCGGGGAGGGATCCCTCTCCCGGGCCACCTCGAGCAGCAGCGGCGCCAGCTTCGGCAGCTTCGTTCCCACCGCGCGCAGGGCCTCGCGGCGCTCGGACACGCCGCTCTCCAGGCGCTCGCGCACCGCGTCGTCTCCACACGTGCGCGCCCCGGGCGAGCGCTCGCGCAGCAGCAGCTCCGCGTCCGCCAGCCGCGCCTCCGCCAGCTTCAACGCCTCCGACGCCGTCACCGCGAAGCCGTCCAGGTCCTCGGGGAACTCGGTGTTCGTCTTCCGGGCCCGGGCGATCGCCTCCGACGCGATGCGCGCGTTGTCCACCGCCGCGCACAGCTGCCGCGCCGCCGCCAGGGGCACGTTCCCCTCGGGGGAGATCGACTCCTCGCGCGCCACCCGCAGCGCCCAGAGCGCCAATTGCCGCGCCGCCACCGCCGCCGAGAAGGACTGCCGCCGCTCCTCGCGCAGCTGCACCCAGCGCCGCAGCACCACCGGATCCGGATCCTCTGGCAGGAAGGCCCGCTGGTACTCGGTGGACGCCTCGCCCAGCCGGCCCGACAGGTCCAACAGCGCCGCCATGGACACGTACAGCTCCGGGCTGCCCGCCTTCTCGCGCAGCGACTCCAACCGCACCGCCACCTCGTAGTCCGCCACCGGCTTGGGCAGCGCGCTCAGCACCGTCCGCAGCCCCTCCAGCGCCCGCTGCCGCACGAGCGGGTTGCGCCCCGAGCGGAAGGCCTCCAGCAGCGGATCCACCGCCTTCACCGACACGTGCTGGCCCAGCTCCTCCGCCGCCTGCCACCGGTCCATCGGGTCCGGCGACAGCAGCGCGCTCCGCAGATCCTCGAGGCTCCGCAGGTAGTGCCCCACCTGCGCGGACTGGGCCAGGGGCTCGGGGCTGCGCAGCGCCACGCGCTCGGCACGGGCCCGCGCCAGGCGCGCCGGGAAGCCCTTCAGCTTCGTCCCCAGCGGGTGCCCCGCCACGCGCGCCTCCGCCTCCTCCAGCAGCCCCGAGACGATCAGCCCCTCCACCTCCAGCTCCAGCAGCTTCACCTTCGCCTGCTCGCGGTAGCGCCCCGCCTGAAAGTCCCGCAGGTACGCGAAGAGCTGCCCCGCCCCCGCCGTCTCCGCCTTCGCGAAGCTCTCGTCATCCAGCCGCGACTCCACCTGCAAGCGCCGCGGATCATCCGGCGACTCGCGCAGGTACTCGCGCAGCTGCTGCGTGTCCTTCGTGGTGGACAGCTCCTTGAGCTCCGCTTCCCTCAGGAGCCGCTGCGCCTCCTCGCGCTGCGCCCCGTCCGGATGGTCCCGCAGGAACTGCCGCAGCGCCGCCGCCGTGCCCGTCTCCTTCGCCGCGTTGAAGCGCAGGCCCTCCAGCAGCGCCCGGGCCGCCCGCGCCTGCGGTGCCTCCGGGTTCGCCTCCAGGAAACGCTTGTAGGCCAGCACCGTGTGCAGCTTCGAGGCCTCCTCGAACTCCAGCTCGGTGACGCGCACCTCGACGGCCTCGGCGTCGTCTCCCACCGGGTACTCGCGCAGGAACGCCCGGTACGCCTCCAACGTGTCGGCGTCTCGCGCCCGCTGGTACGCCCGGGGCGCGCCACAGCCGGTCAGCAGCAACAGCAGGGAGAGGGCTCGGAGCTTGCGCATCACCGCAGAATTACCACCATGCCCCAGGGTGAAAAACCCGAGCCTCCTCGTCTGCCTGGCTGGGTAGGTTTTTTGACGACACGCCCAGACCGCCCGACCATCCGCCGTGGACTCGCTACAGGGAGGTCGCGACATGAGGCTCTGGGTGCTGCTCACCGGACTGGTGGTGATGACCGGCTGCGCCACCGGCAGGCCCATGGGCGGGAGCGTGATCTCCTCGGGCTACCGCTACAGCCCACTGACGCCCGCCGCCGCGCCCAAGGCGCCGCTGAGCGTGGTGGCCGCCCCCTCGCCTGCCCCCCGGAAGCAGGTGCGCCCTCCCCCGCCCACCGCCCGCCGCGAGGATGTGCTCGCCACGGCGCGGGAGCTCGTGGGCAGCCGCAAGGTGAAGGTCGCCGGGCGCACCTGGCCGGATGACTGCACCGGCTTCGTCGAGGGCGTGTACTCGAGGGCTGGGGTCTCCTTCCGCGGCGCGGGCGTGGCCGGGGACAACGGCGTCACCGCGCTCTACCGCTACGCCCGGGACCATGGCCGCGTGTTCACCCGGGGCAAGCCAAAGCCGGGGGACCTGGTGTTCTTCCGCGAGACGTATGACCAGAACCGCGATGGGCGCCGCAACGACGGGCTCACCCACGTGGGGCTGGTGGACGAGGTCGAGAGCGATGGCACCGTCGTCGTCATCCACCGGGTGAAGCGGGGCGTGGTGCGCTACCGGATGAACCTCGCGAAGCCGAGCCTGCGGAGGGATCCGCGCACGGGCGAGGTGCTCAATGACATGCTGCGGGTGCCAGGAGCCGGGAAGATGCCCGTGCTCACCGGGCAGCTCTTCGCCTCCTACGGCTCCGTGCTGCCCGAGTCCAAGCCCACGAAGTCCACGGCCGTGGCCCGGCGGTAGAGGCCGGGCCCCTGCCCTCGCCCTTCACGCCAGCCGGGCGAGTGCCTCCTTGGTGAAGTCCTGCAGCTCGTCGTGGCGAGCGTCGCGCACCTTCTGGGCCCACTGCGCGTCGGACAGGAGCGCGCGGCCCACCGCCACGAGATCGAACTCCTCCCGCTCCAGACGGCGCAGCAGGTTGTCCAGCGAGGCGGGCTTGGAACTCTCGCCCCGGAAGGCCGCCGTGAACTCACCGCTCAGCCCGACCGAGCCCACCGTTATCGTCGGCTTGCCGGTGAGCTTCTTGGCCCAGCCGGCGAAGTTGAGCTCCGAGCCCTCGAACTCCGGCTCCCAGAACCGGCGCTGCGAGCAGTGCAGGATGTCCGTGCCGGCCTCGACGAGCGGCGTGAGCCAGGCCGTCATCTCGTCGGGCGTCTGGGCCAGCTTGACCGTGAAGTCCTGCTGCTTCCACTGCGACAAGCGCAGGATGATGACCATGTCCTTGCCCACCGCGGCGCGGATGGACTTCACCACCTCGGCGGCGAAGCGGGAGCGCTCGGCAAGCGTGGCACCGCCGAAGGCATCGGTCCGCACGTTCGTGCCGGACCAGAAGAACTGGTCGATCAGATAGCCGTGCGCGCCGTGGATCTCGACCACGTCGAAGCCCAGCCGCTTCGCGTCCGCCGCCGCCTTGCCGAACGCGGCGATGGTGTCGGCGATGGCCTCGTCCGTCATCGGCTCGGTGAAATGCTTTCCCGGAGAGGACAGGCCCGAGGGCGCATCCACCGGGGGCGGCGCCACCCAGGTGGTCATGGGATTGCGCGCCGAGCCCACGTGCCAGAGTTGGGGGCCCATCTTCCCGCCCGCGGCGTGCACCTCGTCGATGACGCGCTTCCAGCCCGCCAGCGCCCGCTCGCCATGGAAGTCGGGCACGTTGGGATCGTTCTTGGCCGAGGGCCGGGCCACCACCGTCCCCTCCGAGAGGATGAGGCCCACGTCCCCTTCGGCCCGGCGGCGGTAGTACGCGGCGACCTCGGGCGTGGGAACGCCTTCCGGAGAGAACGAGCGCGTCATGGGCGCCATGACGATGCGGTTCTTCAGCGTCAGCGACTTATGGGTGAAGGGGCGGAACAGGGAGTCTGCGGCCATCGGGGGGGAACTCCGGGGATGAAGCGTTCAGAAGCGGCTGATTAACCGGTCCGCTCCCGGTGGGCATGGAGAAGTGCTGATGCCGGCGAGCAGCGAAGCAAGGGGCGCCTTTCCGTCGAGGCCTCCCGGACCGGGAGTGAAGGGATGGGGACTCCCCGAGGGGGCGCCACAACTCGTAGTGCATGACAGTCGCCAGGAGGCCTCGTTGTCCCCCGTGGACGGCTGGGGGATTCTTCCGGGCGCCGTTGCCCCGCGTCTCCCGCGTGCCCCCCAAGGAGCCTCCACCGATGTCGCTGCGTACCTTCGTGAAGATGGCCCTGCCCTGGCTCGCGTTCGCCCTGGCGATCGTCGCCCTCGGCTACACGTGGAACTGGGCCCTCGCGAAGGCTTCCGAGCGCCACCGGATGCACCACGCCTTCAGCACCGGCACCACGAAGTACATCCTCGGCCTGTGTCCGAGCACCCCGCTCGTGGACGCCATGCCGCCGTGGGCGAGCGACATGCGCGCACGCTGCCAGGTGAACCAGCCCACCTGGGGCATCGTGGATCAAGGCATCGCCCGCCCCGAGCTCGACCTCGAGAACAACTCGACCTGGGAATCCATCCAGCTCCTCTCCAGGCTCATCCTGGAGATCTCCCCGGGCAAGCTGGTGTCACTGGTGTCGCTGGTCGTCATCTCGCTGGCGGGCGCCCTGGGCCTGCAGCGGCGGGGCTGGCTCGGCCGCCAGGGCCTCACCCTGCGTGTCGCCCGGGGCGCCGCCCTGTCGATGCTCGCCATCGTCATGTTCGCACTGAGCATCTCGCTCGCGCTGCTCGACGAGCAGGAGACGGTGACGATGTGCCAGATCACGGGCAGCACCTACGCCAACCTGCTCTCCATCGACGCGCGCTGCTCGCAACAGACGACGCTGCTGCGCGATACCCAGGCACTGCTCGAGCAGAAGAAGGACGAGCTGGATTCCCGCGCCCGGGAGCTGGAGGATCTCAAGCAGGAGATCGCCTCGCTGGGCGTGATGCGGGACGCGCTGGGCTCGTTCAAGACAGAGCTGAAGAGTCAGAGCGAGAGCACCCAGCAGCTCATCATGGCCGTCACCGGCGCCACGCTCGAGGGCATCAGCAAGGCGGTGGACCCGCTCCAGAAGGACGTGAAGGGGCTGGATGCGTCGCTCAAAACGGACCTGACGGACTTCAAGAACGGCCTGCGCGGCGAGCTTCAGGGGGACCTGAAGACCCTGGTACGCAGCGAGCTGAAGGCCGCACTGAAGGACGAGGGGCTCGAGGACCTCATCCGGCGCGAGGTGCGGGCGGCGGTGCGAGAGGACGTCCGCGCGGTAGTGCGCGGAGAGCTGCAGGACTCCCTGAAGACGGTGGTGGCGGCGAGCCACGTGTCCGCGCCCGCGCCCAAGCAGGTGGAGCCCCCAGCCCCCCGGAAGGCGCCAGAGCCCTCACCCAAGACCGCGAAGAACACGAGCTACTCCGTCCCCGCGAAACCCGCCGCGCCCGAGGCCAAGAAGCCCACCGCCCCAGCCCAGGGCAAGCGCTGACTCAACCCTTCCAGCGGAACGGGAAGGCCAGCTGCTTGAGGAAGCCATCCGGCACGTAGTCGCCGAGCACGCCGTAATCGCTCGGCCACTCGCGGTCGCTCTTCACCGCGGTGCCAAACAGGTAGTCGAGGAAGGCGTAGTGGGCCGCGTAGTTGCGGTCGAGCGCTTCCTGATCCTGGCTGTGGTGCCAGTGGTGGAAGTTGGGAGTGACGAGCACGTAGCGAAGAGGTCCGAGCCGCACGCTCACGTTGGCGTGGTTGAACACGGCCTGGAAGCCCACCACGACGATGTAGGCGTCAATCACTTCCTTGCTGAAGCCGAGCACGTAGATGGGCGCCAGGATCAGCGTGCGGGTGATCAGCAGCTCGAGGATGTGCTGCCGCGAGCCAGCCAGCCAATCCATGCTCTTCGCGCTGTGGTGCACGGCGTGCAGGCGCCAGAGGATGGGCACCTCGTGGTAGGCGCGGTGCGTCCAGTACTGCACCAGGTCGGCCACCAGAATGATCAGGAACAGCTCGACGACGAAGGGCAGATCCTTCACCCAGTCCTGCACGCCGCCGCGCACGGCCCAGCCAAACAGCTTGTGCACCAGCAGGTTGGTGGCCAGCAGGATGAAGCCCACCACCATGTGGTTGACGATGAAGTGGTGGAAGTCGGTCTGCCACTCGGCGCGGAACACCGCCTGCTCACGCCGGAGCGGGAACAGCTTCTCGATGAAGATGAAGATCAGGCTCGAGCCCAGCAGATCAAGGACGAACCAGTCCAGGCCGACATAGGGCGTATGGTCGGCGAAGTCGTTGACCGGCACCTTGTGCCCCCCCATGAGGGCCGCCGCCGCCACGGCCAGGAAGGCCCAGGCCGACAGCCAGCGCACCCTCCCGAGCACGATGTTGCCGAGCGAGACACCGCCCGCGACCACCATGGCCCAGAACAGCACCTGCCGCATCACGGTCACGTCGTAGCTGCGGCGCAGCTCCGGCGTGGTCAGGTAGGCCGGGAAGTGGAAGGCCAGCACGCCCAGCAGACAGAGCAGGCCGAGGATCAGGGCGAAGACGCCGGAGACGACACCGACGCCGCGCGGCATGTGTCCGTGGGACTCGGACAGCCGGTTGAGTTTTTCGAGCATGGAGGCCAGACGGAAGGAAGGAGTCCTCGACTATGACAGGGCCCATGGGTGCCCTCCAACTCCTGCGCCAGAACCGCGCGTTCCGCTCCCTGTGGTCCGCGCGCGTCATCTCCTTCGCCGGGGATTCGCTCAGTCTGGTCGCGCTCATGCTCCACGTCGCCAGCACCACGGGCCAGGCCCTCGCCATCTCCTTGCTGCTGCTCGCCGGCGACTTCGCTCCAGCCCTGTTGAGCCCGCTCACCGGGGCGATCAGCGACCGGTTCGACCTCAAACGGGTGATGATCTCCTGCGAGCTGCTCCAGGGCGCGCTCCTCGTCCTCATCGCGCTCGCGATGCCACCGCTGCCGCTGTTGCTGGCGTTGGTGGCGGCTCGTGCGGTCGCGGGACACGTGTTCCTGCCCGCGTCCCGCGCCGCGGTGCCAGCGCTGGTTCCCGGCGGTGCGCTGGAGGCCGCGAACTCCACCCTTGGATTCGGGATGAATGCCTCCGAGGCCCTCGGTCCGCTTCTCGCCGCGGCGCTGTTTCCCCTCATGGGCGTCCGCGGCGTGCTCCTCGTCGATGCCGCTTCGTTCCTCGCCTCGGCGGGGCTGCTGGCCTCGCTCCCCGCGCTGCCGCCCGCGTCCTCCGGAGGGCAGGGCCGGCCGTCACTCCTCCACGACGCGCGGATCGGTCTCGGCTACATCCTCTCGGCTCCCGCGGTCCGCGTCATCGCCCTGGGCTTCTTCGCCGTCGTCATGTTCAACGGAGTCGATGACGTCGCCCTGGTCGTCCTGGCCAAGGACACTCTCCACGCGGGCGACTCGGCCGTCGGGCTTCTCCTGGGTGCTGTCGGGCTGGGCCTGCTGGCCGGTTATGGGCTGCTGGCACGTCATGGCTCGCGCGCGTCCATGGCGGTGCTGCTGGTCCTCGGGTTCGCCGTGAGCAGCGTCGGCAACCTCCTCACCGGGCTCGCCTGGGCCGTCTCCGCCGCGTTCGCCATGCAGACCGTGCGCGGAGCCGGTATCGCGGCCATGGACGTCGCCACCAACACCCTGATCCAGCGCCTCGTGCCCCCCGAGCTGCTCGGCCGGGTCTTTGGCAACCTCTACGGCGCCATCGGCGTCGCCGCCGCGCTGTCCTATGTCGGCGGCGGGCTGTTGCTCGATGCCACCTCGGCTCCGGTGACGTTGATGATCGCCGGTGCCGGGGGCACGGTGGCCACCCTGGTCACGGCGCTCGCACTCCCGGCCGCGTTACGCCACCGTGCTCCGTAGGTGCGGTGGGGCGCCCTGCCCTACCCTTCGGAGTCCTCGTCCGGCGCCACTTCCTCCAGCCCACGCCAATCCGGAGACTGGAGCTGGGAGAGCATCTCCTGGGCCTCGCTGAGGTTGGCATCCAGGGCCAGCGCCTGCTCGAAACACTCCAGCGCCCGGGCATCCTGCCGCAGGCGCACGTGGCACATTCCCTGGTTGAAGTACGTCCCAGGCTCCTCGCCGCCCAACCGCAGCGAGTGCTCGAAGAACGTCAGGGCCTCCGCCGGGCGATCCATCACGTACAGCAACATCCCCAGGTGGAAGGCCAGATCGTCCTCCCCGCCGAGCCGGTAGTCCGTCTCCCATACCTGCTGGATGGCCCAGCAGACCTCCTGCCGCAGCGGCTCGCTCGCGGACTCGGCCAGGGCCATCAACTCGGAGAAGACCGCCATCAACATGCCGGAGTCCCAGCCGCTCCAGCGCAGGACGGCCAGGAGCTCCTCCAGCTTCATCCCCTCCAAGTGCGGCTCCATCGCCTTGATCAGCGTGGAGTAGTCGTCCGGCCCCGAGCGCTCGATGGCCTCCTCGTAGGCCAGCTCCGTCTCGCCATGGCCGTCCGGCGGCTGGCCCAGGAGGAAGGCTCCCACGTGCAGGCTCGCGTGGCGGTGGATGGGCCGCAGCACGTGCCCGTCCCGGCGCCGGAAGTACCGGCCGATGGCGTCATAGTTCACCATCAGCGAGAAGGCGCCCCCGTGCAGCACCAGGCTCACCCCGGACGCGCGCTCGCTCAGCTCGTCCTCGCTGGCGTGGCCCTTGTCTCCGGAGAGCAGCAGCAGGCGGTCCCCCGCGAGCCCTTGCAGCCGGCGCAGGCACCGCAGCGCGCCGGAGGGAAACAGGAACGTCGTGTCGCCCAGCCGCTCCCGGTACTCCTCGAGGATGCCGTCCAGCTCCGCGTCTCCGTAGCTGGCGCCCCGCGCCTCGTGGTCCTCGAAGGACACCTCCGCCCGCTCCAGGAAGTCCGCCGCCTCCACCTCGGGCTGTGACGAAGACACGGAGACGAGGCACTCGTGGAGCACGCCGTCGCGCACGGTGAAGGCATCCTGCGGAATGCTGTCGAAGAAGTAGTTGGCCACCACCGCCAGCGGATTGGCCACCGAGCCCGGCGCCAGGACGGTGCCCGCGCGGCGGAGCACCAGCTGCTCGTCGTGCGTGGCATCGAAGCGCGCCACGTCCAGCAGGCCCTCCTCCAGGAAGGGCTGGAGCCGGGGATGGGACAGCCAGAACTCGAGGTTGCGCTCGGACAGGTCCGTCATCACGTACCGGAAGGCCACGTCCCGGAGCTGCGAGCGCGCGCGCAGCCGGCGGAAGGACTCCAGGAAGTGGAAGGCGAAGCGCCCCGCCCCGGCCCCCAGCTCGATGAGGTAGAAGGGCTGGCCCGGCTCCGGTGCCGCGAGCCGGCCCGTCTCACTCCGGGAGGCCGCGCACCAGTCCCGCATCCAGCCGAGCACCACCTGCGCATAGGCCCGGCCGATGACGGGGTTGCTGGTGATGAAGTTCGGGATGTGTTGCTGGCGCCAGGCCTCGATGCCCTGCCGCTCGTAGAAGGCCCGCTGACAGCTCCACAGCAGGGAGCGCGACAGGCGTTGGTTGCGTTCGAGCACGAGCCGGGAGGGATCCACCCGGGGCACCGTCCCACCTGGGGTGGGGAGCGTCAAGCGAGGCGACGGGAGAGGGGCCCTGCCGCGCGCCCCTCTCCCCTCCTGCTACGTCGACGACGAGGGCACCCGAGCCGTGCGATCCCACGCGGCCCGCTGCGTGTTCCTCAGGAAGCGCCAGAAGCCCACGACGATGGCCAGGTTCATCGTCACGAAGTAGTAGGCCACCGACGCCACCCTGCGCGCCGAGCCCTTCAGCAGCCCCTTCTTCCCCAGGTACGCCAGCGCGTAGAACAGCACCTGCCCCGCCAGCGTCAGCTTGTAGAGCGGGCTGCTCAAGAGGAAGAGGTTGGCCACCAGCGCCAGCGCCATCAGCGCCGGGGCGCACCAGCGCAGCAGCTTGTGCGACCAGAACGCGAACGCCGGGAAGCCCGACAGCGGCGAGAGCAGCCCCGGCACCATCCTCAGGCTCTGGAAGTTGCCCGCCGCGATGCGCGCCCGCCGGCCGAACTCCTTGCCGTAGTCCTCCGTCGTCTCCTCGTGCGCCACCGCCTCGGGCTCGTAGACCACCCTGTAGCCCTTCTCGAGGATCCGCAGCGGAATCACGAAGTCGTCCACGATCGTCGCCGGCGGCAGCGCGTTGAACAGCGAGCGCCGGATGGCGTACAGGCCTCCGTTGGCCCCCACCACCGCGCCCCGCTTGCCCTCGTAGAACTTGATGAGCGACTCGTAGGTCCAGTACGTGCTCTCCTCGTACTCGGCCTTCGTCGGGTTGAAGAGCCGCAGCTGCCCGCACACCGCCCCCACCTCGGGGTCCTCGAAGTGCCGCACCAGCCGCTTCACCGCCTCCGGCTCGATCATCGTGTTCGCGTCCGAGAGCAGCACGATGTCGCCCTTGGCCACCGGAATGCACCGGTTGAGCACCGACGTCTTGCCCCCGCGCGGCGCCGCCGACAGCCGCACCCGCGCGTCCGTGCACCGCTGCACCAGCTCATCCGTCCCGTCCGTCGAGCCGTCCGAGCCGATCAGCACCTCGAAGCGCCCTTCCGGATAGTCCAGCGCCAGACTGTTGCGCAGCTTCTCCTCGATACAGCTCGCCTCGTTGTAGGCCGCCACCACCAGGCTCACCCGGGGCAGCTCGCTCGCCTGCTGCCCGTTGCGGCGCCGGCTCGCCCCCGAGCGCATGTAGCGCACGTTGTGCAGCACCTGCGCCACCCCATCCAGGGCGAACAGCACCACCGGGTAGAGAAAGTACGTGTGCACCAACAGCACCGCGGCACACCAGAACACCAGCTCCGCCATCACCCCTGCCTCCCCGACCGCCACACACGTTGACCCGTGCTGGGGGAAAGCAAGGCACATACCGCCGCCCGGAGCGGACCCTGCCCTCCGGGGCAGGATCGCAAGCACCCGGATCACGCCGGGGAGTGGGAACTTCTTTTCCACCCCAGGGGGCAGGAATTGCACACCCGGGTCAGGGCGCCGGGCTGGCCTCGGCCGGGGGCGCCGCCGGGGTCTCCTGCCCAGGGGCCGCGGTGGACTCGGGAGCCGGAGTGGACCCGGGCGCGGGCTCGGGCGGGGTCTCGGGGGCCGGGGTGGGCTCGGGGGCCGGCGTCGTCTTGGGCTCGGCCGCCTGCTTCTCCAGCTCCTCGGCGTGCACATGGAGCTGCTGGGCCAGTTCGTGCTTGGGGTTGAGGGTGATGACGGTGTCCAGCAGCGGCCGGGCGGTGGCCGGCTCCTTGCGCATCAGGGCGATGCGCGCCTGCAGCACGTGGACGCGCAGGAAGGTGCTGTCCGCCTCGAGCATGCCGCCCAGCGCCTTGACGGCCCCGTCGACATGGGAGCCCAAGGGGGTGGCGGAGTTGAGCACGAACTCGGCCATCGTCAGCGCGCTCCAATCGCGCAGCCCCGCCTGGGCCAGCTGCACGGCCATGCTGGGTGCATCGCCCCCGCCCATGACGCCCGTCATGAAGGCGCGGGCCCGCAGCCGCGCCAGGGCCAGCTCCGGCGCCTCCTTCTCGGGCGCCGACGCCAGCTGCTTCAACGCCTGCACGGTCTCCTTGGAGAGCACCGCGCCGCGCTCCTCGACCGGAGTCAGGGTCCGCTCCAGCGCGGCCAGCTCTTCCTCCATCGTGTTGACGCGGCTCTGCCAGTCGGCGGGCGTCCGGGCCACCCGGAGGCGGGCGAGCTCCGTCTTCAGCCACTCCACCTTCTGCCGGAACGTGGTCACCCGGACCTGGGTGTCGTCCAGGTGCATGGCGAGCACGATGCCCACCTCCCCCAACAGCTCGACGCTCTGCGGGTTCGCGGCCGACAGGTTCTTCAGCCGGGAGAGGGCCTCTTCCTTCGACGCGACATCGTCCCGCCGCAGCAGTGCCAGCGCTTCGTCCCGGGCGGCCCGCGCCTCGGGCGTCAGGGCGTGGCTCTTGGAGAGCCAAGCCGGCGAGGTCAGGAAGGCCGTCAGGGCGAGCACGAGCACGCCGCCCGCGATGAGCAGGAGGCGGCCCTTGCCCCCCGAATCGGGACGCTTGCCGCGCTCCGCGGCCTTGTTGGCGTTCTCGGCGGCCTGCTCGATCAGCGCCGTCGGCAGCTCCAGGGGCTTGGACAGCCCCGGCCCCGGCGCCCCCGAGGAGGCCCTGTTGTCGGAAGCCGCCTGCTGCTCCGCGATCAGCTCCTCGAGCGGGCGGTTCAGCTGGACCAGGATCTCCTCGGGCAGCTCGATGGGCGTCGTCGCGGCGACCGCCACCATCGGCTCGGGCTCGGGCGCGCGGCGGGCCGCCGGAACCGCGGGAGTCTCCCGAGACGGGGACCGGGGCTGCAGTCCCGGAGGCTGCGCGGCCGGCGCGGGGCCGAACAACTGGGTCGCCGACACGGAGGGCGCCGGACCCGCCGGAGGCTGTCCCAGGGGCAGCTCCGGCACCGCGCCGAACACCTGCGTCGCCCCGGTGGGCGCCGGACCCGCCGCGGGCCTGGCCACGGGAGGCAGCTGCGGATTGGAGCCGAAGGGCGGCGTCGTCGTCGCGGAGGGAGGCCGGACCGCGCCGAACACCTGCGTCCCCGTGGCAATGGGAGGAGCCGTGCCCACCGGAGGCTTCGCCGCGGGAGGCGGCTTGGCGGCGGGCGCGGGCTTCGCGGCAGCGGGGGCGGCGGGCTTCGCGGCGGGTGCGGGTTTCGCGGCAGCGGGGGCGGCGGCGGGCTTCGCCGCGGGCGCGGGCTTCGCCATGGGCGCCACCTGGGGCACCACCACGCCGAACGCCTGCGTCGTCATGGCGGACGGCGGCGTCCCCGCGGGCTTGGACACCGGGGCCACCGGGGCCATGGGAGGCACCTGGGGCACCGCGCCAAACGCCTGCGTCGTCATGGCGGACGGTGGCGTCGCCGCGGGCCTGGCCGCCGGGGCCGCCGGGGCCATGGGAGGCACCTGGGGCACCGCGCCAAACGCCTGCGTCGACGAGGCGGACGGCTGCGTCTCGGGCTTCCCGTCACCGAAGAGCAGCGTGGCGTTCAGGTTCGACTGGGTCGCCGGACGCTTCGGGGCGGCCCCGAACACCTGCGTGGTCTGGGGAGCCGGCTGCGCCGCCTGCGCCGGAGGCGCGGCGATGAAGACGTGGCTGCAACGGGTGCACTGCACCGGTACACCCCCGGGCGGCAGCAACCGGGGGTCGAGCGCGTACTGCATCGAGCACTGGGGGCAGGCGATCTCCACACACGGTTTCTACCACACGCCCTGGGGCGCTGGCGCCTACCGTAGCTCCGTTGTCGCCTGGAGGGTCTCCAGCCGGGCTGCTCCCACGCCGGGCACCTCCGCCACCTGCTCCCAGGAGACGAACCGGCCCCGGGCCTCGCGCGCCTGGATGAGGCGCCGGGCGAGCGAGGACCCCACTCCGGGGACCCCCGCGAGCTCGGCCTCGGACACCGCGTTGAGATCCAACCGCTGTCCCAGCAGCAGGCGCTGCGGGGCGGAGGGCACGGCGCCCTCCCCGCACACCGCGACACCCTCCATCACACGCACCGCGCCGGGCTCACAGTCCAGCGCGGGCGTGGAGTCCGGCCAGCGGCCGCGTGCCAGCACGCCCAGGCCCAACAGCCCGAGCGCGGCCACCGCGAGGGCGCCAGTCCGGTTCACCGCTCAGCTCGCCGCGGGAGCCTTGTCCAGCCCGAACGCCGTATGCAGCGCCCGGACGGCCAGCTCCGTGTACTTCGACTGGATGAGGCAGGACACCTTGATCTCCGAGGTGGAGATGAGCTGGATGTTGATGCCCTCGCTGGCGAGGATCTGGAACATCTTCGCCGCCACGCCCGAGTGGTTGCGCATGCCCACGCCCACGATGGAGACCTTGGCCACGTCGCCATCCGTCTCCACGCCGCCGGCGTTGATGTCCTTGGTCACCCGCTCGACGACCTCCTTGGCCTTGACCAGGTCCGTCTTGCCCACCGTGAAGGACAGGTCCGTCTTGCCGTCCTTCGAGGCGGTCTGGACGATCAGGTCCACCACGATGTTCTGCGCATCGAGCGCGCCGAAGATCTTCGCGGCCACACCCGGCACGTCCGGCACGCCGCTGATGGCGAGCTTCGCCTCGTTCTTGTCGTAGGCGATGCCGCTGACAACCACGTTCTCCATCGACTTGTCCTCCTCACACACCAGCGTCCCCGGGTCGTCCGTGAAGGAGGACTTCACCCAGAGCGGCACCTTGTACTTCATCGCGAACTCGACCGAGCGGATCTGCAGGACCTTGGCCCCCACGCTGGCCAGGTCGAGCATCTCCTCGTAGGAGATGCGATCCAGCTTGCGCGCCGCGGGGCACACGTTGGGGTCGGTCGTGTAGACGCCGTCCACGTCCGTGTAGATCTCACAGGCATCCGCCTTGAGCGCCGCGGCCAGCGCCACCGCCGTGGTGTCCGAACCGCCACGCCCCAGGGTGGTGACGTTGCCCTGCTCGTCCTGGCCCTGGAAGCCGGCCACCACCACGATGTGCTTCTGTTTGAGTGCCTCGACGATCTTGTCCGCGTCGATGCGTTTGATGCGGGCCTTGGAGAAGATGCTGTCGGTGACGATCTGCACCTGGTGGCCGAGGAAGCTGGTCGCCAGCCCCCCCTGCGCCTGGATGGCCATGGCCACCAAGCCAATGGAGACCTGCTCGCCGGTCGCCACCACCACGTCCTGCTCGCGCTCGCTCGGCCGGTCGGTGATCTGGGCGACGAGCTTCAACAGGCGGTTGGTCTCTCCGGACATCGCGGAGACGACGACCACCACGTCGTTGCCCGCTTTCTGGGCCGCGATGCAGCGGCGCGCCACGTTCTTCATCCGATCGGTATCGCCGACCGAGGTTCCGCCGTACTTCTGGACGATCAAGGCCACGTTGGCTGGTTCCTCCTGGAACGGCGCGTCAAGGTAGTGAGGTGGCCCCCCCGCTGTCAAAAGCTCCCTGAGCGGACGGGCTGCACACGGCCAGCTGTTGGGATATAGGGTGCGCCCCTCGGCAGTACCGCCGCACCCGTTGCCTGGAGCCCCGACATGTACCGCCCCCGCCTTCTCATCGATGGTGACACCCTCCGGCTGGAGGAGATCCTGCAGGTTGCCCGCAACGAGGCGATCGTGCAGCTCACGCCCGAGTCCGAGGCCTGCGTCCGCGCCTCGCGCGAGCTGGTGGAGCGCGTGGCCGCCGGGGACGCCCCCGCCTACGGCATCAACACCGGCTTCGGCACCCTGGCCGAGGTGCGCATCGACAAGAAGGACCTGCGCGAGCTGCAGCGCAACCTCATCCTCTCGCACGCGGCCGGCGTGGGCACGCCCATGGCCCTGCCCGAGGCGCGCGCCCTGCTGCTGCTGCGCTGCAACGTGCTGGCCAAGGGCTTCTCGGGCATCCGCCTGGAGACGCTGCAGCTGGCGCTGGACATGCTGAACAAGGACGTGGTGCCGGTGGTGCCCGAGCGCGGCAGCGTGGGCGCCTCGGGAGACCTGGCGCCGCTGGCGCACCTGGCGCTCGTCTTCATTGGCGAGGGCGAGGCCTTCTACCAGGGCCAGCGGATGCCGGCCCGTCAGGCACTGGAGCGCGCCGGGCTGCAGCCGGTGGTGCTGGAGGCCAAGGAGGGCCTGGCGCTCGTCAATGGCACCCAGGCCATGTGCGCCGTGGGCACCCTGCTCCAACTGCGCGCCGAGATGCTCGCCACCGTGGCGGACATCGCCGGCTCCATGACGCTCGAGGGCCTGCTGGGCAGCCACAAGCCCTTCATCCCGGAGATCCAGGAGGTGCGCCCGCACGAGGGTCAGAAGGAGTGCGCCGCCCACCTGCTGAAGCTGCTGGCGGGCAGCGATCTGGTGGAGACGCACGTCAACTGCAGCAAGGTGCAGGATCCGTATTCGCTGCGCTGCATGCCGCAGGTGCACGGCGCGGCGCGCGAGGGGATCGCCTTCGCGCGGCGGATTCTGGAGGTCGAGGTGAACAGCGCCACGGACAACCCGCTCGTCTTCGTGGAGGGCAACCGGATCGTCTCGGGCGGCAACTTCCACGGACAGCCCATCTCGCTGGCCATGGACGTGACGGCGATGGCACTCACCCAACTGTCCTCCATCAGCGAGCGGCGGGTGGAGCAGTTGGTGAACCCGGCGCTGTCCAACCTGCCGCCGTTCCTGGCGAAGAACTCGGGCCTGAACTCGGGCTTCATGATCGCCCAGGTGACGAGCGCGGCGCTGGTGGCCGAGTCGCGCGTGCTGTGCCACCCGGCCTCGGTGGACTCGATTCCGTCCTCGGCGGGCCGAGAGGACCACGTGTCCATGGGCATGACGGCGGCGCTCAAGGGCCGGCAGGTGGCGGACTTCACGCGCACGTGTCTGGCCATTGAGATTCTCGTGGCGAGCCAGGCGCTGGACTTCCGGCTGCCGGTGAAGGCGGGCCGCGGGCCTCGCGCCGCGCACGAGCTGGTGCGCAGCCGCGTGCCCACCATGGAGAAGGACCGGGAGATCCACCGCGACATCGAGGCCGTCTGCCAGCTCATCGACTCCGGTGAGCTGCTGCGCGTCGTGCGCGCCGCCACGGCGTAGTCACGGCACAGGCTTGGGGCGGCGGCCCGTCCGAGCACCGTGTGCGAGAGGGACAGCATGCTCGATCGCGCGCCGGGCCTCCGTCCGCAGCTGCGCGATTTGCTTCCGGAGACGAGCCGGGACTGGGAGCGATTGAGGGAGACTCTGTCTCGGGCGGAGCCGCCGCGGTTCCTCCTTGACTGACCCCGCCAGGGCCTACTGCGGCGACTCGAGGCCGTCTGCGAGCTTTGAGGGAGAGGCCGAGCTTGCTCGACGTGCATCGGATGGCCGATCCTCTACCCATGGTTCGCCTCTTCGCGCTGCTCTGTATTGTCCTTGGCCTCGACGCTGCGGCGGAGTCCGGGAAAATCGAACCGCGCGACATGCTTCCGCTGCCGCTGTTGTTCGGGACGCTGAAGACCGAGGTCGGACGCTTCGTGGAGTTCGAGGTCACCAGCGAGGGGTGGAGAGGGAAGGTCCGCGCGGCGCTGGTCGCGAAGACCGAGACCGACAAGGGGCCCGTGTACCAACTGGAGACGCATGGGCAATCGCCGGACATCCTGCTGGTGTACTGGTTGAAGCCGCGCGAGGTGGGCTTCAACGTCGAACGGATCGCCCTCCATATGCTCGGTGAGACCGGTTCGCTGCCGTTTCCGGCCGACCTCGGCACAGCCGATCCGAAACTTCGCGGAACATCGGCGGTGACCCGGAAGGCGGTTCCATTCCAGCTCGGCAAGCAGAAGGGCACGGGCCGCGAGGAGAGCTTCACCGTCGACGGGAAGAAGGCGGTGGTCGTCCGCTCCGACGACATTCCCCTCTTTGGGGTCGTCAGCGTGGACTTCAACCACACCCAGTGGCGCGCCACCGCGACAGGCACCGGCGCCGTCCCGGAGCTGAAGTCCTTGCCTCCGCACGTGCCCGTTCCGACCGACGCGGCTCACCCATCGGGTAGCCGAGCACCACGTAGAAGCCCTGCACGTAGATGGTGATCGCTCCCCCAAGCGGGGGCAGAGCCGAAGCCACAAGAGGCGAGCCTGGCGTCTGAGGCAGCGGCGAAGGCGGAAGCGAAGAAGGAGCGCACGCCGCGAATGGACTCTCGCGGGGCTGCTGCGCCGGACGGAAAGCGTTGGACGTCTTCGCCTGCGCCCGAGTGCTGGGCTTCTTGGGATGGAGGCGGCGGGAATCGAAACCGCGCCGGGCGGTGCGAAACTCCCAGCAGAATCGCGCCCTTACCTCGTAACCGCCCGGAACCGTTGGAAGATTGACGTCACCAGCAGCTCCCACGGCCTTCTGCGTTTGCACCGCGGCGTAGATCCGTGGACCCACGGAACGGGCCCACCGAGGCCGCCGTGCTCTCCGCGGCCCCCACGCTGCTGTCCCGCCGGCATGCCCAAATCCCTACAGCCGCTTCCCTTCATCCTCAAAAATCTGGATGAGCATCGGATTCTTCTTCCCGCGCTGAATGGCACGAATCATCAGAAACGCGCAGGTCATGACGGCTGCCGCAGTCACCCACCCCCAAAACGAAAGACTCCAAACGGAAGTGCCCGTAAAAGCGGACACAACGAGGCCCACGATGAAATAGATGACCATCAACCCCAACCAAAGGATGCTGGTGAAAACGGCCACACCTTTTCTTCCACCGCTCCGCAAGCCCTGCATCTTCTGGCTCATCACCTCGCGGAACTCATCGGACACCGCATACTCGCAATACCGCCGGATCTGCTCCTGGCCAACACCCTTCGCCCTCAAGTAGGCTTCAAAACTGTAGACGGTTTGAGCGCCTTCTTGCCGGATGCGGCCCGGCTTCTCGTTCTTGCCTTTCGCTGTTTCGTTCCAAAAAGACAGATAAAGTTCCTCAGCCTCCTGTCGGAAATCACCCTGCCGTGTCACCGGCCCCGCTGGTTTCCCCGCGGGCTGATTTCGCGCTACAGCAGGACCCAAGCGATATCGGGTAACCGGCTCGGACAGATCGACGCCGTGAAAATCAACACCCGTGAATTCCTTGGTCAACTCAGGAAAGAGATGAAACACAATATCTGTGTCTTCATCGATGGGGAGCACACTCCCCATGCGAGTGGGTTTTTCCTCGAGCGAGATTCCATCCTCCCAGACCAGCTTCCCATCCCCGTACTTTTCGAACATGAACGTCATGCTGGTTTCGCTCATGCGGAAAGTCAGTGCTTCCCTGCCTTCGGACAGCCGGGCTGCCATGCCTTCATTCACAGCATCAAAATCACAAAGGATCAGGAATCCTTTTTCAGTCTGGAGGACATCGAAGTGATGGGGATCGTGCTTGCTGAGCGTGGCTTCTTCAAAGGGTACTTTCTTCTCTTCTCTGACGGATCTTCCCGAAGCGGCTTCCAGTGCAGGCACAACCGGGCCTGGGCCCTTGAGGAGGTAGCCGAATAAATTGAATCCCATAACGCAATCCCTTACGGAGCGGCCGTGATCGGCCGGTTGAGCTCGTCCTTGATGGCGTCTCGCATCTGCTTACGGATGCCGTACAAGCCCGAGTTGGGGAAGGGCCCCCCGTTCCGGGTCTCCTCGGCCAGGGTGGGATAGAACGGATCGGCGCGCACCGCGGGCGCCTCGTAGACGTCGAGCGCGGCGGGCAGGAGGTAGCGGGGCACGCGCGCCGCCTCCGGGGCATCCTCACTCATCAAGATCCACTCGAAGGTGCTCGACTGGCTCATGTACCGCACGAACTCGAGCGCCGCCTTCTCACATTCGCCGGTGCAGCGCACTCCCAGGAAGTAGGAGTCCGTGAACAGGATGGGGCGGCTCCCCTCCGCCAGCGGAGCGGAGGAGATCTTGATGGCGGAGGGGCTTTCTCCCGCCGGGAGATTCTTGAGGATGACGTGCAAACGCTCGGAGTACCCGGCGGTGGCATCGGCCTTGTTCTCGGCGAACAGCCTGGCGGGCAGGTCGGCGTTCTCCTCGAGGTCATACGTCCCGTCGAGACAGGGATTGCTTCCAGAGGAGTCGCAGGTGCTGGCGAAGGCTCGCAGGGACTGAAGCACCTCGGGATCGTAGCTCGAGGTGGTCACGGCGGACCGGAGACCCTCCAGGCCCTTGGCGTCTGCCCAGGCATCCAGATAGAGCGAGGGAAGGTTCCAACTCCCGAGCATGTTCACGGCCATATCGGGAACGGCCGTGTGCCGGGCTTCCAGGGCCTGGACCAACGCGCTCGTCGTCCGTGCCTGGCGCACGGCCTCATCGCGCGACATGACGAAGTGGCCACAGAGCCAGTGCGGGACACCGTAGAGGACACTCTCCTCCGGATGGGTGGAGGCAGCGACCCCCGACGGGTGCCAGTCAATGTTCTTCGGCAGCTGCGGCCATGGACGCACCCCGCCCTCGGCGACCAACTCACCCAGGATCGCCGTATCCGTCTCGATGACATCGTAGCTGCATTCCCCCTCCCCCTTCAGGGAGCGCGCGATCTGCTCCGGCTCATAGAAATCATCCTTGAAGCAGGAAGGATTGAGCACGAGATCGATGTCCGGGTGCGCGCTCTCGAACTCCGTCTCGATCCGTGTGGCCATGGCGTTGAATTTATCGCCAGCCGCATCGGGGATGTACGGATAGAGCGGAACCCTGAGCACCGTCTTCTCCTGGTTCGGAGGAACGCAGCCCAGAAGCAGAGCCATGGCGACACTGCAAACGAAAGACAGTCGATTCATTGTAGGGAGGGGCATGGGTTTGTGCTGTTGGCTTTCGCCGAAAGGTATCAAAGAGTTCGAGCGAGAGAACCGGACACGACTATGCTCGAAACATGCCGCATTACACGACGCTAGTAGCGGCCCTGCGCGAGCGGGCACGGGCCGGCCTCTCGCTGGACGAGTCGATCGTCTTCCTCCATGACGCGGGACTGCCCATCGTCCACAGCATCCGGGCCATCCACGAGGTCTTCGGTCTGCCCCTGGGCGAGGCCAAGCACGTGACCGCCGGGCACCCCGTCTGGGCCCCGATGGCGAAGGCGGCCCGGCAACTCCATGACGACCTGGACATGTACGCGGACTTCATCCGGCAGACCGAGGGGAACAGTCCGGACGTGAGGGCCCAGGCCTACCGGCGGGTGATCTCCACCCTCTTCCCGAGGCTCGGCCTGGCGGCCATCCCGGAGGACTGGTCAGGCATCGACCCCGTCCTGCCGCTGCTCGAGCGCATCCGCCAGGAAGGCGGCGTCGTGCTGGTGAAGTGGGACGGCGAGCGGATCGCGCCGGGTGACTCCGGGCCCTACACGGTCCTCGTGTCGGGGGCCCGGCTCGCGGGGGAGCCGCTGCGCGCCAACACCCACTCGCTCGAGGAGGCGCTCGCCAGGGTCCTCTTCGAGTACGCCGTGCGGTATTGGGAGGTCTGACCCGCTAAGCTGGCGTGGAGTGTTCCCCCCGCATGCCGTCCGACGCCTTCTCTGAGCTCTTCGCCTCGCGCCCCGTGTCGCTCGCTCCCATGGAGGACGTGAGCGATGCCATCTTCCGGCGCATCTGCCGCCGGTTGGGCGCGGACGTGTGCTTCACCGAGTTCGTCAACGTGGACAACCTCCTGCAGGGCTGCTCCCGGGCCGGGCGCAAGCTCCGGCTGGCCGAGGACGACAGGCCCACCGCCATTCAAATCTACGGCGCGGATCCGGAGCGGCTGGTGGAGGCGGCTCGAATCGCCGAGGCGGCGGGACCGGCCTTCATCGACATCAACTGCGGGTGCTGGGTGCCGAGCATCGCCCGGCGGGGCGCGGGCGCGGGCTGGTTGCGCGATCCGGAGGCCATGGTGGCCATGGCTTCACAGGTGGTGCGTGCGGTGTCGCTGCCGGTGACGGTGAAGACCCGCATCGGCCTGGGCCCCGAGGATCGGATGCCCATCGTGGAGCTGGCCCGCCGGTTGGAGGACGTGGGGGTGCGTGCCCTCACCGTGCACTGCCGCACCGCGAAGATGGGCTACACCGGTTCGGCGGACTGGCGCTGGGCGGCCCTGGCCCAGGAGGCGGTGCGCATCCCCGTCGTCGTCAATGGGGACATCCGCACCGCGGCGGACGTGGGGCGCGCGCTGGCGGAGACGGGCTGCGCGGGCGCGATGCTGGGACGGGGCGCCATCGCGCACCCCTGGGTGTTCCGCGAGGTGAAGGCGCTGCGCGCGGGCCAGTCCCCTACCCCTCCGACCCCCGCCGAGCGTCTGGGCCTGCTGCGCGAGCACCTGCTCGCCAACGTGGACGCGCGCGGGGCGGGCCGGGCCGTGCCGTACACGCGCCGCTATCTGGCCGGCTACCTGCACGAGGTGGAGGGGGGCGCCGAGATGCGCGCGCACCTCAATCACTCCGAGCGGCTCGATGATTGGCTGGAGCGCATCGCCGCGCTCGAGGCGCGCATTCCCTCCCGCTCCTGAGCAGGCCGTCACTCTTACGGGAAGACTATTGACGAGCCGGCACGCCCCCCCCACGAGGGCACGGAAGCGCGTTGGAGATCGAGGTACCTCACGGTCCTGCCATCCCCCTCATCCTTCGCGAGCCATTGATTGCAGGGAAAAACATACAGCTGATGCGTGTACATGTCCGTGACATGGACCTTGTCGAGGAACCATCCCGGATTGTCTCCCTTGTTCGTGTCGAACCCGATCAACACCCTGTAGAGCACGCCATAACGGCTGCCAATCCCAGGCGAGAACACGTCGTGGCTGCCGCGCTCGAAGTTGTCCCGGTAGTCATCCAGCATGATGCGGGGGCTGACGCCCCGGTCACCGAAGAGCTGGATGAAGACATCGGCATCCGTTCCCGCTTTGTCCCGAGCGCCCGTGAAGACCTCGATCTTGTAGAACGGAATCTCGTTCTCGAGCCGTCTGCCAATGGGGCTCTCGGGAGGATCCCCGACGTATTCCCAGGTCTTCTTCCAGGGTCCGACCCCCACGCTCAGCGTGGTGCGGAAGGTGTGATTGCCCCACCGGCCCAGGAAGTTCTCCCGGGCGAAGGTGGTTTGATCCATGTCCTTCAGGTTCTCCCAGGTCGCCCACTGCGCTCCACCATCCGCGAGCTCATCGGCGAACGACATGCCAAGCTTCGAGAAGTTGTAGAGGGGGGCGCCAGGCGAGGGGTAGCAGGCATGAGAGCCATTGGCGACCCAGACATGAGGATGGGTACCGGTCTTGGTGACAGTCCCTGGCCAGAGCGTGATTCGCTTGTCGTGGTTCGAAAGGATGTAGGCGAGGACCTGGGACGCCTGGAATCCCGTGACGATCACCTCGACATGCTCCCAGTCCCCCTCGTGATGTCCCAGGGGATCCGGCCCCGTGGGGTAATCATTGAAGTTGTACCAGAACCAGTACTTGATCCGATGGATGACGGGATCGCCCAGACGGCTCACCACGGGACGTGTGTACTGGTAATAGCAGGGGGTCCTCGGCTGTAGACTCTTTGGTTGCCGGAGCTCATGAAAGCGCCCTCCCTTGATGAGCTGATAGGCCTGCTCCGCATCGCTGGGGAAGCAGCACTGACCTGCCTCGTTCGGGTGGAAATGCAGAATGGGAGCATGCTCCCGTGCCAGTTGTTCTGGGCCAGGTGTAGGCATGACGGTTCTCACGCGTCCTTTCCGCCTGAGCACCGCTGCCGCGGTGCAAAGGCTTGCTTGATTGAAAGTACCGGGAGCGCCAGGCGCATCCGTCGAGCGGACGCCCGGCGGACGGTGTGACCCGCCATCCACGGCTCCGGGTGTCGCTCCACGGCATGAGACCTCCCCTCCCAATTTGGAGTTAACGGAGGCCCTGGGCCGTTGCAGGGAGCGCGGAGAGCAGAGGCCGCTCTCGACCGAGGGGAGAAGGGCCAGTGAAGGGCTTCGAGGGCCTGCTGGAGCCCAGGCTCCGCGACCCGAGGAGAAGTCCCCCTGATGGATTCACTTTCTTTGTCTATAGAGCAGGACTCACATCCGCCACGGATTCAACCTGCTCGGTGCCGCCCCGGCTACTCCCAGGAGACGTCGTACACGAAGCGGGTGGCGCGCGGCCCGATCTCTTGCAGTTCCACCCGCCCCTTGCGGTGGCTGCGGTGCAGGAACATCTCGAAGGCCCCCGCGAGTGCCTGCGCGAAGGTCCCCTCGAGCAGCAACACGGGCGGGACGTCCTCCAACCGCATCTCCACCCTGCCCCCCTCGGCCCGCTCCTTGTGGGGCTGGTACACGAGCCGCCCGCAGTCGCGGAAGGCCTGCTCCCAGGCGTAGGTGGACCACTTGAGCAGGGCCTGGGGCGTCAGGCCGAGCAGCCGCACCGCCCCGTCGAAGAAGGTCTGCAGCAACGGGTAGGAGGCCATGCGGTCCGCCTGCTCGGCGAGGAAGTGGCGGAAGCCGGGCGTGCCCAACGCGGAGTGGAGGGGCTCGGTCAGCTTCATGCTCTCCTCGATGGGCACCCACCCCATGCGCGGGGCGGACTCGATGAGCGCGAGCGTCTGCTCGGGGACTCGCGGCAACACCTGGCGCTGCTTGTCGGCGGGCAAGGCCCGGGCCCCTTCGAGGAGCATCCTGCAGACGAAGCCGCGAATGGCGGGCTGGGGGGACATGAGGCCTCATTGTGTCACACCCCCCGTCTTTCACGAGTTCGCCTCTCTTCTCTGCTTCACGCTAGGCTGGCGCGCCTCATCACCCATCGGGGGGGACATTCCATGAGCCGTCACGGATCCGCGGCATTGAAGCAGCCCGCACTCGCATTGCCACCCAAGGTCTCGGGCGTTCCGCTCGTCGGCGCACTGCCGGGGCTGCTGAAGGATCGCTTCGACTTCCTGGAGGCGGCCCGCCAGCGCCATGGCGACATCTACACCCTGGATCTGGGCTTCGCCGACGCCATCATCCTGAGCCACCCGCGGCACGCGCAGCACGTGCTGGTGGACCAGGCGCGGAAGTATTTCAAGGGAGGCGCCATCTGGGAGTCGATGCGCACCTTCCTGGGCAACGGGTTGCCGGTGAGCGAGGGCGAGTTCTGGAAGCGGCAGCGGCGGATGATCCAGCCCGCGTTCCACCATCAGCGGCTGGTCGCGCTGACGGAGAAGATGCTGGAGGCCATCGACGAGAGCCTCCCGGGCTGGGAGCAGGCAGCCAGGACGGGCGAGCCCTTCGACGCCGCCGAGGCCTTCTCCCAGATGACCATGAACGTGATGGTCCGCGCGATGTTCGGCAGCGGGTTGGAGGCGGACGAGGCGAAGCGGGTGGGCCAGTCGCTGGCCTACATCATCGACTACATGATGCAGGGGATGGTGACGAAATCCCTGCCCGAGTGGCTGCCCGTCCCCGGCCGGGCCCGCTACCGGGAGGCGATCCGGTACATCGACGAGGTCGTCCTGCGCATCATCGAGCGGGGACGGCGGAGCGCCGAGGAGGACAACCTGCTCTCCCTGCTGCTGCACGCGGTGGACGCGGAGTCCGGCGAGCAGATGACCAACGCGCAGCTGCGCGACGAGGCGGTGTCGCTCTTCGTCGCCGGGTACGAGACCACCGCGGTGGGCCTGGCCTGGGCCTTCCATCTCATGACGCGCCACCCGGAGTCCTTCCAGCGGTTGCGCACGGAGGTGGACACGGTGTTGGGCCAGCGGGTGCCCGGTTTCGCCGAGCTGCGCCAGCTCACCTACGCCCGCAACGTGTTGCACGAGTCGCTCCGGCTGTACCCGCCCTCGTATTGGATTCCCCGCACGTCGTCGGTGGAGGACGAGCTCGACGGCTACCAGATTCCGGCGGGCAAGACGGTGGTGGTCTTTACGCACCTCATCCACCACCACCCGGCCGTCTGGGAGGAGCCGCGGCGCTTCGATCCGGACCGCTTCACGCCGGAGCGCTCCGAGGGGCGGCACAAGCAGGCGTGGCTTCCCTTCGGCGCCGGCCAGCGGCTGTGCATCGGCAAGGAGTTCTCGCTGATGGAGGGGCAGTTCATCCTCGCCCGCATCGCCCAGCGCTACGACGTGTCCGCCATCCCGGGACGGGAGGCCCAGCTGCACATCGGCACCAGCATCCGCGCGAAGAACGGGGTGTGGGTGCACGTGAAGCCGCGCGCGCTCTAAGCTGGGAGCCCTCATGCTCACCGGTGCCTCGACCCTGCCCACCCTGGAGACGCCCCGCCTGCGCCTGCGCTGGATGACGGAGGCGGACATCCCCGCGCTCTTCGAGCTCTTCTCCCAACCCGAGGTGACTCGCTACTGGAGCTGGTCCGCGTACACCGAGCGGGCCCAGGCGGAGAAGCTGTTGCGCAACATCCACAAGTACTTCGTCGAGCGCTCGCTCTTCAACTGGGGCTACGCCCGGCGCGAAGACGACCGGATCATCGGCACCTGCACGCTGGCGGAGCTGAGCACGCAGCACCGGCGCGCGAGCCTCGGCTACGCGTTGAACCGCGCGTACTGGGGCCAGGGCTACGGGCGGGAGGCGGTGCAGCGGGTGGTGGAGTTCGGCTTCACCTCGCTCGAGCTGCACCGGCTGGAGGCGGACGTGGATCCGCGCAACACGAGCTCCATCCACGTGCTCGAGGGCCTGGGCTTCCAGCGCGAGGGGTACCAGCGCCAGCGCTACTTCCTCGATGGGGAGCTCCAGGACGCGGTGCTGTACGGGCTGCTGCGGCCAGAGTGGCGCGCTCCGGGAGGGTCTTCATGAACCAGGGCACCCGGCGCGCGGTGGGGTGGATGGGCTTCTGCGCCATGCTGCTGCTCGTCCTGCTCGTGCCCTTCTTCCTCTGGGGCGTGGACCTGGAGCTGGCCGCGCGCGGCTTCCTCGAGACACGCCGGCCGGACTGGCAGGTGGCGCTGGTGCTGGGCGGACTGCTGGCCGGTGACATCGCCCTGCCCGTGCCCTCCAGCCTGGCCGCCACCGCCGCTGGCGCACTGCTCGGCTTCTGGCGTGGCACCGTGACCTGCTGGGCCGGAATGACGGTGGGGAGCGTGCTGGGTTATGTGCTCGGCGCCCGGGCGGGAGGTGCCGCCCTGCGGCGCATGGTGGGCGAGTCCGAGGTGGCCCGCTTCGCCCTCATGGCCGAGCGCCATGGCCCCTGGTTCCTCGTCGCCCTGCGCGCGGTGCCCGTGCTGGCCGAGGCCTCCGTGGTGTTCGCGGGCGTCAGCCGCATGCGGTGGCGTGGCTTCCTGACCGCGTCGCTGCTCGCCAACCTGGGCATCTCCGCCACCTACGCGGCGGTGGGGGCCTCCGCCGCGAGCGCCGGCTCCTTCCTGCTCTTCTTCGCGGGCATGGTGCTCCTCCCCGCGGTGGCGCTATGGCTCGTCCGGTCCACCACGGCCCGGCGCGAGCACGCGCGAGGGGCGCAGACCCGCTCGTAGTACCGACACCCTACTCGTGCTTGAGCGCGATGATGGGATCGATCCGGGTGGCCCGGTACGCGGGCAGGAAGCTGGCGACGAGCGCCACGCCCACCAGGAGCACCGTCACGCTGCCGTAGGCCCACGGATCGGCGGCCTGGACGCCGTAGAGCAGGCTCGCCAGCAGCCGGCTGGCCACGAAGGCCAGCACGAGCCCCAGCCCCACGCCCGCGGCGGTGAGCTGGAGGTACTGGCCGATGACCAGCCGCAGGACGGAGCGCGCATCGGCGCCCAGGGCCATGCGGATGCCGAGCTCGCGCGTGCGCTGGGAGACGGCGAAGGTCACGACGCCATAAAGGCCCATCGCGGCGAGCACGAGCGCCAGGCCCGCGAAGGTGCCCACGAGCGCCATCAGGAAGCGGGGCTGGGCCACCGCGTCGCCGAGGATCGCCTCGAGCGTGCGCACATGGGCCACCGGCAGGTTCTTGTCCAGCGCCCGCACCTCGGCACGCACGGAGGGGGCCAGCGCGAGCGGCTCGCCCGCGGTGCGCACCACCAGGCTCATGTCGCTGGCACTGGCCTGCGCGTAGAGCACGTACACCTCGGGGAAGAGCTCCTTCGCCATTCCCTGGTGACGGACATCCCCCACCACGCCCACCACCCGCCCGCCCATGTCCCCGTTGCCGAAGTTCATCCCGAGCTGCACGGTGCGGCCCAGGGGGTCCTCGCCCGGCCAGTAGCGCCGTGCGGTCTCCTCGCTGATGAGGATGCTCCACTGCCCCGGCTCGCCGTCCTGGGGCGTGAGGAGGCGGCCCCGCTTCAGGGGGATGCGCATCGCCTCGAAGAAGCCCGGGGTGATGATGCGGACCTGGGCGTGCTGCCGCTGCTCGGGCGTGGGCTCCGGCCGGGACATGTCCCGCATCGAGGTGATCGTGTTCCGGCCCGTCAGCGGCAGGTGGTAGGTGGCCGCCGCGGCCTGGACGCCCGGCAGCGAGCCCACCCGCTCCAGGAGCGCGTCATAGAAGTTCACCTTGGCCGCGCCAGAGGCGTACGCCTCCCGCTCGGGCAGCGACAGGTCCATGGTGAGCACGTGCTCGGAGCGGAAGCCCGGATCCACCTGCTGCAGACGCAGGAAGCTCTTGAGCAGCAGCCCCGCGGCCACGAGCAGCACGACGGCCAGCGCCGTCTCGGACACGACGAGCACGTTGCGCGCCCGGTGGCGTACGCCGGTGCTGCTGCGCCCCACCTCGCGCAGGGAGTGGCCCAGCTCGGCGCGGGCCGCCTGCAGCGCCGGGAAGAGCCCGAAGAGCAGCGCGGTGAAAAGCGACAGCCCCGCGCTGAAGGCGAGCACCTTCCCGTCGATGGCCACCTGCTCCAGCCGGGGGATGTCCCGGGGCCCGAGCGCGACGAGCACGTCCAGGCCCCAGCTCGCCACCAGCAGGCCCGCGGCCCCGCCGATCAGCGCCAGCACGAAGCTCTCCACCAGCAACTGCCGCACGATGCGGCCCGGAGTGGCCCCGAGCGCCAGCCGCACGGAGATCTCCCCCTCGCGGCTCACCGCGCGGGCCAGCAGCAGGTTGGACAGGTTGGCGCAGGCGATCAGCAGCACCAGCCCCACCGCGCCCAGCAGCAGCAACAGCGCCGGCTCCACCTCCCCCACCAGATCCTTCTGCAACGAGACCACGGCCGCGCTGTAGCCGGTGTTGGTCTGCGGGTACTGCGCCTCCAGCTCCCGGGTCAACGCCACGAGCTCCGCCTGGGCCTGCTCCACCGTGATGCCCGGCGCCAGCCTGCCGTAGACGCTCAGCCAGTGGGCCCCCCGGTTGAACGGGGCGATGAGATCTCCCTCCCAGGTCACCGGAACCCAGAGCTGAGCGCGCGAGGGGAAGTCGAAGCCCGGCCGCATCACGCCAATCACGGTGTACGGCACCCCGTCCACCTCCACGCTCCTGCCGAGCACCGCGGGGTCTCCCCCGAAGCGCCGCTGCCAGAGCGCATGGCCCAGCACCACGACACGGCTGCGCCCCGGCTCGTCCTCGCCCGGCAGGAAGGTGCGGCCCACCAGCGGGGACGAGCCGAGCACCTGGAAGAACCCAGCCGATACCACGGTGCCCTGGAGCCGCTCGGGCTCGGCTCCCGCCCCCGTGAGGCTGAGATCCGTCGAGTCCGCCGCCGCGAGCTCCGTGAACGAGCGGCTCTTCTCGCGCATGTCACGGAAGTCCAGCACCGAGGTGTCCCCCTTCTTGTTGTTGCGCGACAGGGAGTAGACGTGCACGAGCCGCTCCGCCTCCGGCATGGGCAGGGGCCGCAGCAGCACCGCGTCCACCACGCTGAAGATGGCGCTGTTGGCGCCCATGCCGAGGGCGAGCGTGAGCACCGCGATCAGGGTGAAACCGGGGCTCTTGCGCAGCTTGCGCAGCGCAAGCCAGAAGTCCTGGCTCAAGGTGTCCATGGAAGAGGGGCTCCAGGGTGGGGTGAATCCGCCGGACGCCTGAGCAAGGAGGATGCCAGTGCGCCTGCTCCCCTCTCCCGAGGCGCTGTCCCGGGCCTCCCGCGCGCGCGCTTCCCAGAAGTGGGACATGTCATCCCATTTCCGGTGGGAGCCCGGCGGGTGAACACAACGGGGCGCGCGCGTTTGCTGAACTGAACGATCGGGAGCCTGCCCGCTTGGCGCTTCAGGGTAGCGGCACCACATTTCTCCTCCACGACAGGAGAACCCCCATGAAGCCGCTCGCCGCAAACCGTCTGGTCCTCTCGAGGAAGCAGCACCGCGCCTGCACGCTGAGTGTCTCGAGGGCAGAGCTCGAGCAGCGGCTGGGGCCTCCGCTCGCCATCGACGACGAGGGGGACGGCCTGGGGCCCCGCTACCGGTGGGAGTACCAGGGGGAGTGTGGCCTCGAGGTGCTCATCGACCTGCCGCGCGAGGCGTCGCAGACGGCGCAAGAGGCCGTGCTGTGGATGAAGCACCTGGAGGTCGAGCACGCCCTGGAGCACCTGGGCCTCGCCACCGATCGGGTGCTCTTCCGGGCGGACATGCTGGAGCCGCTGCCGCTGGACGGTTGGGCGGTGGTGCGGCAAGACGAGGCCGGCAACCGGTTCGACATCTGCGTGCTGTCCGTCCCGGACCATGCGGAGTGCCTGGCGCGGTGGCTGGAGGCGCGCGCCCACGCGCAGACCTACGAGGTGGAGTCCCGGGGGGTAAAGCCCAACGCCCGGCGGACCGCTTCGGGCACCTGGGCCCTCACCGGCCAGGACGAGTACGCCGCCTCCCTGTAGTGGGAGTGGGTGGGGCTCGCACGCCTGCCCCGTCCACGTGCGCCCCGCCATCCGGCGCCTTCACGCCAGTGCCCGGGCCATGTCCAGTACCCACCTTCGTGGAAACGGAGGAGACCTACATGGCGGGAATTCGTAAATCCAAGGCGAAGAAGCTGCAGGCGGAGGCATCCGAGGCGACGGGCCGTACCCGCAAGGGACGCAACAAGGTGCCGAAGATCACCCGGACGGACTCGAAGAAGGGCGGCCCGAAGTCGGGTGAGCGCAGGGGTTCTCGCGGCAACGCCTGAGGCCCTGTTCGCGAAGGTTTCACCACCCCCACGGCCCCGGCCTGATACACCGCTCGCCCGCAACCCCGAGAGCGGACATGCCCAAGCGCGCATCCTCCAGCAGCCGGAACAGCTCCACCAAGCCCGTCGAGCGGGACATCATCCCGCCCGGGACGGACGTGCCGGACAGCGGCCTCTTCTTCAACCGGGAGCTGTCCTGGCTGGCCTTCAACAACCGGGTGCTCCAGCTGGCCGAGGACGTGTCGGTGCCGTTGATGGAGCGCGTGAAGTTCTGCGCCATCTACGCGCGCAACCTGGATGAGTTCTTCATGATCCGCGTGGCGCGCCTGCACGAGCAGGTACGCAACCGCGTGGCGCGGCTGGTGCCGGACGGCGCCACCCCGGGCGAGACACTCGACAAGATGCACGATCGCATCCTCGAGCAGGCCCGGCGCCACAGCGACTGCTTCGAGCGCCAGTTGCGCCCCGCCCTTGCCGAGAAGGGGCTGCGCATCCTCTCCATGAAGGAGCTCGACGCCGAGTCGCGCGCCCAGCTGCAGCAGCGCTTCCGCGAGCAGATCTTCCCCGTACTCACCCCGCTGGCCATTGGCCTGGGCCGCCACTTCCCCTACATCTCCAACCTCTCCCTGAGCCTGGCGGTGCTGCTGAGGGATCCGGTGACGGAGACGGAGAACGTGGCGCGGGTGAAGGTGCCCAAGGAGCTGCTGCCGCGCTTCGTCCCGCTCAAGGGGGGCACGACCTTCGTGCCGCTCGAGGAGATCATCGCCCACCACCTGGACGCCCTGTTCCCCGGCATGGAGGTGCTGGACCGGGGTCTGTTCCGCGTCACCCGGGACGCGGACTTCACCGTGTCCGAGGACGCGGAGGACTTGCTGGTGGCCGTGCAGACGGAGCTGCGCCAGCGCCGCTTCGGCGACGTCATCCGCCTGGAGGTGCAGGCGGGCATGAGCCCCAAGATGCTCGAGCCCCTGATGGAGGCGCTCTCGCTGGAGCCCCGCCAGCTCTACGAGGAGCAGGGGCTGCTGGACTACACGGACCTGATGTCCGTGGTGTCCACGCCGGGCTTCGCCGAGCTGAGGGATCCGCCCTGGACGCCCGTCACCCAGCCCCGCCTGAAGGCCGAGAGTGACAGCGGCGAGGTGAGCACGGTGCTCTCGGCCATGCGGCGGGGGGATCTGCTCGTCCACCACCCCTACGAGTCCTTCGCCACCTCGGTGGAGCGCTTCGTCACGGAGGCGGTGGAGGATCCGGACGTGCTCGCCATCAAGCAGACCGTCTACCGCACCTCGGACAAGTCGCCGCTGGTGCCCGCGCTCATCCGCGCCACCGAGCGGGGCAAGCAGGCGGTGTGCATGGTGGAGCTCAAGGCGCGCTTCGACGAGCGCACCAACATCCAATGGGCGCTTGCGCTGGAGGAGGCGGGGGTGCACGTCGTCTACGGCATCCCCGGCCTCAAGACGCACGCCAAGGCCATCCTCATCGTCCGCCGCGAGGGCGAGCGGGTGCGCCACTACGTCCACGTGGGCACCGGCAACTACAACTCGAAGACGGCCCGGCTCTACACGGACCTGGGGCTCTTCACCACGGACCCGGAGATCGGCGCGGACGTGGCGGACCTCTTCAACTTCCTCACCGGCTTCGCCCGCCCCAAGAGCTTCCGCAAGCTGCTGGTGGCCCCCATCAACATGCGCGAGGGGCTGATGGAGCACATCCGCCGCACCATCGCCGAGCACTCGGCCGAGCACCCCGCCCGCATCGTGATGAAGATGAACGCGCTGGTGGACCCGGCGATGATCCGCGCCCTCTATGACGCCTCGCGCGCCGGCGTGAAGGTGGACCTCAACGTGCGCGGCATCTGCTGCCTGCGGCCCAACGTCCCCGGCGTCTCGGACAACATCCGCGTCGTCTCCACGCTCGGCCGCTTCCTCGAGCACTCGCGCATCTACCTCTTCGAGCGGGGCGGGGGAACGCGCTGCTACATCGGCTCGGCGGACCTCATGCCCCGCAACCTGGACCACCGCGTGGAGGCCCTCACCCCGGTGGAGGACCCGCAGCTGCTCGCCCAGGTGAGGGATCTGCTCGACCGGAGCCTCTCGGACAACACCCATGCCTGGGTGCTCGACGCGGACGGCTCGTGGAAGCGCCGCTCGCTGGAAGGCGAGAAGCGCTGGTCCCAGGGCGAGCTGATGGAGCGCGCGGTGCGCATGGCGCAGGCCTCCACCGGCCGGCCCCTCTCCTGACGGGCCTTTCCGTTTTTCCGGAAAACTCCCCTTCTGTTGCTCCTGCAACCATGCAGTGGGGTGAATCTCCCGAGGAGGACGGGAGGGGTCCACCGGGGGGGTAGCGGACAGACGATTGAATTGAGGCCCCTCCCAAGCGGATGATGGAGGCCCCGTTTCCCGCGTGGGCCCATGTCAAACGATCCGCAGAACCCCCTGACCCCGACTACGGAAGAGAGCCTGCTCGACGCCGTGGCCCAGGCTCACAAGAAATTGGAGCAGCCCGCGACCTGGCCCGGCAACGTGCCCTCTCAGGCGCAGGCCCTGGAGTTGCTGTGCGGCAGACGGACGATTGCGATGTCCCTGCCCAACGCCCGCAGGCTGCAGGACAAGCTCACCCTGCCCGAGCGCGAGGCGCTCATGGACGAGGGCCTCGCCGACTCGCTGCGCAACGCCGTCGCGGTGCGCTGGCGCCTGGCCGCGGCGCAGGATCTGCTCCTGACCGCCGGAGGACGGGTGGATCGGGTGGCGCTCGAGGCGCTGCTCTCCGAGGTGGACCAGACGCTGGAGGCGCTGCGCGCGGCGACTCCCGCCTCTCCGGACATGGGGCTGGCCATTGATCGCACCTGGGAGACGCTGACCCAGGAGGCCGTGGACTTCTCCAGCAACGTGAAGGCGGCCTCGTCGGGCCAGCAGGCCGCCGCGGCGGCCGTCCACGCGCATGCGGCGCCGAAGAAGCCCGCCGCCGCCGGCAAGGTGACGTTCCAGCCGGCCGAGCCCGAGCAGGCCAAGGCCCCGAAGAAGACGAACAAGTCCCTCTTCATCGGGCTGGGCGTGGCGGTGGCCCTGGCGGGCGCCTACCACGGCGTCAACATGAGCCAGGCTCCCCAGCCGCTGCCCCCCGCCTACACCTACGCGGGCGCGCCTCCCGACACCGTCATCATGACCAACGCGTCGGATGGCTCGCTGCTGATGCGCTCGACGCGCCTGGGCCCCCTCACGCCGGAGCAGCAGGCGTGGCTCAAGCAGCAGGAGGCCCGAGGCATGCAGATGAAGCCCCAGGGCCCGGGCAGCTACCTTCTCGTTCCCGCCCCGAAGGCTCCAGCCACCGCGGGCAACACCACTCCGTGAACCGCACGTTCCTCTCTCTGCTGTCGCCTCGAAGGAGGCATGTCATGGCGAACCGAAAGCTTCACCCTGGCCACGCTCGGCGGGGCTTCACGCTCATCGAGCTGATGATCGTCGTCTGCATCGTGGGCCTGCTGTCCACGGTGGCCCTGCCGGAGTTCCAGAACATCATGCTGCGCTCCAAGCAGGCCGAGCGGGAGATGATGATGAACTCCATCATGCGCGTGCTGAACGAGTACGTGGCCGCGCACGGTGGGCAGTTCCCGGGAGGCACGGACCCGGACCTGCCGTGGAACCCGCCGGCTGTTCCCAATGGCGCCAAGGAGCGTTTCATCATGGCGACGGGGCACTGGGAGGAC
This sequence comes from Archangium gephyra, assembly GCF_042230915.1. Taxonomy (GTDB): domain Bacteria; phylum Myxococcota; class Myxococcia; order Myxococcales; family Myxococcaceae; genus Archangium; species Archangium gephyra_B. Next base: position 5,483,620 of record NZ_CP102578.1, on the reverse strand, counting down.
CTGGGTTGGGCGCCCGACGGCATGCTCTACTACCGCTATGAGGTCCGCCGCACGGCGCCCGACGAGGTGACCATCACCGCCCAGGGGGACCTGAATGGCGACCTGAAGGTGAGCTACAAGGCCTTCGTCTACAAGCTGCAGAACGGCAGCTGGCAGAAGCTGACCGAGACCGAGTACGGCGATCGTTTCTGAGCGCCGCTCCAGGCCCTCGGACCGCCGATTGTCCACCCGAGGGCCTGTCTGGCCGCCTGAGTTGGTGAACGCGGCCCCGGAATGAGGTAGGAGCGCATCCCATGGGCGCTCAATGGAAACACAAGGGCCGCACCGAGCATGCGGCCGCGAAGGGCCGGCTCTTCACCAAGCTGGTCAAGGAACTCATCGTCGCCTCCAAGGCCGGCGGTCCGGATCCGGGCAGCAATCCCCGCCTGCGCATGGCGATGGACGCGGCGAAGAAGGCCTCGATGCCGCGCGACACGCTGGAGCGCGCCATCAAGAAGGGGGCGGGCCTGCTCGACGAGCCGGTGAACTACGAGACGGTGACGTACGAGGGCTTCGCCCCGCACCAGGTGCCGGTGATCGTCGAGTGCCTCACCGAGAACAAGACCCGCACCGCCGCCAACATCCGGCTGCTCTTCCGCAAGGGGCAGATCGCCACCAGCGGCGCGGTGTCCTGGGACTTCAACCGCCTGGGCATCATCGAGGCCACGCCGCCTGAAGCCGGCGCGGATGCCGAGACCGCGGCGATCGAGGCGGGTGCGCAGGAGCTCGAGGCCGCCGAGGAAGGCGCCACGCGCTTCCTCACCGCACCGGCGGATCTCGACACCGTGAGCCGCGCCCTGACGGGCATGGGCTGGACGGTGAGCGCGCAGAACCTGGCCTGGGTGGCGAAGAATCCGGTGGCGCTCGAGGGCGAGGCGCGCGCCGAGGTGGAGGCCTTCCTGGAGGCCATGGACGAGGACGACGACGTCCAGAACATCTACGTCGGCCTCAAGTGAGCCCCGCGCCCGTGGAGCCGAGAGAGCGGGCGCGGGCGCTGCTGTGCCGGGAGTCCCCGCCCGCCCCCATGCCGAGGACGGCCCGGGGGGAGCCCGAGCTGTTCGGGCCTCCCTCCCCCCTCCATCGGTTCCTCCCCGCCCTGCCCTCGCACCTCCAGCTCGCGCTGTCGCTGGCGGCCCGCTTCATGGAGCTGGCCAACGCGCGGCCCGGAGACGAGGGGCTGGGGGCGGTGCTGGACGAGGCCGAGCGGCAGGCGGGGGCTGGAGACCCCGAGTGGGCGAAGTACGCGCTGCGTGTCTTCATCACCCACCACCCCGAGGGCCGCCGGCTGAGCGTGCCTCCGCTGCGGGAGCGAGCGCCCCACCTGGTGGTGCCCTCGGGGCGCCCCGAGCTTCCCCGGAAGGGAAACCCCGGCACGCCCGGCGCGGAGAGCTGGCTGGACTACTTCCGCGAGGACACCGGGCTCAACGAGCACGTGGAGGCGTGGCCCGTGCTGTACCCGGCGGCGGGCCTGCCGGATCCCACGCGGCCCGGGCACCGCCTCCTGCCGGAGGGACGGGGCGTGTACTTCGCGCACGTGCGCCAGCAGCTGATGGCCCGCTACGACACGGAGCGGCTGTCGTTCGGCATGCCGCGCACGGTGCCGCTGGGGGACTACGCGTCACCCATCAACGAGGGCTATGACGCGGGGCTGCCCGGGTTCGCCCCCCGGCCGCCCGGCCTGAGCCCGAGGGGGCTGCCCGGCTACGGCGTCACCGACCAGGCCATGCGCCGCGACCGCCTCTTCACCGCGGCCTCCTCGGGGCTGCTGTGGCGGGGGGAGACGCCCGTCGTCATCGAGCGCCTGGCGCAGCTGGCCGACACGGCCGAGTCCAACCCGGGCTCCGTGGATGGCGAGGCCTGGGTGGATCCGCTCGGCCCCTACGGCTCGCACTACCACCTGGGCCACGTGCTGTTCGGCTGTCTGACGGCGCCGCGGAACGAGACGGGCCTGCCGGGAGTCCTGACGTCCCCGGCCACCGCGGCGAGGGATCCGCTCTTCTACCGCTGGCAGCGCCACGCGGACGACATCCTCGACGCCTGGCAGAGCACGCACCTGCCGCCGTCCGAGCTGGCCAACGGGCCCCAGGTGCTGGTGCGCAAGTGGCTCGGCGAGGGCATCTATCCGGCCCACCAGAGCCCGGACATCCTGCTGTGCTTCATCAAGGACATCCCCGGGGGGACGTCACCGGACTTCGACGGGCAGCGCTGGGGTGAAGCCACCTTCGGAGGCGACTACTGGACCAGCCCTCCCCCCTCCTTCCGCGCGAGCACGCACGCGCTGAACACCTTCATGGCGCAGCACCCGCTGCGCCTGGCTTACGAGCCCTTCCACTACTTCTTCCGGGTGGAGAACCTGCTGCCGCACGAGCAGAAGGTGACGGTGCGCATCTACCTGGCGGCGGATGCGTACGCCGAGGACCGGCGGATGTGGATGGAGATGGACCGGTTCGAGCACACGCTGCGGCCCTCGGAGCAGGCGGTCATCTTCCGGCCAGCGAGCCTCGCGTCCGTGGTGCACGAGCGCGGGTGGCCGGCGAACCTGCTGCTGCCGCGCGGCCGGCCCGAGGGCATGCTCTTCCGCTTCATGGTGATGATCACCCCCTGGGCGCAAGAGCCTACGGGGGAGGAACCAGAGGACATGCGCGAGCCGGGCTACCCGTTCAACCGGCCCGTGCCTCCGGGGCAGCGCATCGCGGACATGCTGATGCAGCCCCACATCGCGACGCGGAACATCTGGATCCACCACGTCACGCCCTGAGCGCGGGCGGCGGCCTCAGTAGTCGCCCTTGCGCTGCCGGTAGTGGAGGGCCTCGAGCTGCTTGAGCAGCTTCTCGCGCTCCTGGGAGAAGAGCTCGCGCGCCCGGGGCTTCTGCGCGTCGCTCAGCACCTTCTCCGCCTCCATATAGGACTGCGTGTCGTTGTCCTGCATCTGGCGCAGCGTGGACTCGGTGCGCTCCAGCCGCTCGCGCCGCACCAACCGCTCCTTGTCCGCGTCCGGAGGCCCGCTGGTGCTGGAGCCCTTTCCTCCGTGGGCGTCATGCGTCCCGCCGCCCATGTAGCCTCCATGCCAGGGACGGTTGTCCTTCTTGCTCTGGGCCTGCAGGGCCGCCAGCTCATGCTGGAGCCCGATGTTCTTCTCGTGGAGGGCGAAGTCCATCTTCTCGAACCGGTCCACCTGCTCGGCGGAGAGAGCCAGCTCGGCGCGGTGCTCGAGCAGCACCGACAGGGAGGACTTGAAGGCCGTACCCGGGGCCTCGCCCACGCGCTGGGACGAGGTGGAGCGGGCGCAGGCGGCGAGCGCGAGGGACACCCACAGCAGCAACATCTTGCGAGTCATGCGCCCCATGGTGCCATCAACCCGGGGAGGGCTCACGTCCGTCCGCACCCCGGAAGGGTGGCGGAGCGCCTGACTCCCCGGTATGGGTGGGGCCCTATGGTCCCAGAACCACGGATCCTCCGCCGGATCGAGGTGCTCGTCTTCGTGACGGTGTTCCTCGATCTGGTGGGCTTCGGCATCGTCATCCCGCTCCTGCCCTTCTACGTCCAGTCGATGGGGGGCTCGGAGCTCACGGTGGGCGTGCTGCTCGGCAGCTTCTCCTTCACGCAACTGCTGGCCACGCCCGTGCTCGGGAGGTTCTCGGACCGCTACGGCCGCCGGCCCATCATCCTGCTCAGCCTGGCGGCCAACGCGGTGGCCATGGGCCTCTTCTCCCTGGCCAGCTACCACCACCTGCTGCCGCTGCTCTTCGTCTCGCGCATCCTGGCCGGCGCCACCGCGGGCAACCTCTCGGCGTGCCAGGCCACCCTGGCGGATGTGGCCCCGCCCGAGAGCCGCGCACGGGCCATGGGCCGGCTCGGGGCGGGCATTGGCTTGGGACTCGTCCTGGGGCCCATGATCGGCGGCCAGCTCTCGCAGTGGGGTGCTTGGGTCCCCCCGTTGGCGGCGGCTGCGCTCGCCCTCGTCGGCGCGCTCGGAGTGCTCCTGGCCATGCCCGAGACCCACGCCCCGTCGGGCCGCGCCCCCGCGGCGAAGCAGCCCTCGCGGTTGAGCGTGTTCCACAGCTCGCCCCGGCAACGCGCGCTGAGCCTCATGCTGCTGCTCTACTTCTTCGTCTTCCTCTCCATGACGACGCTCCAGGTGGCCTTCGCGCTGCTCGCCCAGGAGCGCGTCGGCTGGGGCGCGGAGCAGGTGGGCAACATCTTCGGCCTGGTGGGGGGACTGGGGCTCGTCATCCAGGGCGGCCTCATCGGTCCGCTGTCCAAGGCGGTGGGCGAGGCGCGCCTGCTCATCTTCGGCACGCTGCTGCTCGCCGCCGGCATGCTGGGCGTGAGCGCCTCGGCCCAACCCCTCCCCCTGATCGGCGCCGTGGTGCTGCTCGGCACGGGGCTCGGCCTCACCCAACCGCTGCTCTCGAGCCTGGCCTCCCAGGCGGCGAATCCCGCCCTGTTGGGCCTGACGCTCGGACTGGCCCAGTCCTCGGGAGGACTCGCGCGCACCGTGGGCCCGGTGGCCAGTGGCGCGCTCTACAAAGCCCTGGGCGCCAGCGCGCCCTTCCTCGCGGGGGCACTCACCGCACTCGGGGCGGCGGGGCTCGGGGTGCTGCTGAAGCGGGAGGGACTCGGAAAGAAGCACGTCCCCGCTCCCGCGGCCCGGGACGACCGCTGAGCCCGTCCTTCCGGGAGTGGGAGCCGGCGGCCTTCAGCGGGTGCCCAGGTGGGCGCAGGCATCCGGGTCGCCGCCGTCGCACGCGCGCTTGAGGAGCTTCGTGGCCTCGGCGTCATCCTTCGCGGCACACCCGCCCGTCTTGTGGCACATGGCCGCGTTGTAGCAGCCCGACATGTCGCCGCCGTCACACCCGCGCATGAAGAGCGAATAGACGCGCGCCCCGTCCGTGCCCTCCTTCGACGCGAGGATGCCCAGCACGTTGCACGCCCGGGCGCCGCCCGCGTCGCACACCCGGGTGTACAGCCCGGTCGCGCGCGCGACGTCGCCCTTCATCTCGGCCTCCGTGGCCGCCTCCCAGCACCCCCGCACCGTACCGCCGGGACACGACTCGTCCTCGTTCGCGAGGGCGAGCTCGGACCTGGGCACCTGCCCCGCCCCACTGGCCTGCACGGGCCCACTGGCCTGCCCCGCCCCACCGACCTGCGCCTGCTTCTCGGAACACGCCACCACCGAGAGCAGCGCCAGCAACCAGACCCTTCTCATCGACTCGCCTCCTCGCGATACGCCGGACCCACGACTGTATACACCCGCCCAAACGACAACGGACCCGGCCGCGCATCGCGCAACCGGGCCCGCCACACACCTCACGTCACGGGCTGCGAATCAGTTGCAGAACCAGCCGTCCTGCACCCAGCCCTTGCGGTTGAGCTGGCCATAGGCGAAGCCATACACGTAGTCGCCGCTGCGGGACTCGGACGTGAAGGTCTCACCGTACACGAGCGTGCCGGACCAGGGGCCGTCGTTGGGGGCGGTGCGCAGGTACAGGCTCTGCGCGCAGACCGTCTGGCGCACGCCAAAACGGGCGCGAGCGTAGGGACCAATGGAGGCGGCGGCGACGCCCGCGGCGAGCAGCGCGACGGCAACGACAGCTTTGCGATTGAGGCGCATGGTCATTTCCTTGCTTGAATGAGAGGGGTTGGAGTCAGCGAGGGAGGGGCTGGATTACCAGGAGCCCCAGCCACCGAGGCACTCGTAGCGCATGTAACCCCAGTCGTTCGGGCCGTAGTCGAAGGTGGCCGCCCAGCCGTTGTAGACGGGGTGCGCGCCACGCGTGTGACCGACCTTGTCGCCGTAATACAGGGTCCGCTTGAAGCCGTAGGGGCCGCTCGAGCTGTTGTAGCCCGCGTAGAAGCTCGCGCTCTGGCAGACGTTGATGCAGTGGTCCGGGGGAACCTGCGCGTACGCGGCGGTGGACAGGACGGCGGCCGAGGCGAGCGCGGCGCCGACGACGAACTTCCGGGTGTTCAGAGCCATGACTGCTCCACGAATGGGGGGGGGAAGGAGGGGGTGTTGACGTGGAGCACTCTACACAACAAATGGCGTATTACAAATAATACTTTGAAAACCTGGAGTTACCTGGTTTCTGCAAAGACAGATAATTTCAGGTTGGCGGGGATGGTGGGGAAAGTAGAGAAAGCTCCTACCAAGCTGCCTTTGCGCTGCCGGCCTCCCGAGCGGAGCCAGACAGGAGACTGAATCAAACAGTGGACGGCACCTCGGGACCAATGGTGGCGGGCGAGGCAGGCGCCAGCTTTGCGAGCACCCTGAGGCCTGGCGCCAACGAGGAACCTGTCATGGCAACTTCCCCCTCATCGCGCGGGCGCCCCCTGCGCACGACGTCCCTGTTGCCGTGGTTGGGATGTCTCCTGCTGGCGTCGGCGCATGCACGGGGCTCGGACCCGGGAGGAGACCCTCCCCGGCCGGGGGTGCTGAGCAGCGCCCTGCCCGGTGGATTCTCCGACGAGGTCTTCATCTCGGGGCTGGAGGTGCCCACGGCTTTCGTGCCCCTGCCCGATGGCCGGTTCTTCATCACGGAGAAGGCGGGGGTGGTGCGGGTCTACGAGAACGGCGCGCTCCTGCCCACCCCCGTGCTCGACATCCGGGACCGGGTGAATGCCGCCCATGATCGCGGGTTGTTGAGCCTGGCGGTGGACCCGGAGTTCGCGGCGAACGGGTTCATCTATCTCCTCTACACCTACGATGACGATGCCTGGGACGACCTCGAGCCCAAGGTCGGACGCCTGGCGCGCTACACGGTGGTGGGCAACACCGCCTTGCCCACCAGCGAGGTCATCCTGCTCGGCACCCAGGTGGCCCCCTCCTGCAATGACCTTCCCGCGGGGACGGACTGCATTCCCTCCGACAGTCCCTCGCACAGCATCGGCCACCTCGAGTTCGCCCCGGACGGCACGCTCTTCGTCACCCTGGGGGATGGAGCGCACTTCGTCGACGTCAACGACGACGCCCTGCGAGCGCAGGACCTCGACTCGCTGGCGGGCAAGCTCCTGCGCATCACCCGCTTGGGAGAGGGCTTGCCCACCAATCCGTTCTGGACAGGAGAGGCCCGGGCCAACCGCTCGAAGGTCTTCAGCTACGGGCTCCGCAATCCCTATCGCTTCCACCTGCGCCCGGGTACGGGCCGGCCCTACCTGGGGGACGTGGGCTGGAATCAGTACGAGGAGCTCAACGTCGCCACGGCGGGGGCCAACTTCGGCTGGCCCTGCTACGAGGGTCCCGAGCCCCAGGCAGGCTACGCGCCCAAGCCCGTCTGCCAGGCGCTCTATGCCCGGGGCCCCTCCGCGGTGAAGCAGCCCCTCTACTTCTGGAGCCACGACAACGGGAGCGCGTGCTCCACCGCCGGGTTCTTCTATACCGGCCAGGACTACCCCTCCTCCTACTGGGGAACCTACTTCTTCGGGGACTACGCCCAGAACTGGTTGCGCACGCTGCGCGTCGACGAGGACGACCACCTGATTCCTGACAGCGTGACGCTCTTCGATTCCGAGACCCATGGTCCGGCCGCCATCGGGCCCGGACCCGGCGGAGACCTCTACTACGTGGCCATCGCCGACGGGCAGGTGCGCCGCGTCCGCTACACGGTGGGGAACACGCCTCCCACGGCGGCGGCTTCGGCGGCTCCGGACAATGGGTATGCACCGCTGCTCGTGCGGTTCTCGAGCGCGGGCAGCGGAGATCCGGATGGAGATCTGCTCGACTACAGTTGGGACTTCGGTGATGGCACGGGCTCGAGCCTGGCCCACCCGGAGCACACGTATACCGCCAACGGCGACTACACCGCCCGGCTGACCGTGAGCGACAGGCGTGGCGGCAGCCGCTCGGCGAGCGTGACCGTCGTCGTGGGCGACACGAGCCCGAGCGTGACCATCACCTCTCCCGCGCAGGGCTCCTCGTTCAAGGTGGGGGATGTCATCACCTACTCGGGTGAGGCACTCGATGCGGAGGAGGGATGGATTCCCGCGGACAAGCTGTCCTGGACGCTCACGCTGCACCACTGCACCCAGGGCACGTGCCATCCCCACCCGTACACCTCACATCCAGGCGCCAGTGGGAGCCTCCTCATCCCGGACCACGGAGACGAGTTCTCCTTCGAGCTCACGCTGTCGGCATCGGACTCGAGAGGCCTGACGGGCACGCGCACGGTGAGCATCCATCCGCGGACGGTGCAGCTGACACTGGGGACCGCCCCCTCCGGCCTGCAGGTGGTCCTCAACGGGCAGAGCGGGACGGCCCCGCTGACGCGCACGGTCGTCGCTGGCTCGCGCAATACCGTGAGCGCGCCCTCGCCGCAGGAGCCCTATCTCTTCCAGGGCTGGTCGGACGGTGGGGCCGCGGAGCACCAGGTCGAGGCCGGAGAGACGAGCGCCACGTACACGGCCACGTTCGCCCAGCCCGTACCGGCCGGGTGCCCGGACGGGCAGTTCCGGGCGGAGTACTTCAACAACACCTGGCTCGGCGGCGAGCCCGTGATGGTGCGATGCGAGCCAGCCCCCATCTCTCATGACTGGGGTGAAGGCAGCCCCGCGCTCGAAGTCGCGGCGGACCAGTTCTCGGTGCGCTGGACGGGCTGGTTCCCGCTCAACTATGGGACGTATCGCTTCACCGCCCGGGCGGATGATGGGGTCCGCGTGTATGTGAACGGCACCCGCGTCATCAATGCCTGGTGGGACCAGGGGCCCACGACGTACAGCGGGCTCATCTTCCTTCCCAAGGGACGGCACCGCGTGGTGATGGAGTACTACGAGAATGGGGGCGGCGCGGTGTCCCAGCTCAGCTGGCGTAGGCTATGAGCGGAGGGTCGAACATGACCATTGAAGATTGCTTGCCCGCGGACCTCAGGGCACCCACCACCACCATCACCCGGATCGCCGCGGGGATGTCGGGCGCTGGCGTCTACCGGGTCGAGGCCGCCGGCCAGCCGTTCGTGCTCAAGATCGCAGGCGAGGCCGAGAACGACGCCGACTGGCGCCGCGCGCTCCACATCCAGCGGCTCGCCGCCGACGCGGGCCTCGCGCCTCGCATCGTCCACGTCGACGAGGCGCGGCGCGCCGTCCTGACCTCCTTCGTCGCCGACCGTTCGTTCATGGCCTTCTACCGGGACCCGCGCACCCACGAAGCCGCGCTCACCCAGCTCGGCCGTACCGTGCGCCGCATCCACGCGCTCCCCGTCCCCGCCGGCGCGCACACGCGAGATCCCCGCGAGGTCCTCGCCCAGGTCTGGAACGGTTTCCTGGCCGGCTTCGCCCTCCCGGACTTCGCCCGCGACGCCGTCCAGCGCGTGCTCGCCGAGGAGCCACCGGCCAGCGACCGCGCCCGGTTGCTCGGCCACAACGACCTCAACCCCACCAACCTCATCTACGACGGCGAGACCATCCTGATCCTCGACTGGGCCACCGCCGGGGTGATGGACCCCTTCTACGATCTCGCGGTGCTCTGCGTCTTCATGCGCATGGACGAGGGCACCTGCGTGCGCCTGCTCTCGGCCTACGACGGCAGCCCGTTCGACAGGCTCCCCCACCGCTTCCAGTACAACCGCCGGCTGGCGGCGGCGCTCGCCGGCTCGTTCCAGCTGCACCTCGCCCGCCAGATGAAGCACGCGGGGGCCACCGGCGCGGAGACGCTCGACTCCACGCCCTCGCTCGGCGAGTTCTATCAGCGGATGATGGCCGGCACGCTGAAGATCGGCACGGCGGACGGCCAGTGGTGGTTCGGTCTCGCCCTGCTGAAGGAGAGCCTCGCGCTGTGACCATGTCCGGCGCGCCGGCCAATGAACTCTTGATGAAGAACCTGAACCGGACCCTGGAATTTCCCACGGCGCGGCGTGCTCCGGAGAGCGGCTACACGCTGCACGGCAGGCGGGTTGACGATCCATACGCCTGGCTGGAGCGGCTCGACGCCGCGGAGACCCAGGCGTGGATCGCGGCGCAGGAAGCCGTCACGCACGCGGTGCTGCGCGCGGTGCCGGGACGCGATGCGCTGCGGGCAGTGGTCGCCCGCTCCGCGCGCCATGCTCGGCTCTCTCCGCCGATTCCCGCCGGGCCGCACGGCCGCGAGTTTCTCTGGCAGGCGGACGCCAGCGACGACAAGCTCAAGCTCATGCTCCGGCGCGGTAAGGGCGCGCCGCTCGAGACGGTGCTCGACCCCAACACCTGGGCGGACAACGAGGCCCTGGTCTTCGCCGTGCCGTCCCCCGACGGTGCGCGGGTCGCGTTCGGGAAGGCCGCTGGCAGCACCCACGAGGCGGTGATCCACGTGCTCGACGTCGAGACGGGGCGGCTGCTTCCCGACCGGCCCCGCGGGACGAGCCACGCGTCCGTGGCGTGGCGGCCCGACTCTTCAGGGTTTTTCTATGCGGCGTGTCCCGAACCGGGCGAGGTGCCCGCGGGCGACGAGGCGCACTGGAACGCCATCTACGAGCACCGGCTCGGGTCGGGCGCGCCGGCCCGCCGGATCTTCGGCGACGACCAGGTGAAGGAGTACTGGTGCTCCGTCAAGCTGAGCGAGTGCCGCCGCTTCGCCGTGCTCTCCAAGTGGGACTACGTGCACGCCAACGCCGTCTACCTCCTGCGCCTCGCCGATGACGCGCTCATCGCGGTGGCGCCTGTCATGCGCTCCCTCAACCATGTGCAGGTGCTCGGCGACTCGCTGCTCGTCCAGACCGACCTCGACGCGCCGCGCGGCCGACTCTGTGTCGCGCCGCTGTCGGCGCCGACGGAGTGGCGGACGCTCATCCCCGAAGGCCCGGACACGCTGCAGACGGTCGCCGGTGTCGGAGGCCGGCTCTACGCCGTCTACTCGCATGCGGCGTCGCATCGCGTGCGCATCCACGCCGAGGACGGCACCTGGCTCCGCGACCTCGCGCTGCCAGCCCTCGGCTCGGTGAATCGCAACGAGGGGGAAGGCATCGTCAGCGGCATCAGCGGCTCCTGGAGCGGCGACGAGGTGTGGGTCCACTTCATGTCGTATGTGCAGGCCCCCTCGGTCTACCGGTATGACTACGCGGCGGACCGCCTGTCGCCGTACCACATCCCCGACGTCGGGCTCGACGCGTCCGAGTACGTGACGGACCAGGTCTGGTACGAGTCGCTCGACGGCACACGGGTGTCGATGTTCATCATCCACCGCAAGGACCTGCCTCGCGACGGGCGCCAGCCGGTGCGGCTGAGCGGCTACGGAGGCTTCAACATCTCGGTGGAGCCGCGCTTCACGGCGCTCCATGCGGCCTGGCTGAAGCTGGGCGGCGTGCTCGCCTTCGCCAACGTGCGGGGGGGCGGCGAATACGGCCGTGCCTGGCACGAGGCGGCATGCAAGACGCGGCGGCAGAACGCCTTCGACGACTTCATCGCGGCGGCGCGGTGGCTCGTCTCGGCGGGCTACACGACGCCCTCCAGGCTGGCCTCGCGCGGCAACAGCAACGGCGGGCTGCTCGTCGCTGTCACCGCCATGCAAGCGCCCGAGGCCTTCGGAGCCGTCTACTGCCGCGCGCCCACCCTCGACATGCTGCGGTTTCCGAAGTTCGGATTCCTGAGCTCGGCGACCGTCGAGTACGGCTCGCCCGAAGATCCCGTCGAGGGCGCGTATCTCGCCGGGTACTCGCCCTATCACAACGTCCGAGCCGATCGCCGCTACCCCGTGATGACCTTCGTGACGGCGTTGAACGACCGGACCGCGCCACCGCACGATCCGCTCAAGATGGTCGCCAGGCTCCAGGCCGAGGGCACCCAAGGAGGACCCTATTTCCTGCTGCCGCTCCGGGACTCGGGACACGGCGGCGGCACCACGCTGACGGCGCTCGTCGAACAAGACGTCGACGAGCTGAGCTTCTACTGCTGGGCGCTCGACGTCGCACCGCCCACCCCGGGCGAGGCCTAGCGTGGCGGACTCCCGCCCGCACCATGCGTCCAGTCCGTACACGTCGTCTAAGACAGACATGGGGCATTTGGCCCCGGGAACACCTCGGCGCGGAGCACGCCAGGAGGCAAATTGCCCCAAAGAGAAATGCGTATCGGTCCACCTGATCAGACATGACCTGGATGTCTTGCTGCGAACCGGAATCGCATGGTAATCAGCGTTTCCACGTTCTCTTCCGACAGGGGCTCCCCAATGGCAGCCTTCTCCGGCGTCAGCACAAGGACCGCGTGGCCCTTTCTCGGCCACACCTGCACGACAGCGTGAAGTAACGGATGTTCTCTCGCGGTAGACGACGTCGTTCTCCAGCATCCGATCCGAAGAACCGTCAGTTCCGCCGTCCGGCGGAGCAGGCGGTCCACCACCCCCCGAGACCCCCATGAGACAACCCGGAAAGCTCCTCGCCCTCGCCGTCGCGCTCACCTCGCTCACCGCCCTCGCGGGCGGCTCGTCCGGCTCCCTTTCGTCGTACGGCCTGCCGAACTCCTCCCTGCAGCCGAACGACATCGCGGTCGCTCCCGACGGCAACGTGTGGTTCACGGAGTCATCGGACACCTGGGGGCGGATCGGACGTCTCGACACCCAGGGGAAGCTCACCGAGTTCACCACTCCGGAGTACCCGGACCAGCTCGCCGTGGGCTCGGACGGCAACATCTGGTTCACGATGCCCGCGCAGCCCTCGACCATCGGGCGCATCACGCCGGCGGGCGTGATCACCGTGTTCACGCCCCCGAACGATGGGGGCTATCACAGCTTTCCGGCGGACATCACGAGCGGCCCCGATGGGAACCTCTGGTTCACCATGGGATCCAAGATCTTCAAGCTGACGACGTCGGGCGTGTTCACCGAGTACGCGGTCACGAGCAGCATCTACCCGGACAACCTGGGCATCACGGCCGGACCGGACGGCGCGCTCTGGTTCGCGGAACACCAGGGCAACAAGATTGGCCGCATCGACGTGAACGGGAACATCACGGAGTTCGGGCCAGTGGACCAGCCACACACCATCGGTGCTGGCCCCGATGGCAACGTCTGGTTCGCCATGCCGGCCAGCAGCACGATCGGGCGCATCACGCCCACGGGGACCATCACGCTCTTCCCCCTCGCCAACTCGCCGCAGCCGTGGAATCCCGTGGCCGGCCCGGACGGCAACATCTGGTTCACCGAGTACTACGGGACCAAGCAGCTCGCGAAGATAACGCCGAACGGGGTGGTCACCGAGGTGCAGACAGTGCTCGGCGCCTGGGGGCTCGCCCGCGGCGTGGGAAACACCTTGTGGATCACGCAGCCGACCGAGCACAAGATCTCGAAGTTCACGCTGGCGCAGTAGCCTCCTCGCGCCACGCGCCGAGTAAGCGGTGTGTCAGCGCCGGTCCAGGTGCACGGCGAGCACCGGTGCGGTGGTGACGGTGCGCACCTCGGGGAGGCGGGCCACGCGCTCGCGCAGCGTGTTCAGGGCCGCCATGTCGGGGACACGCGCGCGGATGAGCATGTCGAGCTCGCCGGCGAGCGACTCGATGCTGAGCACCTCCGGCAGCTCGCGCACCAGGGGGGCCACGCGCGGGCACGCCGGCCCCTCCAGCCGCACGAAGAGGTAGGTTTCCACTCCGGCCGGAGGCCCTCCACGGCCCCGCCGGATGGTGTAGCCCTGGATGATGCCGTCGCGCTCGAGCCGGGCCACCCGCTCCTGGACGGCCGAGCGCGACAGGCCCACCTTCGCCGCCAGCTTGGTGGCGGACTCCCGCCCGTTGGCCTCCAGCAGGGCGAGGATCCGCCCGTCCAACTCGTCCAGCGCCATACCCGTCGTTCTCCTCTTGCGAGCCCATCCCCAGTGCCCACCGGCATTCCGCCGGTATACCGGCACTCCGCCACCTGTCGACCGGCGGCCGTCCTCCCTAGGGTGCCGCGTCACCACCTACGGGAGCAAGCACATGGAACTCCACGACCGCGCAGCGCTCATCTCCATCGACGTGCAGCAGGGCTTCGACGACCCCTCCTGGGGCCCGCGCAACAACCCCCGCATGGAGGCGAACGCGCTCCAGTTGCTCGCGGCCTGGCGGCGCTCCGGGCGGCCACTCGTCATCGTGCGCAATGACAGCCCCTCCCCCACCTCGCTGCTGCGCCCCGGGCAGCCGGGCAACGCCCTCAAGCCGGGCTTCGAGCCACGGGCTGGCGAGCCGCTGATCGTCAAGAGCGTGAACAGCGCCTTCATCGGCACCGACCTGGAGGCGCGCCTGCGTGCGGCCGGGGTGAGTCAGGTCGTCCTCTTCGGCATCGCCACGGACATGTGCGTCTCCACCACCGCGCGCATGGCGGCCAACCTCGGCTTCGACCTCGTGGTGGTGGGGGATGCCTGCCACACCTGGGCGCAGCGGGCACCCGATGGCACCCTGCTCGACGCGGACACCATGCACCGCGCGCACCTCGCCACCCTGGCGACCGAGTTCGGCCGCGTGGTGGACACCGCGGACGTGCTGCAGGGGCTCGCGGCCCGGGCGGCCTGAGACGGAGCGGCTCAGCGCCTCGCCCCGGTGCCCTTGCGCACCCGGCCGGCGTCGGCGCCTCCCGCGTCGAACATGCCGGGCAGATCCTGGCGCTTGAACTCGCGCACGACGTAGTCCACGAACACGCGGGTCTTCGCGGGGAGCTGCCGGTGCCCGGCGTAGTAGAGCGAAATCGGACCGATGTCGGCGTACCAGTCCGGCAGGAGCCGCACCAGCGTTCCACTGCGCAGGTGCGGCAGCGCGTTCATCGTCGCGACGAAGGCGATGCCCAGGCCCATCAGGGCGCAGTGACAGACGGCCTCGGGGTCATTGAGAATCATGCGCGGCCGCATCTCGACGGCGACCTGCTCGCCCGAGCGGTTGCGCAGCGGCCAGGAGCGGATGCGCCCCGTCAGCGGAGAGCGCAACAGGATGCCCTCGTGGCGCTGAAGCTCGGAGGGATCCCTGGGCGGTGTGATGCGCGCCACGTAGGAGGGCGAGGCCACCGCGATCACGTGCGCCCGGGCCAGCTCCCGCGCGGCCAGCCCCGAGGGGAGGTCGAAGCCGCCGCCAATCGCCGCGTCGAAGCCCTCGTTGATGAGGTCCACCGGCCGGTTGTCGAGGTGCCAGTCCGGTACGATGCCGGGATAGCGCGCGAGGAAGTCCTGGAGCAGCGGCACGAGGTAACCGCTCCCGAAAGCGGGAGCCATGCTGACCTTCAACACCCCCGCCGGTTGCTCCGCGGCCAGTGACACGTTGGCGATGGCCGTCTGGAGCGTGTCGAGTCCGCCGCTGACGTCGCGCAGGAAGCGCTCCCCCGGCTCGGTCAGCGTCAGCCCCCGCGTGCTGCGCTGGAACAGGCGCACGCCCAGCCGGGCCTCGAGCCGCGCGACATTCTGACTGACGGCCGCGGGGGTCAGCCCCAGCCGGCGCGCGGCCGCGGAGAAGCTCGAGGACTGTGCGCTGCGCACGAACGACTCCAGGGTGATGAGGGTCTCCATGCCTTAAACATCCTGTTTAAAGTGATTCAGCGGATTCCCCTCTACTGCAAGAGGGGCCGCGCGGCCATTCTCATCTCCATCAGCCACCGGGCACGGACCGCTGCGTCCGTCCCATTTCCCGCTGTCCCTGGAGACCGACATGACCGCCCCCCACAACCCGAAAGCCGGCCTCGATGCGCTGCTCACGCCCGACAACTGCGTGCTGCTCCTCATCGACCACCAGCCCTTCCAGTTCGCCGGCCTGCGCAGCCACGACACCCAGACCATCATCAACAACGTCGTGGGGCTGGCCAGGTCCGCGAAGCTGTTCAACGTCCCCACGCTGCTGACCACGGTGGTGGAGGAGCGCGGCGGCTACCTCCTCAAGCAGCTGCAGGACGTCTTCCCCGAGCAGAAGCCCATCAACCGCACGTTCATCAACACGTGGGAGGACACCCGCGTCGTCGAGTGGGTGAAGAAGACCGGCAGGAAGAAGATCGTCATGGCCGCGCTGTGGTCGGAGATCTGCCTCGCGATGCCGGTGATTCACGCGCTCGGCGAGGGCTACGAGGTCTACATCGTCACCGACGCCTCCGGCGGCGTCACCGTCGAAGCGCACGAGATGGCGATCCAGCGGATGATCCAGGCCGGCGCCGTGCCGCTCACCTGGACGGTCTTCGCCTCCGAGCTCCAGCGCGACTGGGCCCGGACGGACACCGTGCCCGGCCTCGCCACGCTGCTCGTCGACCACATGGGCGTCGTCGGCACCAGCTTCACGTGGGAGCAGCAGTTGCTCTCCACGCCCCACTCGAAGTGAAGGCGCACCTGGAGCGTGTCATGAAGATTGGCATCATTGGCGCGGGCAGCATCGGTCAGGCCCTGGCGGGCCACATGGCGAAGGCCGGCCATGAAGTGATTGTCAGCAACAGCCGTGGCCCGGAAACGCTGGCGGGACTGGTGCGCCAGCTCGGTCCCCGGGCCCGGGCGGGCACGCGGCAGGAGGCCGCGGCGGCGGACATGGTGATGCTCTCGGTGCCATGGGAGCAGGTGCGCGAGGCGCTGTCGGGCGTGCCCGCGTGGAACGGCCGCATCCTCGTCGATGCCACCAACCCCGTCCTCCTGCCCGGTTTCCGCCTCGCCGACCTGGGAGGGAGCACGTCGAGCGAGGTCGTGGCGTCGCTCGCCCCGGGCGCGCGCGTGGTGAAGACGGCCAACACCCTCCTCGCCGCCGTGCTCGCGGCGGAACCCCGGCAGTCCGGAGGCCGCCGCGTGTTGTTCATGTCGGGAGATGACGCGGGCGCCAAGACGGAGGTGAGCGGCCTCTTCGGGCAGGCGGGCTTCGCTACCGTCGATCTCGGCGGCCTGGCGATCGGCGGACGGCTGCAACAGTTCCCCGGGGGTCCGCTGCCAACGCTCAACCTGCTCAAGCTGGACTGACCTCCGCCGCGGGGAGGATGCGATGCGCTAGACGGCGGGTGGAGCGGTGAGGTTCACTCGGACCTCGAGCATGACCTCAAAGCCTGTCGAGCTGGAGATTCGGAGCTGGTCGTCACCCGATGTCGATTTCAAGGCTTGGCGGCCTGATGATCGCTCCGACGTGTTCTTCCTATTGGAGATGGAGATTGGCGTCGCGGGAGAGGCAGGAATGGATGTCTTCCAGGTGGTCGTGTCCACGCCTGAAGGGCTGAGAGCCCGCTCCTCGAAACCCGTGGTGAGGGAGCGGGCGACGTTGATCCTGGCGGATTACTCTTGGGACCTCCTCCGGCGGACGTGCGTGGAGATCGTGGCGCGCTGTGCTGCTGCGTCCTGGGAGGAATCGGTCCTCCGGCTGCAGCGCTATTTCATGTGGGAGTATGAAGATTACAGCGTGAGCTGACCGTCCCCGTCACGGCGACAGCCAGCCACCGCGGCGGACCCAGAACCGCTGCCACCAGCCAACGATGTAGTGACCCATGTGCTGGCAGTCCACCATGCACCAGCCCGCCCGCTCAACAGGGTCCCCGTTCCCGCTCAACAGGTAGGGTCGTGGCCATGAGACCGCTGAGCCAGCGCGAAAAGGAAAACGCCGGCCTCCCTCAGGGAGACCGGCGTTGAAACAGGCGGGTTCTGCTCAGTACATCTTGAACGAGAACACCTGGTTGTTGACCGACGAGTTGCTGGAGTCCAGGCACTCCCACTGCTGGATGTTGGTGCCGTTCGTCGTGCCGCCGCCCGCGACGTCGACGCACTTACCGGTGCGGGTGTTGACCATGTGGAACTTGTTCTGCCCGGGGAACTGCTCGAAGCGGAAGAGCTGGTTCGGGTTCCCCGAGCTGCACTCCCAGAGCTGGATGTTGGTGCCGTTCGTCGTGCCGCCGCCCGAGACGTCGAGGCACGTGCCTGCCTGAGAGCTCTTCACGAGGTAGACGTTTGGCGTCGAGGTCTCCACGAGGGTGAAGTACTCGTTGTTGTTCCCGCTCGTGCAATCCCAGATCTGGGCGTTCGTGCCGTTGGCAGGGTTGCCGTTGACGACATCGATGCACTTGCCGTTCCTCGCGTTCTGCAGCTGGAACTTCACGATCCAGGGAGAGTCCGTGGAGGTGAGCGACCACGAGGAGATCAGATCGTTGAAGCTGAAGTCCTTCAGGTTGCTGACGAGCGAGTTGTCGAGGAAGGGGAACACGTTGACGAACGTGACCGAACTCCCGCCGAAGTTGCTGTGCTCGTAGAAGGTGCCCGCCATCACGGTGGGAATGGTGAACGCGCTGATCTCGTCGTTCCAGGTCGAGCTGTTGCCGTGGGAGTAGGCGTTGAACGGATCCGAGAAGCCCGAGGCGTCGAGATTGACGTTGATGGAACCGGTGACACAGAACGCCCAGCTACCGCCCCAGGCCGTGCTGTACGAGTGCCGGTAGGCCTCGATGCAGTACTTGTCCCGCAGCGTCATGAACCGGGACATGTGGTTGTAGACGGCCTGCGTCAGCGCCGGGTAGACGTGATACTTCGTCGTGCCCGAGATGCTCCCGCCCATCAAGACGCCGACGACGTAGTACTGGCCGTTCTCCTGGTAGAGCAGCGGACCGCCCGAGTCGCCGCCCTCGGTATAGGGCTGCGTCGAGGTGTCGGAGACGATGTTGAAGTACCCGTAGTCCGAGCCGTTGTTGGTGTTCGTCGTGCCGCTGATCGGGCGCGTGCCGTACGCCTTCGTCGTCTCTCCGCCGAACCCGACCATCGTCACGGTGGTGCCGGACGTGACCAGGTCGGTCTTGTAGGCGAACGGCAGGTACTTGCTGAACGTCCTCTTGCCAAACTTCACGAGCGCCAGATCCCGCTTGTATGTGCTCTCGCCCTGGGAGGTGCCGTAGTAGACGTTCGAGTACAGGTCCTTCGACATCACGATGTAGCTCGAGTACGACCCCTCGGTGTTGTTGTTGTCACCGTCGGCGTTGTCGACCTTGACCCACTGCGCGACCTCGTTGCCCACCTTCACGCAGTGCGACGCGGTGAGGAGCGTGTCCTCTGAGATCGCCGTGGCGGTACAGGTGTAGTAGTTCCCGGTCGACGAGTAGTACGTCAGGATGCGCACCACCTCGGGGAAGAGGCTCGTCGTATAGGTGCCGTTGTTGAGCGGCTCCTCCGTGCTACCGATGGGCTCACTCGGCCGAGGCGCTTCAGCGCCGCCCGCGTTCCACTCCTCCACCGCGCCAGTCGGCACCTCTCCGCAACCCGCCAACATGGCCATCGAGGCGAACAGCGTCATCGTCTTCTTCAGCATGGGTCTGTGCTCCTTGGCGGATGCCGGGTGTTTGCGAACTGAGACCCGTGGCTTTTCGTTTCGGGCAAGCGCACCGGAAAAAGATCAGCGCGGCGGAGTACACCGGTCCGGCGCGGTGATTGACGGTGGGCACGCCGGACTCCGACACTCCGCGCATCATGCCGCTCGCCCGTGTCTCCTCCCGCCACCTGCTGCTCTCCGCCCTCGTGGGGCTCTGCCTCATGGCCTGCCAGACCGCCGCCCCCGCGGTCGCGCCGGTCTCTCCTCCTGACGCCGCGCCCCCCACGGCGGCCCGAAGCTCCGCCCCGGCCCCGGCGGAGCAACCCGCACAGCCCCTCACCGCGCTCAATGCGCTCTTCCACCAGCAGTACACGGGCGCCCGGAAGGCCTATACCGCCCGCCTCGGCACCGGGGAGCGCCCCCTCCTGCTCATGAAGGGGACGCTCACCTTCGTGTGGCAGGGGAAGAGCACCCAGTACACCGTCCTCTCCCCGCGCTACCACGCCCTCAAGGCGTTCTCGCACGTCCCGCTGAGCATCGCCGTGGCGCTGCTGGGCAACCCCGGCGCCACGCTCACCCCGGAGACGCAGGCCCTCTTCCAGAGCACCCGGCAGCGCATCGCCGAGACACTGGCCGACCTCGACACGCCCACGTCCTCCACCCGGAGTCTCCTGCCGCCCGAGCTGCTGGAGGGGCAGCGGACCCTGCTGCGTGAGAGCGACACCCTGCTCGCGGAGTGCTTGTCACGGGGAAGGCCCACCCCGGAGCGTCTGGAGCGCTTCGCCCAGGCCGTGCGTCCGGCGGTGGTGGACAATGTCCGGGCCTCGGCGCGTGACGAGCTGGAGCAGCTCCACCAACACGTCAGCGCCATTCGCGCCTCGTTGAGTCCGGAGCAGTGGGCACGGCTGGCCGTCGTCATCAGCACCTCCCGGCAGGCGCGCGCGCGGGAGGCGTCCCTCCAATACTTCGAGCGGCTCCTCGGCGAGCCGAAGCAGGGAGAGGGCGCGGCACGCGAGGAGCGCATCGTGGTCCTGGAGGCGTTCGGCTCGCGAGATTCCCTGGAGGCGCTGGCCACCCACGAGCTGGATCAGGATGCCGCCGCCTGGTTGTTTGGCGACAGGTTCCGCCTCCAGAGTGATCTGCTGGCGCCGTATGCCACCGAGTACCTCGACGTACTCCTCCCCTCCCGTGCTCCGGAGCCGGCGGGACACTGACGTCCCCTGCCGCTGCTCACGGCTCAACAGGCCCATGTGACAGCGGTGCATCTGGACCGCCTCGTGCGCGATCTGGTAATGGCGCGGCTTCGGGGGTGATCCAGAGCATGTTCCGCATCGAGACAGAGAAAGAGCTTCTGAGCGCGTTCCGCTCGCGGGATCGCAAGCACGTCGAGCTGCCCAAGGGTATCCAGCTCCCACTGTTTGTCCGCGACTACCTCGCGTGGGTGGACCCCTACGGGGTTCGCGTCTTCCTCGTGTTCACCGCACCGGGCGCCAAGAAGCCCACGGGCATCGCGTTCCGCCGCGATCAGCAGGGAGACAAGATGCTGGCGCTCCGGGTGTGTGAGTGGTGCCGGGCCTCGGGCTCGGCGGACCAGATCGGGCTGCTCACCACGGATGTCGATTCCAAGCGCCGGGTGGGCGTGAATCTCTGCCTGGATCTCCGCTGCAACGAGAAGCTGGAGCAGGCGGCGAACATGTCCGGGCGGAGTGTCTTGGACGACAACCGGCAACTGCTCGAACGCATGGCCCGCTTCGCGAACGAGGCGCTGGGCATGGAGCTCAGCGCGGAGAGCCGCTGACGGGTACGCCGAGGGACGAGGGCCAGGGGCCTCGCGCCACTGGCCGTCCCTCGGCGTGAGCCCTACTTCTTGCCCTTGCCGCCCTTGGGCTTGTTGCCGCCCAGCACCGAGCCCGGCTTCTGCAACTCGTTCACGTAGTACGCCAGTGCCCAGCGCTCCTCCTCGGGCAGCTGGGTGAAGGCCACCATCGTCGAGCCCGGGATGCCCGTGGCGAGCGTCTGGAAGATCTCCTCCGGCTTGTTGCCCTTCTTGAAGGGATCCTTGAGGAAGTTGCGCGGCTTGGGAACCAGGACCGCGGCCATCTGCCCGGAGGCATCACCCTTCTCGCCGTGGCAGGCGGCGCAATTGCGGGTGAAGGACGTCTTCGCCTTCTCGAGCATCTCCTTCGTCGGCGCAGGCTTCGCCGGAGGCGCACCGAACACCAGGCCGCTGCCGAGCAGCCCCACCACCAGCGTCCATCTCGTCAGGTTTTCACGCGACACGTATGACCTCCACATCCAGGTGAACACGCCCCCGAGTATGTACCGGGAGCCGCGCTGGACCATCCAAGCAAGTCCGGCGCCAGGAAGGGACAGCACACCGGGGGGCACCGTTCAGAGGGAGGCACCCGGCCTGTCTTCCTGGCGGGCAGGCAGCGCGAAAATCCTGCCGGTCCGTGGGGGGGAAGGGACGCAAAGCCTGCGTCAGGTGCCGTTCCCCGGAGGCGCGAGGAAGTGGGCCTCCAGCCGCTTCACCTGGCCCGAGGACTCATCCGTCACCTCCAGGTAGAAGGTGAAGGGGCGGGCCTGACCGCGCTCCAGCGTGAGGAAGAGCGGCACCCGGAAGCTCTCCAGCGACGCGAGCTTCACCTGCCGCTGGGGCACCACCACCGAGGCCTCCACCGGGCTGTCTACTCGCAGCGAGAAGGTGGACTCGGTGGGGTTCTTGTTCACCAGGTGCAGATCGAACTGGTTGCGGATGGTGCCGCCCTCCAGCACGTACGTCGTGCCCTGCAGGCGCAGCAGGTTGGCCTCGAAGGGGGTGCGGCGGGCGAGGCTCACCCCGAGTGCGAGCACGGAGGCCAGCAGCAGCCCTCCATAGATGAAGAGCCTCGGACGCGGCACACGCCCCCCCTGCCCCGCCAACCCGTTGAGCGAGTCGTAGCGGACGAGGCCCCGCGGCCGGCCCAGCTTGTCCATCACCTCGTCACAGGCATCCACGCACTGCGCGCAAGCAATGCAGTCCATCTGCAGCCCGTTGCGGATATCGATGCCGGTGGGGCAGACCAGGACGCACTTGCGGCAGTCCACGCAGTCGCCCTGCCGGGAGGGCTCCACGCCCCCGGCCTTCACCTTCTGTACGCGGCCCCGGGGCTCGCCCCGGCCCAGGTCGTAGCCGATGATGAGCGAGTCCCGGTCCTGCATGGCGGACTGCAGGCGCCCGTAGGGGCAGAGCACCACGCAGAGCTGCTCGCGGAACCAGGCGAAGTTGAAGTAGAGCGCGCCGGTGACGGCCATGGCCCAGGCGAAGGCCACCGGGTGCTGGGCCGGCCCGTCCCGCACCATGCCCGTCAGCCCCTGCGCGGAGACGAAGAGACTGAGCGCCACGTGCGCCAGGAAGAGCGACACCACCACGTAGGCGCCGTGTTTGGCCACCGCGCGCACCACCCGCGCCGCCGTCCACGGCCCGGCGGCCCTGCGCAGACGGCGCTCGCGCGGGCCGTCGATCCACCGCTCTATCTGCCGGTACACGCCCTCGAGGAACACCGTCTGCGGGCAGGCCCAGCCACACCACACCCGGCCCAGCCACGCCGTGACGAAGAACAGCCCGAAGCCGATGGTGGTGAGCAGGAAGAGGACGAGCCAGAAGTCCTGCGCGTTGTAGGTGTTGCCGAAGAGGTAGAAGCGGCGCGCGGCCACGTCCAGGTGGATGGAGGGACGGCCTCCCACGTGGATGAGCGGCAGCGCGACGTAGATGGCGATGAGCGCCGCGAAGACGGCGCGCCGCCGCGTCATGAAGCGGCCATGGACGTCCGCGGGGTGGATGGCCAGACGCGAGCCATCCGCCTTCACGGAAGGAAGATGGCCCAGGCCCGGGCCCTGAGGCTGCGGTGGAGGCTGCGGTTGCGGTTGCGGCGAGGCCATGGCGGATGCCCTACTTCTCGGGCTCGCCTTGCGGCGGCTTGCCCGGCACGTTCGTGTTCTTGAGGGTCAGCACGTACGCCACGACAGCGCGCACCCGCTGCGGGCCCAGCACCTTCTCCCAGGAGGGCATGCCCTTGGCCAGCACCCCCTCGTTCACCACCTTGTGGATGTCCGTGGGCTTGCCGCCGTGCAGCCATTGGTTGTCCGTCAGGTTGGGGCCGATGATGCCCTCGCCCTTCAGGCCATGGCAGGCCGCGCACGTCTGCTGGAAGTTCAGCTGGCCCTCGTCCACCAGGCCCTTGTCCTGCACGAGCAGCATCAGCCCCGCGTCCGAGTCCGGCTTGGGCTTGCGGGCCTCGGCCAGCCGCGCCGCCTCGGCTGCCTCCGCGCGGTACACCTCCAGCGAGCCCCTGCCCTCGCCCGTCGTGTGGAAGTAGTACCAGTAGCCGAAGCCGAAGCAGACGGTGAGCCAGAGGATGAACAGCCACCAGTTGGGCAGGTGGTTGTCCAGCTCCTCGATGCCGTCATAGACGTGGACGACGCCAGACTTGTCCTGGGCACTCATGGGTGATCCTCCGGCCCGGTCAGCGGCAGCCGCGCGAGCCCATCGAAGTCCTGGCCGCGCCGGGCGAGGAGAACCCACGCCACGACGCCGACGAAGAGGGCCAGGAAGAACAACATGGCGAAGAGGGGCAGCGCGGTGAGCTGCATGCCCGAGAAGAATTGTTTGTACATGGCTACTCCGCTCCCTGGGTCGACGAGACGGGCTCGGGCGAGACGGGCTTGGGCAGATCCTGCGGCCCGCGCCCCAGCCGCTGCAGGTAGGAGACGATGGCCACCATCTCCGAGTCCCACGCCACCTGCACGCCCTGGGCCGCCAGGTCCGTGACGATCGTCTCGGCCTGGGCCTTCTGGCGCGCCTCGGCCCCGTCCACGTCCGCGTTGGTGTAGGGCACGCCCAGCTTCTGCATCAGCGCCAGCTTCTTGGGCGCCGCCTTCACATCGAGCTTGTTCGCCGCCAGCCACGCGTAGGACGGCATGTTGGAGCCCGGGCTGGTGGCGCGCGGATCCATCAGGTGCGTGTAGTGCCAGAGGTTGGGGTACTTGCCGCCCACCCGGTGCAGATCCGGCCCGGTGCGCTTGCTGCCCCACTGGAAGGGATGGTCGTAGATGAACTCCTCGGCGCGCGACACGTCGCCGTAGCGCTGCGTCTCGGCGAGGAAGGGGCGGATCATCTGCGAGTGGCACACGTAGCAGCCCTCGCGCACGTACAGGTCACGCCCCTGCAGCTCCAGCGGCGAGTACGGCTGCTGGCCCTCGCCATGGTGGGGCACCGCCTGCTTCACCAGGATGGTGGGCAGCAGCTCCGCCACGCCTCCCACGAGGATGGCCACCAGGGTGAGCACCGTGAAGGCCAGCGGGCGGCCCTCCACGAGCGCGAACCACGAGGGCCGGCCCGACTCGCGCTGCTTGCGCGCCACGACGAAGGCCAGCGCGCCCAGCACCACGATGACGCCCGTGAGGACGAAGAAGCGCATCGGGCTGCCCCAGCCCAGGAAGAGGGACACGCCGATGATGGCCACCCCGAAGACGAACGGCCAGCCGGTGAGCAGCGCCCCGAGACCGGGCCGCGCGCCCGCGGGCACCGCCTCCGGCTCCACCACCACCGTGGTCTCCGCGTCCACCGGCTTGCCGGCACGCGCGGTCTTCCACAGGTTCCACATCATCATCACGAAGCCGACGAGGTAGAGCAGGCCGCCCACCATGCGGACGATGTACATGGGCCGGATGGCCAGCAGCGTCTCCACGAAGTTCGGGTAGAGCAGCGTCCCGTCCGGGTTGGTGGCGCGCCACATGAGGCCCTGGTTCACCCCGGACACCCACATGGCGACCATGTAGAGGAGGATGCCCACCGTGGCCATCCAGAAGTGCGCGTCCGCGGCCTTCGTGGAGTGCAGCTTGGTGCCGTACAGGCGCGGCATCAGCCAGTAGAACATGCCGGCCGCCATGAGGCCGTTCCACCCCAGCGCGCCGCCGTGCACGTGGCCGATGATCCAGTCCGTGTAGTGGCCGAGCGCGCTCACCGACTTGATGGACAGCAGCGGCCCCTCGAGGGTGGCCATGCCGTAGAAGGTGACGCCCGCCACGAAGAATTTGAGGACGGGATCCTCGCGCAGCTTGTGCCAGGCCCCGCGCAGCGTGAGCAGGCCGTTGAGCATGCCGCCCCAGGAAGGCGCCCAGAGCATGAGGCTGAACACCATGCCCAGCGACTGCGCCCAGTCCGGCAGCGCCGTGTAGAGCAGGTGGTGCGGGCCGGCCCAGATGTACATGAAGACCAGGGCCCAGAAGTGCACGATGGACAGCCGGTACGAGAAGACCGGGCGCTCGGCCGCCTTCGGCAGGAAGTAGTACATGATGCCGAGGATGGGCGTGGTCAGGAAGAAGGCGACGGCGTTGTGGCCGTACCACCACTGCACCAGCGCGTCCTGCACTCCGGAGAAGACGGAGTAGCTCTTGAGCGGGCTCAGCGGCAGGGCCAGGCTGTTGACGATGTGCAGCACCGCCACGGTGATGATGGTGGCGATGTAGAACCAGATGGCGACGTAGAGCTGCTTCTCGTTGCGCTTCGCCAGCGTCCAGAAGAAGTTGATGGCGAAGACGACCCAGACGAGCGTGATGGCCAGGTCGATGGGCCACTCCAGCTCCGCGTACTCCTTGGAGGTGGTGATGCCCATGGGCAGCGTGATGGCCGCCGCGACGATGATGGCCTGCCAGCCCCAGAAGTGGATGTTGGAGAGCGTGTCGGACGCCATCCGCGTCTTCAGCAGACGCTGGGTGGAGTAGTACACGCCCGCGAACATCATGTTGCCCACGAAGGCGAAGATGACCGCGTTGGTGTGCAGCGGGCGCAGCCGGGAGAAGGTCAGGTAGGGGACGCCGAAGTTGAGCTGCCACCAGGCGAGCTGGGCGGCGATGAAGACGCCCACCAGCAGGCCCACCGCGCCGAAGAGGAGCGACGCGATGATGAACCTGCGGGTGATGGTGTCGTCGTAGACGATGCGTTGCTGTTGCACGAAATCACCTCGGGAGATCGGACTGCGATGGCGGCTGGGGCGGCTCCACCCGCGCGGGGCGGGCGCTGTCGTCCTCGAGCGGGAAGAGGGAGAGACGGTCGGCGTGCTCGTAGTCGCGGTGCCGGACGCTGAAGGCGAAGAGCAGCACCGCGCCCGCCACGAGCATGAGGCTGACGAAGACCTGCAGGACGAGGACGCTCATGCGTGCACCTCGGTGAGTGCCGGGGAGGCACTGGCGGCGCGCGGGCGCCGGGGCGAGAGGGCCGCCAGGGTGAAGAGGATGAGCGACAGAGAGCTGAGCGGCATGGCCACCGCCGCGCGCAGCGGCGTCATCAGCCCCGCCAGGCACACCGCCACGGCCACCCCGTTGTAGAGGAGGGCCACGGCCAGCAGCCGGCGCACCATGTGCCGCAGCCGGTGAGCGAGCGCCAGCGACTCGCGGATGGCGGACAGGCCCTCGCCCAGGAGGAAGAAGTCGGACTTGCCCGGCAGCACCGGCCGGTCGATGGCGGGAGTGCCCGCGCACAGCGCCCGCTCGAAGGCGAGGCTGTCGTTGACGCCATCCCCCAGGTAGAGCGTGTCCTCCTGGTCGAGCCGCGACACGGTGGCCGCCTTGTCCTCGGGGCGCTGCCCGCCCAGGGCGTGCTCCTCGGGAAGCCCCAGCGCCGTGGCCATGGCGCGCACGCGTTCGGGCGCATCCCCCGAGATGAGCCATACCTCGTGGCCCGACTCGCGCAGGGCACCGAGCTCCCGCCGCGCATCGGCCCGCACCGACTCGCGCAAAAGGAAGTTGGCCACGGGCTGGCCATCCCTCGCCAGCACCGTGCCATCCCCCACACCGGCACCGGGAGCCGCCCAATCCGCGGCCCCCAGCCTCCAGGCGCCCTCCGGACGAAGCAGCTCCAGGCCCAGCCCGGGGTGCTCCGTCACCTGCGCGCCAGAGGAGAAACGGGCTCCCTCGCGCGCCAACTCCTCCGTGAGGCAGCGGCTCACCGGGTGGTTGCTGCGCGCGGCCATGTCGAAGGCCACGTCGCGCACCTCGGGCGCGAGCGCCCGCACCACCCCGCGATCCACCAGCTCCAGCCGCCCCAGCGTCAACGTCCCCGTCTTGTCGAAGAGCACCTTGCGCACGCGCGGC
This sequence comes from Archangium gephyra, assembly GCF_042230915.1. Classification (GTDB taxonomy): domain Bacteria; phylum Myxococcota; class Myxococcia; order Myxococcales; family Myxococcaceae; genus Archangium; species Archangium gephyra_B. The sequence continues at coordinate 5,456,299 of NZ_CP102578.1, read as the reverse complement.
AGCCGCTCCAGCAGGTCCTGGCTGCGCACGAAGAGGCCCAGCCGCCGCAGGCGCGACTGCGTCAGCTCGTAGGCGAGTGGCACGGCGATGCCGATGGCACAGGGGCACGTCACCACCAGCAGGGACACGGCCACCTCGAGCGCCCGCTGCTCCCCGTGCGGCCACCAGAGGGCGAAGCCCGTCAGGGACACGGTCAGCACAGTGAGCACCCAGCGGCGCGACACCGCGTTCCAGAAGCGCGCATGCTCGGGCACGCGGCTTACCGAGGCGGGCGCCTGGCGCAGCAGGGCCACCAGCGGTGAGTCCTGGAAGTCCGTCCGCGCCCGCACATGGGCCGCCGAGCGCGCGGCGTTGAAGGCCCCGGCGGGCACCTCCCCTCCCCGCTCCACCGTGCGCACGTCCGGCTCGCCCGTGATCCAGTCGGTGGAGAAGCTGGCGCGGCCGTCCAGCAGCTCGGCGTCCACCGGCACCAGCTCGCCCGGGGCGATCACCAGCACGTCCCCCGCATGCAGCTCGGCGGCGCGCACGGTGACGAGCCGCTCCCCTTCCTGGCGGCGTGCGAAGAGGCCCTCCGCGCCATCATCCTCCAGGAGGAAGCGGCGGTTGCGCTCGAGGACGCGCTGCTGCAGCCAGCGCCCCACCAGCATCAGGGTGACGAAGGTGTTGAGGGTGTCGAAGTAGGTGAGGTCTCCCCGCCCGTCCCGCACCTGCACCACCGAGGTGGCGTACACCAGCAGCATGCCCAGGGCGATGGGCAGATCCAGGTGGAGCACCCCGCTGCGCAGCCCGCGCCAGGCGGAGCGGAAGAAGGGCCAGCCGCCCACCAGCACCACCGCCGTGGAGAGCCCCAGGCTCAACCGCGTGAAGAGCCGGAAGACGTCGCCCTCCTCCGGGGTGAGCCCCACGTAGAAGCTCACGGAGAAGAGCATCACGTTCATCGTCAAGGCGACGCACACGCCGAGGCGCAGGGGCAGATCCGTGGAGGCCGCCTCCGGGCGCTTGCGGCTGGGGCCGAAGAGGTAGCCGAAGGACTCCACCGTGCGCAGGAAGGCCGCCACGTCGAAGGCGCCCCGGCACCAGGCCAGCCGTGCCTTGCCCAGGGCGGGATTCACCGTGAGCGAGGCGCCTCCGGGCTGGCGGCGGAACAGCTCGTTCATCAGCCAGACACATGCGGCGCAGTGGATTCCCTGCACATCCAGCTCGAGCACGCACACCGGGCCGGGCACGGCCTCGCTCCGGGCCACGAGCGGCTCCAGCCAGGCGAAGCCCCGATCCTTCTTCGGCTCGGGCACGGGCGCGGCCTTGCCGCCCGCGAGGCTGTAGTACTGGCCCAGCCCCTGCTCCACGAGGAGGCGGTGCACGGCCTCGCAGCCGGCACAGCAGAACTCCTGGCGCGCGGCGCCCTCGGGCACGGGACTGCCGCAGTGGCGGCAGGCGATCGCGGACGGCTCGCTGGAAGTGGAAGCAGGCATGCGCGAGTGTCCTCTTGCGAACGGCATGCCGCTTGCGAATGGCGAGGGCCATGACTGCCTCCGTCCCCGTTCTCGAAGGGCTCCTGGGCCTGCTCACGTCACCGCCCGTGATGGTGGCCGGCGCGGTGGGCGCACTGGTGGTGGGCGTGACCGGGAGCGTGCACTGCCTGTTGATGTGCGGGCCGCTGGCGTGCGCGGCGCTGCCCGGAGTGAGCGGCCCCGAGCGCTGGCGCGCGGTGCTCTCCTATCAAGGAGGGCGCGTGGGGGCGTACGCGCTGACGGGAGGACTGCTGGGCGCGCTGGGAGGTGGGGTGACGCGCGCGCTGGCCGTGTCGGCGCGGCCTTATCTGCCGTGGCTCATGGCGGGAGCGCTGGTGGCCTCGGCGCTGGAGTTGGGCAAGCGGCTGCGGCCGGTGCCGGGGCTCTCGCGCGTGGCGGGTGCCCTCATGCGGCTGAGCGCAAAGTTTTCGTCCGCGAGCCGGGCGGGCGCAATGGGTGCGGTGACGCCCTTGTTGCCGTGCGGCCTGCTCTTCGGCGTGTACGCGGCGGCGCTGGCGAGCGGCTCATTCTGGGGAGGAGTTTTGCTCATGGGTGCGTTCGCGCTCGGGGGGATGCCGGCGCTGTTGGGCTCGCAGCTCCAGACGGGCCTGTGGCGCAAACAGCCCGGGCTGGCGACATTCGTGCTCAAACGAGCCATGCCGCTGGTGGCGGCGGCGGTGCTCATCTACCGCGCGGTGGGCGCCACCTCGGGCCAGCCGTCCTGTCACTGAGCCACGCTGGCTACGGACGGAACCGTTCGCGACGGTGCCACTCCAGGTGCTCTGGAGACAGTGGCCACCGGCTGTGGAGCGTCTCCGCGAAGGTGCCCCGGAGTGCCTCGGGAAGGGCGGCCGAGAACACCAATCTCCCCTGCTCCACGGTCCAGAAGCCCTCGTCGAAAAGAGCATGGTGATTGGGGCAGAGCGCCAGGGCGTTCGGGAACGCATCGGGCCCATCCGCTTCCACTGCCCGGATGTGAGCCGTCTCGAGGATGCCCACGGACTCGTACACCATGACCGATGGGCACACGGCGCACCTGCCGCCACTCGCGGCCCGGACCCGCCTGCTGAATGCAGAGTCGCGCGCCTTGCGCCGTACGAGGCGGAGCGGCCGTTCCTGGGAAGGGCTCTCGGTCTGGGGCCAGTACCCGATGCGCAGGAGATGCTCGTCCCAGAGCCGCTCAAGCACCGTCAATGCCTCGTCCCGGATCTCGATGCCACCTCCCGGGGTGTCCCAGTTCACCACGTCGTTGGGGAGCGCCGCTTGGAGCACCTCGACCGGGAGCAGGTCCTTGTCTGAATAGGGGGGCACGAGCGCATCGAACGTGAGGGGCACGTACAGCACGCTCTTTCCCTTCTCACCCCAGTGTTCCCGGGAGACGAGCAGGTCCGTGGACCAACCCGACCCGACGAGCCCTCGCGGGCGCTTGCCCTTCCGCATCAGGAACACCCTGCTCCAGGGCGGAAGGTTCTTCCGGACCCCGCTGCTCCATTCTTGCGTGACGGTTTCCCCCTCCCTGATGCGCTGGGCTTCTTCCAGGGCGTTGGGCCAGGTCCACTGGTCGGGGTTCCAGATGAGCAGGTATCCAGGCATCTCGAGCGTCTGCGCGGGAAGTGGCGTCTGACGGCTTCATACGGCCATTCCCCCCTCCTCCGCCATGCCGCTGGCGATGAGCCCAACCGGTGGGCCCAGGGTGACCGCCCTGCTGGCCGGCACGTCCAGGTTCCTGGCTCGCCGCATGCTTTGCGCGACTCGCCATGTCTGGACCGCATGACCTCTTCGCCCGCTACACCTTCGGCCACCCCGAGCGAGCCGCCGCCGAATTGCGTGCCGTACTGCCCGCGCATGTCGTCTCCGAGGTGGACTGGCCGTCCCTGCGGCGAGAGCCCGGCAGCGTGGTGGACCCGGAGTTGCGCGAGACCGAGAGCGACCTGCTCTTCACCGCCCGGCTGCGCACGGGCCAGCCACTGCTGCTGTATGTGTTGATCGAACACCAGTCCTCGGTGGACAGGTGGATGGCGCTGAGGATGCTGCGCTACGTGGTGCGTCAGGTGGAGCGCTGGCGTCAGGAGCACCCGAAGAGCACACGGCTGCCCCTCATCCTCCCTCTCGTCATGTACCACGGGCCTGATGGGGTCTGGACGGCGCCACGCCGCGTGGAGGACCTCTTCGAGCTACCGGACGGAGAGGAAGAGCGGGAGCGGTGGCGAGCGCTGGTGCCGCGCTTCGAGTACCTGCTCGATGACTTGACGGCCGAGCGGGAAGAGGCGCTGAGCGCACGCCCCGGCCCGCCCCTGGCCCGCCTGACCTGGCTGGTGCTGCGCTACGGGCGTACCGGGGAACTGGCCCGGAAGCTACCGGACTGGGTGGCGCTCTTCACTCAGTTACAGGCGGGCCCCGAGGGGGCCGAGTATCTGGGGGTCATCATCCGTTATCTGCTGTGTACCGAGGACAAGGCCGTCCATGCCGCGGCCCGGCAGGTGTTACATTCGCTGATGGATGAGCAACGAGCGGAGGAGCTGATGGGAACCTGGGCCGAGGAAATGATCGAGCGGGGAGTCCAGAAGGGCTTGGAGAAAGGCTTGGCGAAGGGCCGGGCCGAGTACATCCTGCGGATTCTCACCGCACGCGGTGTGCACGTCGACGAGGCCTCCCGCCAGCGCATCCTCTCCTGCTCGGACGTGGCGACCCTCGACCGCTGGTTCGATCGTTCCCTCAACGCCACTGCCCTGTCCGACGTGCTGGACGACCTCGCGCAGTAGACCACCCCCATGAGCCTCGCCCACCCATCGGCCTCCCCCCCGCCGTCCGGACTGAGGACCTCCCCCGAGTCCTCGGACCAGAAGCTGGCCGCCCTGCTGCGTTGGCTCGAGGACGGCGGCGCCCGCTTCCCCAAGCTGCATGTCGTCCGGCAGGAGAACGGTGAGCGCTCCGTGCTCGCCCAGGCCGATATCGCCGCGGGCGAGGCCGTCCTCCAGGTGCCTCGCAGCCACCTCCTCACCCTCGAGGTCGCGAAGAGCTCCGACATCGGCCGCCTGCTCCAGTCCCACGTCAACCCGGACAACGAGGAGCTGTACCTCGCCTCCTTCCTCCTCCAGGAGAAGCACCGGCCCGGCTCCTTCTGGAAGCCCTACGTGGACAGCCTCCCCGAGGCCTTCCCCCACGTGCCCCTCTTCTTCACGGAGTCCGAGCGCGCCCTGCTCGCGGGCTCCTTCGTGCTCACCCTGTTGCAGTTCCAGGACTACACGCTCCGTCAGGACCATGCCCTGCTGTGCCAGAAGGTCCCCGGCTACGAGCGCTTCTCCGCCGAGGAGTTCATCTGGGCCCGGCTCTCCGTCTCCTCCCGCAACTTCGGCATGAAGGTGGGGGGCCTCCGGGGGAGTGCCCTCGTCCCCCTCGCGGACATGCTCAACCACCGCCGGCCACCGGACGTGCTGTGGGGCTCCTCGGAGGATGGGCAGTCCTTCGTGATGACCGCCCAGAACGCCGTGGCCTCCGGTCTGGAGATTCACGACAGCTACGGTGCCAAGAGCAATGACCTGCTCCTGCTCCACTACGGCTTCGTGGCCGGGAACAACGAGCAGGACGAGGTCTTCCTCTCCCTCGGCCTCCCCGAGGGCACCGCGCTGGCCTCCGGCAAGCAGAAGCTGCTCGGGCTCTCCTCCCCCACCGCGAAGCAGCCCTTCAAGGTGCCGCTCCAGTACGAGCACGCGGCCACCCAGCGGATGTTCTCCTTCCTGCGCGTGGCCTGCGCGGCGCCTCTCGAGCTGCCCAGGCTCGCTCCCCGGCTCCTGTCGGGCCTGGGCTCCATCAAGCCGCTGAGCGTGGCCAACGAGGAGCGCGTCCTGCGCTCCCTCGGCGCCGCCTGCGAGGCACGGCTCGCCGCCTTCCCCACGTCCCTCGAGGAGGACGAGCGGCTCCTGCGCGAAGGAGCGCTCTCCCTCAACGCCCGCAGCTGCGTCCTCATGCGGCGCGAGGAGAAGCGGATGCTGAGCGCCTGGCTCGAGCTGACCCGCACCGGCCTGTCCCTGTTGCGCATGCCCCGGGCCGAGCTCGAAGGGCTCGCCGGACGCCCCAAGTCTCCCTGGGGCTGGTTCGATCGCTACGTCCGCGAGGCCGTGCTGGAGCTCGTCCGCCGCGCGTAGGCGTCATCGCGCGGCCGCGCCTCCCACCGTCACGGCGGGCAGCATGGCGCTCACCCCCAGTTCGGCGGCGAGTGCCTCCAGGGCAGCCAGGGCCAGCCGCGGATCCTCTCGCAGGCGGCCGAGCACCCGGGCCGATTCCACCACCCCGGGCCGGACGCTCTGCACCTGGGCGACGAAGGCCGCCGCGCACAGCACGGCCCTCGCGGCGCACCCGGTGGGAGGACCGGAGTCCCGCCCCGCGAGCAGCACCGTGGCGAGCAGCTCCCCCACCTCCGGGAATCCCTCCACCAGGGTGCGCACGCGCGCGAGCGACGGAAGGGCGAAGCGCCGGGGCGTCTCCAGCCTCGCGGCGAGCACGAGCGTCCGCGCCGCCAGCACCGCCAGTGCCTCCTCTCCCTCCCCGCCCCCCAGGTGCGTCACGCAGCGGCGGGTGAGCCGCACCATCAAGGGCGCCACCTCCGCGCTTCCTCCCGCCAGCCTCAACGCCTCGTCGAGCAGTTTCGACTGCAACTCCCGCGGCCGGGGGGCCTGGCGCCTGGGCGGGGGCGACTTCTCCGCGTCCTCTTCCGACTCCTCCTCGAGGGCCGCATCCGGAGGTGGCGGCGGTTCCACGGGCGGAGGCAGCTCCACGGGATACAGCACCGGCGGGGGCTCGGCCTGGACGCGCCTGCCGGGCTCCATCCGGACGATGTGCGGCATGACGGGCGGGCGCGCCGGCGTGCGATCGGCCAGGCACAGCTCCTCGCCAGGCCCGTCCATCCCCGCCTCCAGGGGCGAGCGGCGCAGGGGGAAGACCCGGGCGAAGAGGTTGGCGATGTCCAGGTGGTCCACGCCCAGCTGGCGCTCCTCGAGGAAGCCTTTCAGGGTGTCCGCGAAGGCGCGCACCGAGCGGAAGCGGGCCTCGGGATCCGCAGCGAGGGCCCGGAGCAGCACGGCCCAGAGCGAAGGCGGGCACCCGGGCAGCGGCTCCAGGCCGTGCTCGTCGAAGGCACCAATGTGGTGGAGCGCCTCGGGCGGCGAGCCCCCGAAGAGGGGCCGTCCCGCGAGCAGCTCGTAGAGGATCAACCCGAGGCGGAAGACATCACCCCGTCCATCCGCGGGGCGGCCCCGGGCCTGCTCGGGCGTGAGGTAGGGCGGATCGCTCCGGGAGGCCCCGCCCGTATCGACGAGCTTCACCTCGCCGCTCCGGGAGATCCACACGTGGCTGGGATGGAGGCCCCGGTGGCAGGCGCGCGCCTGGTGCAGGCGGGCCATGCCCTCGGCCACCTGCAGGACGATGAAGCACATCTCGCGCAGGCCGATCACCATGCCCCGCGCCCGCGCCGCGAGCAGCGCGCCCAACTGCTCCCCGTCCACCAGCTCCAGCACCCGGCAGGGCTGCTCCCCGCGCAGGCCCGTGTCGAGCACCCGCACGACGTTGGCGTGCGCCGGCCCGGTGGACGTCCGCGCCGAGCCCAGGAAGAGGTCCGCGAAGGTCACATCCCGCGCGAACCCGGGCAGCAGGCGCTCGAGGACGACGGGCGACTCCACGCCCCCGGGCCCCGTGCTCCGGGCCAGGAAGACCTCGGCCACCGGGTTCACCGCCAGTCTGCGAACGATGCGATACGTACCCACGAGCGCCCCCCGGCGTCTCCCGCCGCCACCCGCGCTCCCACCCCGGCTCCTCCCTGGAACCGGCCGGCCCGGGCCTCGCCTGGAAGCTAGGAAGCCCTCCGGCTCCGGCACCTGTCTCGCGGTACGGGTTGCCAGCCATGCAGCGAACGCTGGCTCGCCCTCCGAGCCTCCGAGTCGGGCAAAATTCCAAGAAAGTCGGGAACTTGAGGGGCTTCCAAGCACATGGTACGACCTCGGAAGGCGTGTGACTTTTCGCCTTGATTCCCCTCACGGAGCCGGTTTCCCCATGAGCGAGCGCAACGATCTGTCGAGGATGCCTTCCTCGTCCTCCCCAGGTGTGTCCTCCCCCGGTGTCCCCGTGGCCGCCGCCACCGAGGCCCTTGCCTCCAACCTGGCCACCCTCCCCGCCGCCTCCAGTCCGGAACAGGACGCACGCGAGCGCATCGCCACCCTCGAGCGCGAGGCGCGGGCCCTCGGCAACGAGCCCCAGGCCGCCCTTCTCTTCCATGAGATCGGCCGCCTCTACGAGGATCCCCTCAAGAACCCGCGCAACGCCGCCATGGCCTACAACCAGGCCTACCGGCTCGCGCCCCGTTTCCTCGCCAACATCCGTGCCGCACGCCGGCTCTTCGCCGATGTCGGCAACTGGCAGATGGCCGTGCAGCTGCTCGAGGCCGAGCTGAACGCCGCCGAGGCCCCCGGCGATCGCGCCACCCTCCTCTTCGAGAAGGGCACGCTGCTCGAGGAGCGCCTGTCGCGCGAGGCCGACGCCACCGCCGCCTTCCACCAGTGCCTGGAGCTGCGGCCCCAGGACACCTCGCTGCTCACCCAGCTCGAGGCCATCTACGCCGCGCGCAACGATCACGCCTCGCTCGTCGAGGTCTACCGGCTGCTGGCTACCGCGCTGGAGACGCCCTCGCTGCGCGCCCACTACCTCACCGCCGCGGGCCTGGTGCTCGAGGAGCGCCTCAAGCGCACCACCGAGGCCGCCGCCTGCTTCCGCCAGGCCTTCACCCTGGACCGCACGGATCTGCTCCTGCTCAACGCCCTCAAGCGCGTGGCGCTGCGCGAGGGCCGCGCCGAGGAGCTGCTCGAGGTCCTCACCGCCGAGGCCGAGGTGCTCGGGCCCCAGGGCGCCTCCGCGTGGCTGCAGCTGTGCAAGATGTACGAGCGGCTCGGGCGCAAGGAGGAGGCGCTGGCCGCGCTGCTCGACGCGCGCCGCGTGAGCCCCAACGAGTCCCTCATCCTCTCCGCGCTCGCCAACATCTACGAGACGCGCCAGCGCTTCGAGGAGCTCGCCGACGTGCTGCTCGCCTGGGTGGGCTGCATCAACGACGAGAGCGAGCTGGTGGCCATCAACCTGCGCCTGGCGGCCCTCTACGAGGAGGATCTCAAGCGCGAGGCGGAGGCCATCACCCGCTACCAGGCCATCCTCTCGCGCATCCCCGGCCACGGCGCCGCGCTCGCCGGCCTGGGCAAGCTCTTCTACCGCATGCAGAACTGGGAAGGCCTCGTCTCCGTCTTCGACGCCGAGACCGCCGCCTCCCCGGATCCCAAGGAGAAGGCCGCGCGCATGTTCAAGGCGGCGGAGATCCTCGAGGAGCGGCTCGGCCGTCAGGAGGAGGCGATTCAACGCTACAACAACTGCCTCCAGCTCCAGCCGGGCTACCTCCCCGCCCAGAAGGCCCTCACCCGCCTCTACGAGCGCCAGAGCCGCTTCGCCGAGCTCGTGGCCATGTACGAGCAGGATCTGCTCCAGACGCAGGACCGGGATCAGCTCATCACCACGCTCAACAAGGTCGCCGTCATCTACGAGGACCGGCTGAGCGATCTGGACCATGCGATCGAATGCATGCGGCGCATCCTCGATCTGGCGTCGGACCACCTGCCCACCATCCGCAACCTGTCGCGGCTGCTGGAGCGCGCCGGGCGCTTCCAGGAGCTCATCCGCAACCAGGAGCTGGAGGCCTCGCTGGTGGGAGACACCAAGCAGGTGCTCTCGCTCTACCACCGCAACGCGGAGATTCTCGACGAGCACCTGAAGGATCGCGCGGGCGCCATCGCCGCGTACGAGCGGGTGCTGACGCTCACGCCCTCGTACCTGCCGGCGCTCAAGGCGCTGGGCCGGCTGTACGCGCAGGAGGGCAAGTGGGATCTGCTCATCCGCATGTACCGGGCCGAGGCGGAGTTCGCCCCCACCCCCGAGGCCGCCGCGGCGCTCATCTACAAGATTGGCGAGCTGTGCGAGCACCGGCTCAAGGACGAGTACCAGGCCGTCGCCTCCTACCAGGAGGTGCTGACGCTGGCGCCGAGCCACTTCCCGGCGCTGCGCGCGCTGGCGCGGCTCTACAAGGCGCAGGGCGCGTGGGAGAGCCTCATCGAGGTGCTGCGCGCCGAGGCCGCCAACCGGACGGATCCGATGGAGCGGGCCAACGCCCTCTACCACGCGGCCACCATCTGGGAGGATCAGCTCAAGCGGCCGGAGATGGCCATCGAGGTGTTCCAGGAGGTGCTGCGGATGGCGCCGGGCCACACCGCGACGCTGCGCGCCCTGGAGCGGCTGTACCTGGCCGACGAGGACGTGAAGGAGCTGGTGGGGCTGCTGGACCGCGAGACGCAGATGGCCCAGACGCCGGGGGCCAAGGTGGCCGCGTACATGAAGCTGGCGCGGCTCTACCTGGACCACTTCCAGGAGCCCGCGCGCGCGGCCCAGTGCTGCGAGGCGGTGCTGGCGCTGGAGCCCGGCCACCTCACGGCCCTCAAGACGCTGGAGCGCATCCGCGCGGGGGACCGGGCGCGCCGGGGCGAGCTGCGCCTGCGCCTGGCCGAGGTGGTGAAGGACGGGCGCCTGAGCAACGCGCTGCGGGTGAACGCCGCCACCGACCTGGACAAGGGCACCGACGTGGAGGCCCTGCGCCGCGCCGTGGCGGAGAACCCCCGGGACGTGCGGCTCGCCTTCTACCTGGAGCGCGCCCTGCGCCAGACGGGTGACGCGGCCGCCCTGTCCGAGCTCTACATGCGCCGGCTCCAGGTGGTGGCCGACGAGCTGGAGCGCGTGGAGCTGATGCTGCGCTGCGCGGAGCTGGACGAGACGCGGCTGAACAACCCCACCCGCGCCGAGCAGGCCTACCGCGCCGCGCTGCAACTGCAGCCGCAGTGCCTGCCCGCGATGCAGGGCCTGCGCCGCCTGCTGGCCCGCCGCGGGGACGCCGCCTCCGCCCGCGTGCTGCTCGAGGGCGAGGCCCGCGTCGCGAGGGATCCCCGCAGCGCCATCGAGGCCTTCGTGGCCGCGGCCCGGCTCGCCGCGGGCCCGCTGCAGGACTCGGAGGGCGCCATCGCCCTGTACCGCCTGGCCCTGGAGAAGGATCCGCTGGACGCCCAGGCGACCGCGGGCCTGGAGGATCTGCTGGCCGCGCGCGGTGGCGCGGCGGACCTGGCCACGCTGCAGGAGCGGCGCGCCGAGGCCCGGCTGGCCCAGCAGGATCCAGCCGCGGCCGCGGCGGCCTTCTTCGGCGCGGCGAAGACGCACCTGACCTCGCTGGGCAACCGCGCCCGTGCCCTGGAGCTGCTCGAGCGCACCCTGTCCGTCCAGCCCGCCCACCCGGAGGCCCTGGAGCTGCGCGCCCACCTGCTGCTGGAGGATCGCCGCTACGCCGAGGCCGCCGCGACGCTCGCCCAGCGCATCCCGCTCGGGGGTGAGCCGGCCCACCTGGCCAAGCTGCACCTCACGCTGGGCGCGCTGTACCAGGACCAGCTGTCCGAGCCGAGCCGCGCGGCCATCCACCTGCACACCGCACGCGAGGGCCTCCCGGGCAACACCGAGGTGCTCGAGCGCATGGCCGCGCTCTTCCAACAGGTGCGCAACTGGCAGGGCGCCATGGACTGCCTGCGCCGGCTGCTGGAGATGGACCTCCCCGTGGCCGAGCGCGCGCGCCACACCGTGACGCTGGCGCAGCTCTACGAGCAGGGCCTGGGGGATGGCGCCTCGGCCTCCACCCTGTACCGCCAGGCGCTGGAGCTCACCCCGGGCGACGCCACGCTGGTGGACCGGCTGGTGGTGCTCTACGAGCGCGCCGGCAACCTGCTGGAGCTGTCTCAGATGCTGGAGGCCCAGGCCGCCCAGGCGCATGCCACCGGGGACACGAAGCGCGCGGCCTCGCTGCGGCTCAAGGTGGCGGACCTGTACGCCGGCCCGCTGGAGGAGCCCACGCGCGCCATCACCCTGTACCGGCACATCGTCGACGCGGATCCGGCCAACGTCCCGGCGCGCTCGGCCCTGGCCACCCTGTACATGCGCGACGCGGCGGCCTCGCAGCTCGCCGTCGAGGAGAACCGGCAGCTCCTGAAGCTGGAGCCCACCCGCGTGGAGAGCCTGCACTCGCTCTTCCGGCTGTGGGAAGGCACCCGGCAGACCGACAAGGCCTTCTGCGCCGCGGCGGTGCTGCACTTCCTGCGCTCGGCCAACGAGACGGAGGCGTCCTTCTACTCGGAGATGCGCAGCCGCCTGCCCACCGAGACGCAGGAGCGGCTGAGCGTGGCGGACGTGGACGCGGGGCTCATGCACCCCTCGGCGCGCGGGCCGCTGCTCGAGGTGATGCGGTCGGTGGGAGATCAGCTCAGCAAGCTGCACCCGGCGCAGTTCGAGCTGCTCGGGGTGGACCGCAAGACGGACAAGCTCAAGCCGGACCACGCGGTGTTCAAGGCCGTGCGCGCGGTGGCGCAGGTGTTCGGCGTGGAGGAGTTCGAGGTGTACCAGGCCCGCCGCGGGCTCATCGGCATGGAGACGACCGAGCCGCTGAGCATGTGCGTGGGCCAGGACGTGGTGCGCCGCTTCAACGCCCGCGAGCAGAAGTTCCTCTTCGGCCGCGCGGTGCTGGGCCTGCTCAACAAGACGGCGGTGCTCTCCAAGCTGTCGCGTGGCGAGACGCAGGACCTGTTCGGCAACTCCATCCGCATCTTCGCCCCGCTGTTCACGGCGCTGGGACGCAACAACGAGGAGATGGTGAAGCAGTACCGCCGGGCCTACTCGCGCAAGGCGCTCAAGGCGCTGGAGCCGGCCGCGCTGGAGCTGGGGCCGCAGTCCAGGGTGGAGCTGGAGCCCGTGCTGGAGGGCATGGCGTTCTCGGCGGACCGGGCCGGCGTGCTGATGTGCGGCGACGTCTCGGTGGGCCTCACCATGGTGCTGCGCGAGGATCCGAACTTCGCCACCGCCCGCCTGGACAACGCCGAGCCCCTGCTGCAGGCCCTGCGCGAGCGCGCCGACCTGCAGCAGATCCTCACCTACGTCCTGTCCGACGACTTCCTGCGCCTGCGCCAGCGCGTCGCCCTGGCGCTGCCGTGAGCTGAAAAGACCCGAGATGAGGGGCACCCCCCTCCCGCCCCTCACCTCGGATCAACCTGCAACCCCTCCGGCGCCCGCTTCGGCGGCAACACCCGCTGGATGGCGAGCAGCGCCTCGCTGTCCAGGGCCACTCCCGCGAAGAGGGTGGGCGTCCACGCCCCCTGCCAGAACGCGGCCTGCGTCGGCGGCCCGTGGCGCCAGGCATCCTCCTTGCGAAAGTTGGCCCCGGCGTTGACGTACAGAATCCATACCTTGAGTGTCAGTCCGGCGTAGACGTTGGCCGGAAAGCCATTGCCCCCCAAACCCGCCATGACGCCCAGGCTGAACGTCTGGTGGCGATCCCTGCTGTTGAAGTCCACGGGCAGGAACGCGACCGCGCCCAGCACATCCACCCGGGGCGCCTCCGTGCCCACCGGGGCGGACCCCGGAGACGCCCCGCCCCCCGCCGGCCCAAGCTGGACGTCCTCGAGGCGCCGCAGCCCCACACCGCCTCCCACCATGAAGCGCACGAGCTTCCGCTCGTTTCCCAGCGCCTCCAGCGCATCCGCATGCTCCGCGGCCATGGACAACAGCTGCTCCTGCCGCGACACCGCCTCCCGCAGCTCCCTGTTCTTGTCCTCCGCCGCTCGGACGAGCTTCGCCCGCTGCTCGTTCAATTGCGTGGAAGACTTTTCATCCCGCCCGATCTTCTCGAGCTGCGCATCCAGGGCCTCGCGCTCCTGGAGCAACCGCGTGATCCGGCTGCTGTGTGAGGCAATCTGGTTGCGCAGGTCGGTGACGACCAGTTCCGGGTAATCAACCGGCCGCGGAGCCGAAGCCACGGGCTTCACGGGCGCCACGGGCGTCATGGGCACGGGCTTGTACTGCGCCAGGGCGGGCGCCGCCCAGAGGCATGCGGCTCCCAGGAAGCAGTGAATGGACCTCCACGATACGTGTTTTCCTCCATGTGTCGCGGACATCGTCCCCCCTCGAGGATGAGCACCCGGCTCGGGCCGGGAAGGAGCGGGTCCTGCCCCCGCGCCTTCATGAGCACTGTGCACGGAGGGCGTGATTGGCGCGTGATGTGAGGCCTTGGACCAGCGCTCCAAAGCGTGACTGCAGCGTGACAGCGGCGTGTCTCCACGCGTGCACGGGGCTCAAACCATCCTTGCGGCCTACCTCACGGAGCGTGAAGAATCCCCGCTCCTCTGGAGGGGGGGTGTATGCCATCGGTTGCCACGCATATCGAAGTGCTTGGCCGTGCCCGGGTGACTTCGCCCCTGGGCGCCAGACACATGGAGCGCAAGGCAGCGGCACTGGTCACCTATCTGGCCATCGAGGGCCCCACCCAGCGCAGCCGGCTCGCCAGCCTCCTGTGGCCGGATGCACCCGACAGGGCCGCACGCGTCAACCTTCGCCAACTCCTGCGCAGGCTGCGGCTCACCCTGGGCGAAGACAGCCTCGCGGGAGAGGATCCCGTCTGGCTTTGTGAGGGCCTCCTCGTCGACGCCCTCCTCTTCCGGAAGATCTTCGAGGCCCGCGAGTACTCCAAGCTCACCCACTTCCAGGGCGAGCTGCTCGCCGGCTTCTCCTACGACGACTGTGGAGAGTTGGAGGAGTGGCTCCGGCTCCAACGCACCCGGTTCCACCACCTGCAATGCCGTGCCGCCGAGGCCGAGGCCCTCCGCCTGGAGCAGGCCGGCCAACTCGAGGCCGCGCTCGATACGGTACGGCGCCTGCTCCAGCGACAGCCCACCTCCGAGCAGGCCTGGCAGATGGCGATCCGCCTCCATCTGCGGCTCGGGGACCGGTCCGCCGCCCTCCGCGCCTACCGCGACTGCCGGGAACAGCTCCACCGGGAGCTCGGCATCGATCCCTGCCCGGAGACGCGGGCGCTCGTCCGGGAATTCGAGCGGCCCGCGGAGCAGGAGCGCCCCAGGCCCCGTGCGCCCGAGGAGGTGCCCCTCGCGATGCTCTCCCCTCCGGAGCTGGTCGGCCGCGACACCGAGTGGGCCCTCCTGGAGGAGGCCTGGGCCGCGGGCCGCCCCGTCTACGTGCTCGGCGAGGCGGGCATCGGCAAGACGCGGCTGGTCTCCGAGTTTTGCAGTGCCCAGGGCTCCTGGCTCCTCGTCGCGGCCCGGCCCGCCGATCCCTCCACCCCCTACGCCACGAGCGCCCGGGTGTCCCGCGCCGTCCTGGGGCTCCAGCCGGAACGGCCCCTGGAGCCCTGGGTGCGGCAGGAGATCGCCCGGCTCGTCCCGGAGCTCGACCCCAGCGCACCACCCCTGCCCTCCAGCCCCGAGGAGAAGGCCCGGCTCGCCGAGGCACTCGCCCGGTTGATCCGCACCCGCTGCGGGGAGCTGTCGGCCCTGGTGCTCGACGACGCTCACCGGGCGGATCCGGCCAGCCTGGAGCTGCACCTGCGCGTGCAGGATCTGCTGCTGGAGCCGGAGCCCGGCGGCGACACGCTGCGGCTGCTCACCTGCTTCCGCACGGGCGAGCTGTCCCCCGCCTTCGAGGAGCGGCTGCGCGAGCACCGGGAGGCGGGACTCGCGGCGTGGCTCTTGCTGGAGCCGCTGATGCTGGCGTCCGCCGGCGAGCTGCTCGCGCAGCTGGGCGTCCCCCGGCTGGAGGCGATCGTTCCGCAGTTGGCGAAGTACACGGGCTGCAATCCGCTCTTCCTCATCGAGACGACGCGGAGCCTGATCGCAGCCGGCTTCGACGGAAGCTTTCCCGCCGCACCGCCGCCGTCCGAGCGCGTGACGTGGATCGTCGAGCAGCGGCTCAAGCGGCTGTCCCCGGATGCGCTCCGGCTGGCGCGCACCGTCGCGCTCGCGAGCTCGGACTTCAGCCTGGAGCTGGCCGCATGCGTCCTGGGGTTGAACCCCGATCAGCTCGCCGCGCCCTGGAAGGAGCTGGAGGAGGCGAAGGTGCTTCGCGGCGCCACCTTCACCCAGGGCGTGTTGCGCCGGACCGTCATCGAGACGCTCCCACAGCCGGTGCGCGAGGCCGTCCTACGGCGCATCTCCGCCTGCCTGCAACCGAGGAGATGACCGCCGAGTGCCGAGGACATTCGGACGCGGGTTCGATTCCCGCCGCCTCCACCCCGGTGGGCTTGCTCCGATTACGTGGACAGTAGGGTTATGCTGCCAACTTCTGCGGTAAGGCGGCAAGCTCAAAGTCCACAGGGCTTGAGCCCCGTGACGAGTGCCGCCGCTGGCGGTTGTAGAAGACCTCGATGTGCCGTGCGAGCCTGCTCGCGCGTGACGAAGTCAGCGCCGTGGACGAGTTCCATCTTCAAGCTGCTGAACAAGCTCTCGGCCACGGCGGTGTCCCAGCAGTTGCCCTTGCGCGACATGCTGCACTGGATGCCGCGTGATGCCAGCGCCTGCTGGTAATCCTCGCTGGCGTATTGGCTCCCCCGGTCCGAGAGGTGCCGTAGCCCGCGTGGTGGCTGACGTCCCTTGAGGGCCATGTCCAGAGGGCGCAGTACCAGGGGTGCCGATCAATCAGCTCCGCCATGGCCCAGCCCACCACCAAGCGAGAGAAGAGTTCCAACACCACGGCCAGGTAGAGCCAGCCCTGCCTTGTCCACACGTAGGTGATATCCATCACCCAGGTGCTGTTGGGCTGGCCAGGGGATACGTTGCGCTCGAAGATATTGGGGCCACAGGCTGGGCGTGGCGGGAGTCTGTCGTCCGCACGAAGCGGCGCCTGCTTCGAGCCGCCAGGCGGCCCTGCTGCCCCATGAGGCGAGCGACTCGCTTGCGACTCACCTTGCGGCCCCTGGCACGCAGCTCCGCATGCACCAGTCGGACAGCTCCCCGTCGTGAACTCCGGGGTGAAGCTGCGGCGCTTCCTTCTCTGTCGTGGACATCCCAGCGCTCCTTCACCACATCGTGGGTGTCCACGGAATCGGAGCAGGCTTAGGGTGCAATGCCCACGAGTTGATGCGCAGAACCAGGAGCCCATGCTGGTACTACAATAGGGGCGACAGATCGCATATACTTGGCCTTCTATTTGCTTGGCTGGGGGCTTGATGGGCATCGACGTTGAAATCTCGGCCGTCGGAGCGCGAACGCCTGTCGGCTTGACCGCGGAGAGCGCGGCGGCCGCCGTTCGTGCTCGTATCAGCCGTGTCGCCGAGCACCCCGTCTTGATGGATGGCGCCGGAAAGCCATTGACTTGCGCGCGCGATCCTCTTCTGGAGTTCGCCGTACAAGGGTCGGCTCGTCTGGCCGCAATGGCTGTGTCGTCTCTGCAGGAGGTACTTGAGAAAATCCAGTGGGAGGCTCCGCTCGAAACGGCCGTGCCCGTTTATCTGGCCTTGCCCGAGATTCGCCCAGGCTTCAAAGCAGGTGATGCGGAGGCCGTCTCGAAGGCGATTCAGGAGGTCGAACTTCGAGGAAGAGCGCGCCTCAATGTTGAAGTCCTTTGCGAAGGACATGCAGGGGCTCTCCGTGCGATCGAACTGGCCATGAAGCGAATCTCCGAGCGCAGGTGTGACCTGTGTATTGTTGGTGGCGTGGACAGCTACCTCGATGCAGAGACCCTCGAATGGCTTGAAGAGGGTAGAAAGGTGGCGCGCCAGGGCACTCGTGACGGATTCATTCCAGGCGAGGCTGCCGGGATGATTGCGCTGACCACCCGTACTTCACGGTCCAGGTTGCGACTACCTTCTCTTGCCACCCTCCGGAGCGTTGCGACGGCGCATGAAGCAAGGCCCGTGAACAGCGACGAAGGTGCGCTGGGCGAAGCATTGAGCCATGTCATCGCGCGTGTGACCCGGGGGCTGGCCACGCCTGCCGAGCGCCTGGATAACATCTACTGCGACATCAATGGTGAGCGATATCGCAGCGACGAATGGGGCTTCGTCGCGTTGCGACAGCCACGAGTGTTCCGAGATGCGTCTGCGTACACCAGCGCGGTCAGCTCGTGGGGAGACGTGGGAGCCGCGACCGCGGCGTTGAACTGTGTCCTCGCGGTGCAAGCCTGGCGGCGCGCGTATGCACGTGGTCCGAGGGCGCTCGTGGTCGGAAGCTCGATATCCGGGCTTCGGGGATCCGCGATTCTTCTACAGGAGAAAGGCGTGTGACCACCCATGAGCACTGTTGGCATCAACCCGCCTAAAACACCCGTCACCGAGGGCAGCAACGGTGTCGCGGCCGCGACGCTACCGAACGTATGCAAGATGCCGGGGCCGCCCGCACCGTTCGTACCGACACCGCTTCCCAACATCGGGAACAGCGGGAGTTCGCCGAAAGGCTACTCGAAATCGGTCACAATCGAGGGCAACGCCGTTGCGATTCAAGGCGCAAGTTTTGGCTCGTCCGGAGACATCGCCAGCAAAGGGACAGGCGGTGGAATCACCTCGATGAACGTCGAAGGCCCCACCAAGTTTGTCGGTCCGGGCTCGATGGACGTGAACATTGAAGGCAAGAACGTCCAGTTACTCGGCGACCAGATGCTCAACAACTGTGGCCCATCGGGGAGCCCCGCGAACTCGGCGACGATGATGGGCCTCGTCCAGACGACGAGCATCCCCGAGGTCGGCGGGAACCCCGAAACATGCCCGAACTGCAAGAGGGCAACCGGAAAGACGAAGTCCGACGCCAAGCCTTACGACGAGTTTTTTTCAGAAGCCGAGCGGGCTGAGCTTGATAAAATCGGACAGGCGAATCCCGACTTGGTCGCGATGCTTCCTCCCAAGAGCGGCAGGTTCAAGGTCATCCCCAAACTCGACAACAAAAAATTACGAGAGAAGTATGAGCAAAAGAAGAAAAAGGCTGGGATGAAGGGCGAGTACCATCACCCGCACCCGATAAAAGTCGGCGGCTGCCCGATTCACCAGGAGCTCGTACTCAAACCGGACAAAGAACCAGAGAAGAGCGGGGTGGACGCAGTCGATGACCAAATCCAAGACGTGGTGAACCGCGCCATAGCCCGAAACGAATAGAGCCCCTCTTCATGACCCGACCCACTGCGAACCAGCGTCCCGTCTACATCAGCCCGGACTGGATGCGCTGTACCCAAGGCATGGCATTCGCTCTACGCCCTCCTGACAGCCTGCTCTCTCCAGCCGCGCTCACCAGCAACAATCTCTGGGAGCGTACTGCCTCCGTGACACTCCATGCACAGGCCGGAAACTTCGCGCACGTCGAAAGGCTGCTCGAAATCATCCAGGGTGCAGACGACTGGCACCTGCGCGACTGCGCGGTGAGAATTTTTGCACTGGCGGCTCCATCCTCGATCTTGGGGGAGCTCACGAAAGTGTACGATCACGCCGATTATGACACCCGCATCGAGGCATATACGGCGACGCGGCTCACGGGGGATCTGTCGTTGGCTGTTGCCCTGGCGCGACACCGGAGCAAGGCTCCTCGTAGTGAGCGTGACCGCGTCATGGACAACGTGAGCGACATCCTTGAGGCGGAGACGGATGACCTGGAGCTTGTCGAAAGCAATCTCGATGATGCTGCTTATGTTCGCCACGTCGAAGAAAAAGTGGCCGAGCTTCGGACCCGCTATGGGGATGCGCAGTTCTTCCTGAACGGCGAACCTCTTGGTGCCGCCAAAGTGGCGGAAACCATCGCTCGGCTCTGCGCCGAAGAAGAACCCGAGCTGCGCGGCGGAAGAATTGCAAACCTGTTCGGCATTCTCGAGGGGATGACGGGAGCATCCTACGTCGGCTGCCTTGACGATGACTGCGAGCCGGTGATGCCAAAGATTTCCGCTGTCCTCAATAAGTTGCGGCAAAGCGGGGGGCTCGAGAAGCTCGAACCGGGGAACAGGTACTTCTTTGGGCATCGGCGCCCTTGAACGGCGGCAGAACCATCCATGTGGGTCATCAAGAACGACACTCCGTACAGTGCGGAGCGCAATTGGGTACGGGACAAGTCCGGCGTGCATCACTGGCTGGTCGCAGTGAAGGCGACGTTCGACATCTCGCCTTCGGGACAGTTGAGGCTTGCCGATGACCAGCCACCGCCGCTTCTCGAGCCCAAGTACCACGGTGAGCCGGGGCGCTCTAGCTTGCGTTTCGATTCAGACCTGCTTGCGGTCAAGCCCGCAACGGACGTTATTCTCAACGGCTTTGCTCATGCGCCGAAGAGAAAGCCGACACCGAGCGTCCCCGTCTCGCTGCGAGTGGGCGACATGCAGAAGGTCCTGCTCGTCTACGGGCCACGAGTCTACTACCGGGGTCTGATGGGGCTGACCACCTCCAAGCCGCTGCCGTTTACCCGCCAGGCAATCCTCTACGAGTGTGCCTTTGGCGGGCTGGACACCTCCGACCCCGATCCGCATAAACACCGTATGGATGCTCGAAACCCGGTGGGCAGGGGAATCGCGTCATCTTCAGCGACACTCGAGAACCAGCCAGTTCACGCCGTTGAATACCCTGATGAACGGCATTCGGTCCCCGCAGGTTTTGGGGCCATCGACCGCTCGTGGGCACCCAGACGCGACTTGGCCGGCACGTACGACGAGAAATGGGCGCAGACGCGCAACCCCCTGCTTCCGCTCGACTACAACGAGCGTTTCGCACTCTGCTCGCCGGAAGACCAGCGGCCGAAGCACCCACTTCAAGGCGCGGAAAGAGTCGAGCTCGTTCACCTCACTCCTGACTCCGTGTTGAGGTTCGAACTGCCAAGAGTCACGCTGGGTTTCAAGACCTACTTTGGGAGACGGACCGAAGAGCACACCTCGTCCTTGGCAACCGTCATCATCGAACCCGAAGCGATGAAGCTGATGATGGTTTGGCAAAGCAACCTCAGGGTTCGGGCACCAGACGCCAACTATCTGGACGTCACACACATAACAGAGAAGCCCTCAGTGCAGGCCTCTTGAAGCAGGACTTATCCCAACCGGTGTCTGGATTTGGAATATAAAGTGGCCATGAGTCCCGCACGTCCGACAACCCTGTCCCTGGTGGCGCTACTCGCACTGACGCAAGGCGTGCGGAACGGAGGCCTCGGAGGAGGGCTACTAGGACGAAGCGGCCCCGAAGCAGAGGCGTGAACCCGGGCCCCCTCTCCGCTGGCGGCAGCCGTCTGCTACCCTGGGGCTCCACGGCTGATCGTCACTCCCGCCCCGAGGTGTCCATGAGTCCCGCCCGTCCGGCAACCGCGTCCCTGGTGGTGCTGCTCGCGTTCATGCAGGCCTGTGGAGGGCCGGTGGGCCCGGGGGACGAGGGCTACTTCGCGACGCTGCCTCCCGGCACGGAACTGCCCTCCGGGGCCGAGTGCGCCGGACGGGTGCGGCGCTCCTCCTGGGAGCCCCGTCCCGAGAACGCCCAGGCCAACCAGACGCGCGGCAAGCCCGGCGTGCGCATCGAAGGGGCCAGCGACGAGTTCAACGCGAACTTCGCCGGGAGGATCGACGGAGACTTCACCGGCACCACCGATGAGATCATCCAATGGGGCGCGTGCAAGTGGGGTCTCGACGAGGACATCGTGCGCGCGATGGCGGTGGTGGAGAGCGGCTGGAGGCAGGACACCGTGGGTGAGGACTACTCGACCTTCGGCATCATGCAGATCCGGAGCTCCGTGCACGCGAACACCTACCCCTATTCGCGCGACAGCACCGCCTATGGCATCGACTACGCGCTGGCCTGGCGGCGCGCCTGCTACGAGGGCGACTTCACCTGGATGAACAGCCCGTACAAGCACGGCGGCTACGCCAAGGGTGATGAGTGGGGCTGTGTCGGCGCCTGGTTCTCCGGCGACTGGTACGACGGGGACGAGAACGTGGCCTACAGCGGCGCGAAGCCGTACATCAAATCGGTCAAACAGCAGTTCGCCGAGCGCACCTGGACGCGTTCGGACTTCCGGGACTGAGCGGCCCTGAAGCGGTGGTAGATCTCCTCCCCTTCCGCCCATCCTGGCGGAGAGACAGGAGACACGATGCGTCGTTGGATGTACTGGCTGCCCGGAGCCGCCCTCTTCACCGCGCCCGTGGCGCTCGTGCAGGCCCCGGCGGCCGCTCCTTCCAGGAGCTTCACCGCCACGCTCTACAACCTCGCCCATGACGGCGAGAAGCCCTCCATGCAGGAGCGGCTCACCGTGCGCGGTGACGTGCTCCGCATGCAGCGGGACAAGGACCCCGTCGCCACCCTCTTCGACTACGGCCAGGGCAAATGGTGGATGCTCCTCCCAGCGGACAAGGTGGCCCTCGAGGGCGACATCACCCCAAAGCCAGACTCCATCCTGGGCTTCCTGCTGACCGATGCGAGCGGCAATCCCTGTCCCAAGGACCCGGCCTACACGTGCGTCCGCGAAGGCGGCGAGGAGACGATCTCGGGCCGCCCGGTGGTGATGTGGCGGATCCTCCACCCCGACAAGGCGCAGCAGGGCCGCAAGAGGCTCACCCATTTGATCTGGGTGGACCCGAAGCTCGGCGCCCCGGTGCGCATCGCCCTGGAGGACGGCAACATCCTCGAGCTGCGCGACATCAAAGAAGGGCCGGTGGACGAAGCACTCGTCCAGGTTCCCGCGGACTTCACCCGGGTGGACGAGAAGAACGTGCGCCACACCGATGAGCCGGAGCCCGCTCCGAAACCCAAGAAGAAGGGCACGGTCCAGCCCAAGAAGCCCTGAGCGTCCGAGCATTCCTGTCGAATGCCCGGCGGCCCGCTCCGCTTCCGAGGAAGTCCGAATGAAGCACCTGGGCTCCCACGCGCGGGGCCTCTTCGGACATGATGCACGCCTTCCCAGGAGAAGCCGTCATGCAGCAAAGCCCAGCAATTCCCCCTGAGCTCGCCGCCGAGAAGAAGAGAGCCGTGCCCCAGTCGTTGATCGTCACCCTCAGCTTGATCGCCATGGGTGCACTGCTCTTCGTCTCCGCGGGCCGGCTCGACTGGAGGGGCGGCTGGGTCTTCGCGGGGCTGATCGTCTTCAGCCTCGCGGCCAACGCCTACGGCACGCGCGTGCTCAACCCCGTGCTGAACCAGGAGCGGTGGAAGGAGCGCGAGGACACCAAGCCCTTCGACAAGCTCATCACCAACACCTACCTGGCCATGCTGCTGACCATGACGGTGGTCGCGGGGCTCGACAACGGGCGCTACGGCTGGTCGGAGCTGCCCGCGTGGTGCATGCCCGCGGGCGTGCTGCTGCACGTGCTGGGGCAGGTTCCCATGCTCTGGTCCTTCGCCGCCAACCCGCACCTGGAGACGACGGTGCGCGTGCAGAAGGACCGGGACCACAAGGTCATCAGCACCGGCCCCTACCGCTTCGTGCGCCACCCCATGTACCTCGGGCTCCTGATGATGCTGGTGGCCTGGCCCCTCGTCCTCGGCTCGCGCTGGGCGTACGTGCCCGCGCTCATCGCCATGGCCGCGTTCATCCTCCGCACCGCGCTCGAGGACCGCACCCTCCAGCGCGAGCTCCCCGGCTACACCGAGTACACGCAGCGGACCCGCTACCGGCTCGTGCCCGGCATCTGGTAGCCCCTCACTCGATTGACGCTCGGGGCGGGCGTCACTAGGGTCGCGGCCCCTTCCAGGGAGTAACGACCATGACAGTTTCCGCCATCTTCAATCCCGCGCGCTGGCGCGAGGTGGAAGGCTTCAAGTTCGAGGACATCACGTACCACCGCTCGGTGGAGCACGGCACGGTGCGCATCGCCTTCAACCGGCCCGAGGTGCGCAACGCCTTCCGGCCCAAGACGGTGGACGAGCTGTACACCGCGCTGGACGATGCCCGCATGACGACGGACGTGGGCTGCGTGCTCATCACCGGCAACGGCCCCTCGCCGAAGGACGGCGGCTGGGCGTTCTGCTCGGGCGGAGATCAGCGCATCCGCGGCAAGGATGGCTACAAGTACGAGGGCGACGCGGCCAACAAGCCGGACGTGGGCCGCATGGGCCGGCTGCACATCCTCGAGGTGCAGCGGCTGATCCGCTTCATGCCGAAGATCGTCATCGCCGTGGTGCCCGGGTGGGCGGCGGGCGGCGGGCACAGCCTGCACGTGGTGTGCGACATGACGCTGGCCAGCAAGGAGCACGCGATGTTCAAGCAGACGGATCCGGACGTGGCCAGCTTCGACAGTGGCTACGGCTCGGCGCTGCTGGCGCGGCAGGTGGGCCAGAAGAAGGCGCGGGAGATCTTCTTCCTGGGGCTCGACTACACGGCGGATCAGGCCGCCGCCATGGGCGCGGTGAACGCGTCGGTGCCCCACGAGCAGCTCGAGGACACGGCCCTGGAGTGGGCCCGCCTCATCAACTCGAAGAGCCCCACGGCGATGCGCATGCTGAAGTACGGCTTCAACCTGCCCGACGACGGCCTGGTGGGCCAGCAGCTCTTCGCGGGCGAGGCCACGCGGCTCGCCTACGGCACCGAGGAGGCGCAGGAGGGCCGCGACGCCTTCCTGGAGAAGCGCGAGAAGAACTTCAAGCGCTTCCCCTGGCACTACTAGAACGCCGGGATGGGCTCTCGCCGCTCCGCCTGCCTGCCAGGCACGGAGGCATGAGCCGGGCCGTGACCGGGCGGGTTACAGGGAAACCCGCCTGGGCACTCCGGCCCGGCACCTCATGGCGCCAACCCCGCGAGAACAGGCGGGTGTACCCCCGGCACGCGATGTGCTTCGGGGATAGGTGTCCACTCAGAGGGAGAGACCAACCGATGAAGACGATCCTGATGGGAGCCCTTGCCGCCCTCGCCCTGACCACCGCCACGCCCGCGGCCGCCGCGGGCCCGGCCGGCAAGAACGGGGTGCACACCGTGGAGCTGACGGTGACGTCCAAGGGCTTCGAGCCCGCGAACGTGAAGGTGAAGGCCGGACACCCGGTCCGCCTGGTGATCACCCGCAAGACGGACAAGACGTGCGCCAAGGAGATCGTCCTGGACGACCTGGGCATCAATCAACCGCTCCCCCTGGACACGCCGGTGACGGTGGAGTTCACCCCCAGCGAGTCGGGCACGCTGCGCTACGCCTGCGCCATGGACCACATCCGCGGGCTCGTCACCATCCAGTAGCCCGCGCGCCGCGGTTGGTCTCCAGCCCCCAAAATTCCCTCTCCCCTCGGGAGAGGGTCAGGGTGAGGGTGCCCGGGTCCGTTCTTCAACCCGTGGCCCTCACTGTGCGCAATGGGTTCAACCCGGGTACACCCGACACCCTCACCCCGTCCCTCTCCCGGAGGGCGAGGGGAAATGGGCGCGGTTGTCAGCGCGGGTTCGGGCTCAGCGCGGCTTGAAGTCGTCGGAGCGGATGCTGTAGCGCTTCAGCAGCCGGTGCAGGCTCTCGCGCTCGATACCGGCGTGCTCGGCAGCACGGGTGACGTTCCCCTCGAAGTCTCGCAGCAGGGCCGTGAGGTACTCGCGTGAGAAGCGATCCCGGGCCAGATCGAGCGCGTCCCGGTAGGGCAGATGCTTCGCCGCGCCGCCCGGTAGCGCTCCCTCCTGTCGCTCCCGCACCTCGGGCGGCAGGTCGCGCTCCGTCACCTGGGGCCCCGTGGCCACGGCCACCGCGCGCATGACGGCGTTCTCCAGCTCCCGCACGTTGCCCGGCCACGGGTAGCCCATGAGCACGCGCAACGCCTCCGGCGTCATCCCCTCCAGCGTGCGCCCCATCGCCTTGCAGTGCTTGTCGAGCAGGTGGGCCGCCAGCACCGGAATGTCCTCCTTGCGCTCGCGCAGGGGCGGCAGCTGCACCGGGAAGACATTGAGCCGGTAGAAGAGATCCTCCCGGAAGCGCCCCTGGGCCGCCGCGGCACGCAAGTCACGGTGCGTGGCCGCCACCACCCGCACGTCCACCTGCACGGAGCGGGTCTCCCCCACGCGCCGGACCTCCTTCTCCTGCAGCACGCGCAG
The DNA here is from genome assembly GCF_042230915.1 of Archangium gephyra. GTDB lineage: Bacteria > Myxococcota > Myxococcia > Myxococcales > Myxococcaceae > Archangium > Archangium gephyra_B. The sequence goes on along the minus strand of NZ_CP102578.1, from coordinate 5,430,903 downwards.
CAGCTTCACCTGCGCGTTCAGCGGCAGCTCCCCCACCTCATCCAGGAAGAGCGTTCCGCCATGGGCCTCCTCGAAGAGGCCCGCCTTGGCCTGGGCCGCACCCGTGAAGGCGCCCTTGCCGTGGCCAAACAGCTCGCTCTCCACGAGCTCCGCCGGCAGGGCCCCGCAGTTGACGGCCACGAAGGGGCGCTCACGCCGGGCGCTGTTGAGGTGGACGGCCCGCGCCGCCAGCTCCTTGCCCGTGCCCGTCTCGCCCGTCAGCAGCACCGTGATGTCCAGGCGCGCCGCCTGCTCGATGAGCCGGTGCGCCTCCTGCATCGCCACGCTGCGGCCCACCACCCCGGTGAAGGTGAAGTCCGAGTCCGGTGCCGTCCCCCCCAGCACCTCCGCCTGCAAGCGCAGCCGCCGTCGCTCCATCGCCCGCGCCACCAGCTCGACGGCGGCGTCGGGAAGGAAGGGCTTCTGGAGGTAGTCGAAGGCCCCTGCCCGCATCGCCTCCACCGCATCCGGCACCGTGGCGAAGCCCGTCATCATCACCACCTCGGTATCCGGGTAGCGGGACTTCACGGCACGCAGCACCTCGAAGCCGTCCGCGCCCGGCATGCGCACGTCGGACACCACGACGTCGAACTCCCGCGCCGCCACCAGCGCCAGCGCCCGCGCCCCGTCCTCCGCGCACGTCACCTCATAGGTGTCGCCCAGCAGCCGGGCGAACAGCTTGAGGATGTTCTCCTTGTCGTCCACCACCAGCACACGTCCGCGCGTCTCCATGTCTCACGCCCTCTCCGGCGACGTGGAGGGCAGCCACACGGTGAAGTGTGCTCCGGGCCCCATCCCCGGGGCAGCCTCCAGGTTGCCCCCGTGCGCCTGCACGATGCTCTGGCTGATGGCCAGGCCCAGCCCCGTCCCGCTGGGCTTCGTGGTGAAGAAGGGCTCGAAGAGGCGCTCGCGCGCCGTGACGCTCAGGCCCGGGCCCGTGTCCTCCACGTGCAGCTCCGCCCCCTTCTCCGTCTGCGCCAGGCGCACCCGCACCCGCCCCTCGGCTCCGCACGCATCCACCGCGTTGCGCACCAGGTTGAGCACCACCTGGCGCAGCTTCGTCAGGTGTCCCGCCGTCCGCGCCTCGCCCTCCACCTCCACCCGCACCGCGCCCAACTGCCCTCCCTGCCTCAGCCGCTCCACCACGTCCTCGCACAAGGCCCGCAGGTCCACCGGCTCCGGCTCGGCCTGCAGCGGACGCGAGAGCGCGAGCAGATCCTGGACGATGTTCCGGCTGCGCATCGCCTCGTCCTCGATGACCTGGAGATCCTCGCGCAGGCTCCCCTCCGCCTTCTTCTTCATCATTCCCACATAGCCGAGGATGACGGTGAGCGGGTTGTTGATCTCATGCGCCACGCCCGCCGCCAGCCGGCCGATTCCCGCGAGCTTCTCGCTCTGCACCAGCCGCTCCTGGTGCTCGCGCAGCGCCGCCGTCATGGCGTTGAACTGGCGGGCCAGCTCGCCGAACTCGTCGGGGGCCGCGATGTCGATGCGCGCGTGCATGTCTCCCGCGGCCAGCCGCGCCGCGCCCTCGCGCAGCCGCGCCACGGGCCGGGCCACCGAGCGCACGATGTAGAGGCCCACCCCGATGGCCAGCAGCGGCGCGCCTACCAGGAAGAACAGCGTCCACTGGAAGGCGGAGCTTTGGAGCTCGGCCACGCGCGCCTCGGCCGCGTCCACCGAGCGGTTGAAGTGGCTCACCAGCCGGTCCGTGCGCTCCTCCATCTGCGACACGAGCCCCAGCGCCCGGCCATGCTCGCGCTCCATGTCCTCCTGCCGTCCCGCCAGCACCGCGGGCAACAGCGCTTCGCGGAAGAGCGTGTCCAGCGAGCCCTGTGCCCGTTCGATGTCCTCCACCCAGGCCCGCTCCTCGGGCCCGAGGGCCTGCGCCTTCATCTCCTCCGTCAGCCGGGTCACCCGGCGGGCAGCCGTCTCGTAGAAGTGCAGGTGGCTGTCATTGCCCAGGATGAGGGTGTGAGCCTGGTGGGCATAGGTGTCGCGGATGGCACTGGCCACCTCGAGCGCCGAGCGGACGGCATGCTGCCGCGCCTGCATCTCGACCATGCGGGAATGAATCTCCCGCATGTGCACGAGCACCAGCACGGAGGACACCACGAAGAGGGAGACCAGGGCGGCGAGGGCCAGGCTGAGACGCCGGGCGGTGCCTGAGGGGACCTGCATGGATGAGCGCTCCTCCATCCGTCATTAGTACGCAAGCCGGGTGCCACCTGCCCTCCCCAGCGTAGGCACACGTTTCCCCGGGGCGGATGTGATTCGCCGGGTTACACCGTGACATCCCCGGCTCCTGTCGCGCCGCGTTCTCCGAGCCTGGAGCACGCCACGCCCGAGGGGCCGGCTCGTCCGGGCGGGACACGCCCCGTGGCACATACCGTGCACAACCCCATCGCCGTGCAACCCTCCCACGACTCTTCCCAGCCAGGCTCCACCTCGGGCGGCCGACGCCACCGCGGAGGATCCTTCGCCCTCGTGCTGGCGCTGCTCTCGCCCCTGGCGGCGTTCGCGCAGGAGGACACCCGCACGCCCTCCACGCAAGCCGCCTCCGCGCCCGTGCCGCCAGCGGATCCGGCGCTGACGCAGCTGCTCGCGGAGGCCCTCGAGACGCGCCCGGAGCTGCGCCAGGCCGAGGCCCAGGTGCGGGCGGCCCTGCAGCGTGTCCCCCAGGCCGGTGCCCTGCCGGACCCGGTGCTGCAGCTGGGCATCCAGAACGACGGTTTCAACGGCCTGATGATTGGCGAGATGGAGGGCAGCTACTTCAGCATCATGGCCTCCCAGGCCCTGCCCTTCCCGGGCAAGCGCGAGCTGCGCACCGAGGTGGCCCAGCTCGGCGCCAAGGCCACGTCGGCGCAGGTGGCGCGCACGCGGCTGTCCATCGAGGCCGAGGTGCGCCGGGGCTACCTGGACCTGTTGCTGGTGCGCGAGCGGCTCGTCCTTCTGGACCGGCTGCAGGCGCTCTGGAAGCAGTCCGCCGACATGGCCCGCATCCGCTACGAGACCGGCGAGGGGGCCCAGTCGGACCTGCTGCGTGCCCAGCTCGAGCTCAACCGGCTGCGCCAGCGTCAGCTCGCCCTGCGCGCCGAGGAGAACACCCGCGTGCGGACCCTGAACCGGCTGAGCGGCCGGCCCCTGGAGGCGCCCCTGCCCACCACCACGCGCGTGCGCGACCTGGGCGTGCCCGAGCTCGGTGATACCGAAGCCGCGACGAGGGACGCGCTCGAGCGCAGCCCCGAGCTGGCCGAGCAGCGCGCGCTGGTGGCACAGGCCGGACAGCAGGTGGCGTTGGCTCGCCGGGAACGCCTGCCCGACTTCACCGTGAGCGCGGGGGTGATGCCCCGGGGCGGGGACTTCCCTCCCATGTGGCAGGCCAACGTCGGCGTCAACCTGCCCATCTTCTCCGGGAGCAAACAGAAGCGCGTGGTGGCCGAGAGCAGCGCCCAGGCCGAGGCCACGGCCCATGCGGCGGAGGCCCTGGAGCAGGTGCTGCGCCTGCGGGTGCAGGAGCGCCTCATCGCCCTGGCCGCGCTGCGCGACACCGCGGCCATCTACCGCGAGGGCCTCCTGATGCAGTCGGCGGCGACGGCCGAGAGCACCCTGACGCAGTACCGCGTCGGACGCGCCTCGTTCGCCTCGGTGCTGGAGGCCAACACCGGCATCATCCGCGACGAGGAGGACTACCTGCGCACGCTCGCCGACGCGCAGCGCCTCGCCATCGCCCAGGCCGAGGTGAGCCTGGAGCCCGTGGCCTCCATGGGCGGCACCGCCCAGAGCGCGGGGAGCATGCCCGGCACCGGTGGCACCCCGTCCGCTCCCGCGCGCGGCGCTTCCCCAGCGGGTGGCTCGCCGGGTGCCGCCCCCGCCTCCTCTTCCTCCATGTCAGGGATGTAGCCCTGGAGAAACCATGTCTCTCGAGACTCCCCCACTCCCTCCCTCGCCGCCTCCCTCGCGCCGCCACTTCGGAGCCGCCGCGCTCGCCGCGACGGCACTGGCCAGCGCGGTCCTCGGCGGCGGCGCCGTGCACCTGCTGGCGCATAGGGACGAGGCGCACGAGGCCCACGCCCCAGCCACCGCGGCCACCACTCCGGCCGCCTCCGAGCCCGCGGCCACGAAGTACCAGTGCCCGATGCACCCGAGCGTCGTGCAGGACCAACCGGGCAAGTGCCCCATCTGCGGCATGGATCTGGTGCCGATGACGCCCACCTCGGCGGCTCCCGGCGATCCGGGCACGCCCGCGGTGGAGGGACTGGCCCCGGTCACCATCGACCCCTCGCGCCAGCAGCTCATCGGCCTGCGCACCGCGCCGGTGACGGAGGGCAAGGTGGGGGGAACGTGGCGGACCAACGGCCGCGTGGCCATGGACGAGACCCGCGTGCGCCGCGTCACCCTGAAGGTGCCCGCCTTCGTCGAGCGCGTGTACGCGGACTTCACGGGCAAGCCGGTGCAGCGCGGGGAGCCGCTCTTCTCCGTCTACAGCCCCGAGCTGCTCGCGGCCCAGGAGGAGTACCTGCTGGCCCTGCGCACCCGTCAGGCCCTGGGCCAGACCGGAGGGATGTCCGCGGACGGCGACGCCCTGGTCGCGGCGGCCCGGCGCAAGCTGCAGTTGTGGGACGTGCCAGCGGCCACCCTCGAGCGGCTCGCCGAGACGGGCGAGGCCACCCGCTCCCTCACCCTGGTGTCGCCCATCTCCGGGGTCATCACCAAGAAGGACGTCGTGGAGGGCGCGCGCCTGGAGGTCGGCGCCACGCCCTATGAGATCGTCGACCTGTCGCGCGTCTGGGTGCTCGCCGACGTGTACGAGAGCGAGCTGCGCCACGTGAAGGTGGGCATGACCGCCACGCTCCAGCTCAAGGCCTTCCCCCACCGCGTCTTCGCCGGGAAGGTGGCCTTCCTGGATCCAGTGCTCGATCCGGCCACGCGGACGGTGAAGGTGCGCCTGGAGTTCCCCAACCCCGATGGCGACCTGCGCCCGGAGATGTTCGGCGAGGTGGTGCTCCGGGGCACGGCGCGCGAGGGACTGAAGATCCCCTCCGACGCGGTCGTCCCCACCGGCACCACCCAGGTCGTCTTCGTGGCGCTCGGCGAGGGCCGCTTCCAGCCCCGCGAGGTGCGCCTGGGCGAGTCGGATGGAAAGAGCGTGGAGGTGACATCGGGCCTGAAGGCAGGCGAGCAGGTCGTCACCGGCGCCAACTTCCTCGTCGACTCCGAATCGCGCCTGCGCGCCTCGCTGGCGGCGCTGGCGGCCTCCTCCTCGGGGAGTGCCCCGGCGTCCGCGCCCTCCGCTCCGCCCCCGGAGCCCCCCGCCGCCTCCGGCCACGGAGGTCACTGAGCCCATGATCCGAGCCATCATCCGCTTCTCGGCGGAGAACAAGTACCTGGTCATCGCGGCCACCGTGGTGGCGCTCATCTTCGCGTCGTGGACCATGCGGAACACCCCGCTGGACGCGCTGCCGGACCTGTCCGACACCCAGGTCATCGTCTACGGCCGGTGGGATCGCAGCCCCGACATCATCGAGGACCAGGTCACCTACCCCATCACCACCGCGCTGCTGGGCGCCCCGAAGGTGAAGGCGGTGCGCGGCTTCAGCGACTTCGGCTTCAGCTACGTGTACGTCATCTTCGAGGACGGCACGGACATGTACTGGGCGCGCACGCGGGTGCTCGAGTACCTGTCGAAGATCACCCCCCAGCTGCCCTCGGACGTGAAGGTGGAGCTGGGCCCGGACGCCACCAGCGTGGGGTGGGTGTTCCAGTACGCGCTGGTGGACAAGAGCGGCAAGCACCGGCTGGACGAGCTGCGCTCCTACCAGGACTGGTTCCTGCGCTACGCCCTGCAGAGCGTGCCGGGCGTCTCCGAGGTGGCGACGGTGGGCGGCCAGGTGCGCCAGTACCAGGTGACGGTCAACCCCAACACGCTGGCCAGCTACGGGCTGTCGCTGGACGCGGTGGTGCGCGCGGTGCGCCAGGGCAACAACGACGTGGGGGGACGGCTGGTGGAGGTGGCCGGGCGCGAGTACATGGTCCGCGGCCGGGGCTACGTGAAGAGCGTGGAGGACATCGAGAAGCTCGTCCTCAAGGCGCAGGGGGGCACGCCCGTCACCATCAAGGACGTGGCCAGCGTGACGCTGGGCCCGGAACTGCGCCGGGGCGTGGCCGACCTGGATGGCGAGGGAGACGTGGTGGGCGGCATCGTCGTCATGCGCCAGGGGGAGAACGCCCTCAACGTCATCGAGCGCATCAAGACGAAGCTCGAGGAGCTGAAGCCCTCGCTGCCCGAGGGCGTGGAGGTCGTCACCACCTACGATCGCTCGGATCTCATCGAGCGCGCCATCGACACGGTGACGCACAAGCTGGTGGAGGAGATCATCATCGTCTCCCTCATCATCCTCATCTTCCTGTGGCACGTGCCGTCCGCCATCGTGCCCATCGTCACCATTCCGGTGTCGGTGGCGCTGGCCTTCATCCCCATGTACGCGATGGGGCTGAACGCCAACCTCATGTCGCTGGCGGGCATCGCCATCTCCATCGGCGTGCTCGTGGACGGCGCCATCGTCGAGGTGGAGAACGCGTACAACAAGATCCACCACTGGATAAAGGACGGGAAGAAGGGCGACTTCCACCAAGTGCGGCTGGAGGCGCTGATGGAGGTGGGGCCGGGCGTCTTCTTCAGCCTGCTCGTCATCGCCGTGGCCTTCATGCCCATCTTCACGCTGGTGGACCAGGAGGGCCGCCTCTTCCGCCCGCTGGCGTATTCGAAGAACCTCGCCATGGCCATCGCCGCGCTGCTGGCCATCACGCTGGACCCCGCCATGCGGATGCTCTTCGCGCGCGTGGAGCCCTTCCACTTCCGCCCGAAGTTCCTGGCGTCGGTGGCGACGCACGCACTCGTGGGCAAGTACTACTCGGAGGAGCGGCACCCCATCAGCCGGCTGATGCACCGGCTCTACGAGGGCCCCTGCCGCTTCGTCGTGCGTCACGCCAAGGCCACCCTGGCGGTGAGCGCGCTGCTGGTGGCCACCACCATCCCCGTGTACCTGCACCTGGGCAGCGAGTTCATGCCTCCGCTCAACGAGGGCACCCTCCTCTACATGCCCTCGGCGGTGGAGCCCGGCATGTCCGTGGCCGAGGCGCAGCGCGTGCTGCAGGTGCAGGACAAGCTGCTCATGCAGTTCCCCGAGGTGGAGCGGGTCTTCGGCAAGGCCGGCCGCGCCAACACCTCCACTGATCCAGCCCCCTTCACCATGATGGAGACGACGGTGCTGCTGCGCCCCGAGTCCCAGTGGCGCGAGGTGCCGCGCTGGTACAGCGGCTGGGCTCCCGAGTGGCTGAAGGGCATGCTGCGTCCCTTCTGGCGCGACCGCATCACCCAGGCCGAGCTGGAGTCGAAGATGAACGCCGCGCTCCAGCTGCCGGGCATCTCCAACGCCTGGACCATGCCCATCAAGGGGCGGCTGGACATGCTGTCCACCGGTATCCGCACGCCGGTGGGCATCAAGATCATGGGCGCGGACCTGGCCACCGTGGAGCGCATCGCCCGCGAGACGGAGGCCGCGGTGGCGAAGGTGGAGGGCACCCGCAGCGCCTTCGCCGAGCGCGTGGCGGGCGGCTATTTCCTCGACTTCGTCCTCAAGCGTGACGAGCTCGCCCGCTACGGCCTGAGCGTGGACGACGCGAACATGATGGTGATGACGGCGGTGGGAGGCGACAACCAGTCCACCACCGTGGAGGGCCGCGAGCGCTACGGCATCAACGTGCGCTACGCGCGGGACTACCGCGAGGATCTCCAGTCGCTCAAGCGCGTGCTGCTGCCCCTCCCGGACGGCAAGGGCCAGATTCCCATGGAGGCCATCGCGGACGTGGTGCTCGCCCATGGCCCCTCGATGATCCGCAACGAGAACGGCATGCTCACCGGCTACGTCTACGTGGACTTCGATACGTCCAAGTACGACGTGGGCGGCTTCGTGGACCGCGCCAAGCAGGCCGTGGCCGCGAGCGTGAAGGTGCCCCCCGGCTACTCCATGACGTGGAGCGGGCAGTACGAGAACATGCTGCGCGTCCGGGAGCGGCTGAAGCTCGTCATCCCGCTCACGCTCGTGCTCATCTTCGGGCTGCTGTACATGAACACGAAGTCGGCCTTCAAGGCGGGCCTCGTGATGCTGGCGGTGCCCTTCTCCGCCATCGGCGCGGTGTGGCTGCTCTGGGCGCTCGACTACAACGTCTCCATCGCGGTGTGGGTGGGGATGATTGCCCTGATGGGCCTGGACGCCGAGACCGGTGCCTTCATGCTGCTCTTCCTCGACCTGTCCCACGACGAGGCGAAGCAGCGCGGAATGCTGCGCACCGAGGGCGATCTGGTGGAGGCCATCATCCACGGGGCCGTGAAGCGCGTACGGCCCAAGGCGATGACGGTGCTGGCGGCGATGCTGGGCCTGCTCCCCATCATGTGGTCCACCGGAACGGGCGCGGACGTGATGAAGCGCATTGCCGCGCCCATGGTGGGCGGCCTGGCCACCAGCTTCCTGCTGGAGCTGCTCGTCTACCCGGCCGTCTATTTCCTCTGGAAGCGTCGCGAGGTGGTGCCCGGTCCGGCCACGCTCTCCGCCTGACGCCGTCCACGAGCGCCCGCCCCGGGCTCAGGGCCAGGAGCCCGGGGGGCCCAGCTCCAGCGACGCGACACCGGCCCGCCCGCAGCGGTCCAGCGCCTGGACCTGGATGCGGCGGCTCTGGGCCGGATCCCAATCCCCCAGGAGGACGAGGATGCCCGAGACGCTCACGGCACCGCCTTCCTGGGGCAGGAAGCGCTGCGGGTCGTTCACCAGCCGCTCATCGCGTCCCATCGTCTCGGGAGGCAGACAGCTTTCGGCCGTGGTGCAGCGCTGACGCTGGAGCAGGAACTGCACCTGCAGTCCGGGAAACTCCGTGGCCGGGTTGGCCACCGACACGCCGAGGATCAGGTGCGAGCCCCCTTGCGGCCCGTGGTAGACGACCGGCTCCTGGCCCGGCGCCAGCGGGGTGAAGTCCGTCCCATCCCCTTCGCCCAACGAGAGCTGGAGATTCCCCGTGAGCTTGCACGCCGGATCCCTCTCGATCGTCCCGTATCCGTCATACACATACGTGCCTTCATCGGAGGGGTCGGGCCCGGGGCAACCCATCACCAGGCTCGTCAGGACGAGCGCCATACCCGCATTCCTTCGCGACTGTTCCATGCCACCTCTCCTGTAGAGCGGCGCAGCGTACTCCGCGTCCCCGCCGGAAGTTTGCAGCCAGGGTGGCGCCCAGGTCCGCGTCCCCTTCGCTTGTTCTCGGAAGGAACACATCCCACGTCCCAGGGGAGTGGACAGCGGAGGGACGGAGCCACACCTTGCTCAAACCCTGAGAATCAACCTCTCTCGCAAGGACGTCGGCGCACCAGAGCGGACATGCTTCACCTGCGGATCCACGCCAAGCTCCTGGTTGCGTTCATCATCGTGCTCTTGCCGGTGCTGGGGTTGCTGCTCGTGGACCTGCTGTCCGACCTGGAGAGGACGCGGGAGGACATCGTCCACGTCCAATTCATGACGGCCCAGGCCGTGGCGGGGCAGGCCTCCGAGACATTGGATGCGGCCATCAGCTTTGGCTGGGCGGTGTCCAAGGATCCGCTGCTGCGAACCCTGGACACGCCCCAGTTGGACGCGCACCTGAAGGAGCTGGCCGCCCAGAGCCCGCTCTATGACTCCGTCGCCGTCTTCGATGCCACCGGCCTCAACCGCGGCTGGAGCAACCCCACCGTCCCCAACGAGCCCCGGCTCTGGATTGGAGATCGTCCCTACTTCCAGAAGGTGATGGCCACCAACGCCCCGGTCATCTCCGAGGTGCTCGAGCTGCGGCGGCCCATCCGCACGGGCCTGCTGGTGAGCACGCCCATCCGGGGGCCAGACGGGCAGCCGATCGCGGTCTTCAACGTGGTGCTGCGGACGGATCTGCTGGAGCAGCGCTACGCGGCCGCGCGCTTCCAGCCGGGGCAGGATCTCTTCCTGGCCGACCACAACGGCCGGCTGGCCTTCCACACCGGCAAGCCCGAGCTCTCCTTCGAGGAGAGCAACGCCTACGCCCGCTTCGAGCCCCTCCAGGCGGCACTGCACGGGACGCCCTCGCGGCTGGCCCTCTTCACCAGTCCGCTCCAGGGTGACGAGCGGCTGGGCGCCTTCGTCCAGGTGCCCCGCTACCCCTGGGCGGTGGGCGTGACGATCCCCTCCGACATCGCCATGGCGCCGCTCTACGAGCGGGCACGCACGAGGCTCGCGGCCTTCACCGGCATCCTGCTGCTCAACATCCTCCTGGCGGCCGTGCTGGCGCGCTTCTACACGCGGCCGGTGCGGCAGCTGCAGGGCGCCTCGCAGGCGCTGGGGCGCGGAGAGATGCACCGGCGCGTCCACATCTCCACGGGCGATGAGCTGGAGGAGCTCGGCACCGCCTTCAACGAGATGGCGGCCCACCTCAGCCAGCGCCAGGTGGAGGTGGATGCCCTGCGCGCCCAGGCCGAGCACCAGGCCCAGCAGCTCGCCGCCATCATCGCCAGCGTGCCGGATGCCATCTTCCTCACCGGTCCGGATGGACGCCTGGTGGACGCCAACCCCGCGGGCCTGCGGCTGCTCGGGCTCGGGGAACGCTCGGCGCTGGGGGGCTCGCCCGCGGGCGCCGTGCTGCTCCAGGACATGCGGCATCCGGACGGACGCCCCATGGAGCCGGAGGAGCTGCCCATCCGCCGCGCCCTGGCTGGCGAGACGTTCACGGACGTGGAGGTGCTCCTGCGCGGCCAGAATGGAAAGGAGCGCCTGCTCAGCGTGCACGGCGCTCCGGTGCGGGACGTGTCCGGGCAGCTCATCTTCGGAGAGGTGGTGGTGCGCGACATCACCCGGCGCCGGCGCGAGGAGGAGGAGCTGGCGAGGATGTTCGAGCGGGAGCTGGCGCTGGCGCGCATCGGCCAGGCGCTCGTCAGCGAGGTGGAGCTGGAGCGGATCGCCCGCGTGGTCATCGAGCAGAGCCTCCATGGCCTGGGCGCCGATGGCATCGGGCTCTGGCTGGCGGATGTGGAGCGCCAGGAGTTGTCGCTGCTCAGCTCGCATCAGCTGACGGCGGCGGCGGCGGAAGGGCTGCGCCGGGTGCCATTCAACGCGCCCCTGCTCACCGCGAAGGCGGCCCGGGAGGAGCGCATCCAGGTCGTCGAGGACGTGCTGGAGGGCGGAGCTCCCACGCGCTCCGGGTGGCTGGCGCGGGAGGGCGGCTACCGGGGCATGGTGGCGGTGCCGCTGCACTCGCACGAGCGGCTGGTCGGCGTCATGTCCTACTTCACCCATGCACCCCGGCCCGTCTCCTCGCGAGCGCTGGAGTTCCACACCATGGTAGGCCGGCTGTTCGCGGTGGCCATCGAGAAGGCCCGCCTGTTCCAGGAGCTGCGCGCGGCCCTGCGGCTGCGCGAGGAGTTCATGTCGGCGGCGGCCCACGAGCTGAAGACGCCGGTGACGTCCATCCAGACGTGGGCGGAGCTGCTGCTCAACCTGGAGGTGCTCACACCGCGCCAGCAGAAGGGGCTCCACATCATCGCGAGGAACACGCGGCGCATCTCCCGGCTGGTGGAGCACCTGTTCGCGGCCGTGAGGATGGCGCCGGGGCCGCCGAAGCTGGAGCGCCAGCGGTTCGATCATCATCGAGGCGCATGGGGGCCGCATCTGGCTGGAGAGCCACCCGGGCGAGGGCTCCACGTTCTGCTTCAGCCTTCCGTTGAGCCCCGCCTCGGCCGAGAAGGACTCCCCGACGTACAGCTGAGCCGCCTTCGCGCGAAATCCGACAGGAGCCTCGTCCTCCGGGGCACCTCGCCACCAGGGCCCCGCCCCCTTAACTCAGCCCCTTGGCTGCTGCCCGGCGGGAGAGGAGCGACATGGGAGGACGAACAGTCCACGGGGTGAAGGGATGGGCTCGGCGGCTGATGCCCGCGCTGGCCCTCGTGCTGCTCGCGGCCGGGTGCCGCAAGGAGCGGGGCGAGGACTTCGCGGTGGTGCCCGTGCAACCCGCTCCGGCCCTGGAAGCGCCCCTCGCCTCGGGCGGAGTGTTCCGGCTGAGCGAGCAACGGGGCAAGGTGGTGCTGCTGTCCTTCGGCTACACGGCCTGCCCGGACGTGTGCCCCACCACCCTCTCCCAGCTCCAGCGGCTCCATGGCCGGCTGGGCGAGGCCGCGCGGGACGTGGAGGTCGTCTTCGTCTCCGTGGACCCCGAGCGCGACAGTGCGCAACAGCTCGAGGCGTACGTGCATGCCTTCAACCCGCGTTTCACGGGCCTGCGCCTGGACGCGGAGGCCCTCGCGCCGATGTTGTCCGCCTGGCGCGTCACCGCCAACCGCCGCTACCCGGACGCCGCGCGCTACCGCGAGCACCCCTTCACCACCGGAGAGCTGCCCTACACCGTCGATCACACCGGGGCCTTCTTCCTCGTGGACAAGGCGGGTGCGTTGCGCGCGCGCATGCCCTACACCGTGTCCGTCGAGCGGCTGCAGCAGGAGGTCGAGCGCCTCCTGGAGGAGGACGGAGCGCCCGTGGCCGGGGTCCGGGTGGAGAAGGCCCGCGCGCGGCTGACACCGGCTCGCGTCGGGGCCGTCTACCTCACGCTGGTGAATACGAGCGGGCGGGAGGATCGGCTCGTCGGCGCCGAGTCCAGCACCGCCGGGCGGGTGGAGCTGCACGAGGTCATCGCACAGGGAGAGCTGCTGCAGATGCACCCGCGGCCCGAGGGCTTCGCGGTGCCAGCGAAGGGCCGCGTCGAGCTGGCGCCAGGGGGCAAGCACCTCATGCTGTACGCCGTCGAGTCCTCGCCCACGAGCCTTCCCCTCACCCTGCACTTCGAGAAGGCGGGCACCGTCCACCTCACCGTCCCCGTTTCCGCACCGGGCGCGGACGAGCCGTAGCCACGCGGGGCCACCATGCATCCAACCTCGGAGAGCAACGCCCGGCAGCACGGCCGCACCGGCACGAGGTGGGTGGCGTGCGGGCTCGCGCTGCTGGCCACGCTCGCCGGAGGCGTGCTCGCGCTCCAGACCTGGACTGTCCAGTCCCGGAGGGAAGCCGAGCTGAGCGGGCTCCGGCTGCGCTTGGAGCGAGCCGTCTGGCTGCACGAGCCGACGGACCATGGGGACACGGCGACCCTGCCCGCCGTGCCCGGAGCACCGGCGCCCGGACAGCGCCGCCTCGCCGTGGAACTCACCGTCTTCAACCCTCGGAGCCTCCCGAGCGGCTTCACCGCGGGAGAGCTGCTGCTCACCGACACCACGACGGGCACGCAGTGGCGCGCCTCGATGGGGGGCTCCGCCACGTTCACCGTGCGGCCCTCGGAGGTGCTGTCCGTGACGCTGGGCTTCGACGTCCCGCCCACCACCTCCGCCCTGCGCCTGGAGTGGGAGCGCGGCACGGAGCGCGCCGCCCTGCTCTCCACCCGGCGTCCCCGGAGTGCCAGCGAGGGCCCTCCTGGCTGGCCCCGGCGCGTGGAGGCGCTGCCCCCGGGCAATGCCGACGCGGGCTCGGCCCTGTTCCACGGACGGCTCGCCTGCATCTCCTGTCATGGCAATCCCGCGGAGCCGAGGGAGCGCCGCATCGGCCCCGTGCTGGCCAACTTCTCGCGGGTGGGCGCCACGCGTGTCGCGGGCATGAGCGCGGCGCAGTACGCCTATGAGTCCCTGCTCAACCCGGGCGCCTTCATCGCCCCCGAGTGCGCCGGACAGGGGCCCTGTGCCCAGACCAGCACCATGCCCCTGTATGGCGAGACGCTGTCCCCGCAGGAGATGGCGGATCTCATCAGCTACCTCGTGAACCTGCGGACCGCGGAGTGAGCATGGCACGCAAAGGCTGGGGGCTCGCCGTCCTCCTCACGCTCGGCCTGATGGGCTGGGAGGTGGGACTGCTGTGGCTTCTGTCGGGAGGCTTCGGCCCACGCGCGGAGGCGTTGCTCTCCCGGCTCGCCTGGGACGCGGCGCTCCTGTTGCCCGTGGGGCTGGCGGCGGTGGGCTGCGCGCACTGGCTCGCCCGGCGCGGAGGCCAGGCCAGGACGACGGTGGAGTCGGCCGCCACGCTGTCCTTGTGCTTCCTGCTGCTGCTGGTGCCCGTGGCCACCGGCCGTGGCCTCCTCCAGAGCCAGCTCGCGCGCACGCCCCCTCCGGCGGCGCCCGAGGGCCAGCCCGTGTCCGCGACGGCCCAGGACGTGGGGGACGAGGGCCGCTTCCTCTGCGCGGCGGTCGCTCCGGACGTCTCCGCCACTCCCGAGGAGCCCTCGCTGACGGAGGCCGCGTGGGCCGGAGTGCGGGATGCGCTGGTGCTCCAGGTGCCCGTCTTCCCCCTGGCGCTGCTGCTGCTGCGCCGCCGCTCGAGGCCCGCCGTGTCCGGCGCGCGTGCCGTCGCGTCACCGCTCGCGCTGCTGGTCATGTTGGGAGCCGCCTGTGCCTGGAAGTCGGATGGACGGCGCCCCGCGCCTGGCGTGTCTGGCCTCTCCGAGAGCGAGGGCGGCTGTGCTCCCGGGGCCCGCGTGAGGACGTACGCGGTGGCGGCCACCTCCGTGGACATCCCGCTCAATCAACACGGGGACCATGTTCCCCGGGGGCTCATGTACGTCCTCGAGGAGCACCTGCCGGCGCTCCAGGAGCGGAAGCACGTGCCCGAGCCGCTGGTGCTGCGCGCCAATGCCGGTGAGTGCCTCGTGCTCCGCTTCACCAACCGGCTGGCCACGGAGCCCGCGGCCCTGCGCATCGAGGGCCTGCGCGCCACCGTGAGGGGCGCTGGCCAGGAGGGAGGCTTCGTCCCCGGTACGTCCGTCGCACCCGGACAGAGCCTCACGTACGTCCTGTCGCTGCCGGAGACGCCGGAGGCGGAGGGCGCCTACCTCCTGCACGACTCGGGGGACGGTGGCGAGCGGGAGGCGCGAGGGCTCTTCGGGGCCCTGCTGGTTGAGCCGGTGGGCTCCGTGTACCGCAGCACCGCGACGGGCGAGCCGCTGCGCGACGGCAGTGGCTGGGAGGCGCTCATCGACGTGCCCACGGGCCAGGACTTCCGGGAGATGGCGCTCGTGTACCACGCCATGGGCCCGCCGGAGGTGGCGGACGTGCGCTCCGCCCGAGGCAAGCCCCTGCCCTTGCAGGACGAGATGGCGGGCCCCTTCCGGCCCGGCGCCTTCGGCATCAACTACCGCAGCCAGCCCTACTTCGAGCGCGAGGAGTCCCACGAGGACGAGGACGAACGCCCCGCGGCACCCAAGCGGGTGGCGGCGCCGCTGCAGCTCCGCTCGTACCTGGGCGAGCCCATCAAGCTGCGCGTGGTGCACGCGGGGAGCGCGGAGTTCCACGTGCACCACCTGCACGGGTGGCGCCGGGGTGAGCGGGCGAGACAGGCCCCCGCTTCTCCTTTCGAGGCGCCCCATTTGCTGAGCCCGGGGAGTGGCCTCACCCTCACCACCGCGGGGACGGGAGACTTTCCCACGGAGGCTGGGGACTTCATCGTCCACTGCCACATGCCCAACCACTCCGCGGGCGGTGAGCAGTTCACCTGGCGCGTGTTCGGCGCGCCCCAGCCGAACCTCGCGCCACTGCCCGGACGCTGAATCCGCGAAGGTTCGCCCGTGGGAACATGCACTGGCCGTGGCCATTTCCCCTCGCCCCCCGGGAGAGGGACGGGGTGAGGGTGTCGGGTGAACTCGGGTTGAACCTCCTGTCCACAGCGCGGGCCACGGGTTGAAGCACGGGCTCGGGCACCCTCACCCCGACCCTCTCCCGAGGGGAGAGGGAGGGATGCTGAGGAGGGATTCTGGATGGGGATGCTGGGTGTGGGGCGAACGGCCGCTCAGAACTGCGCCGAGCCCGGCACGCGCGGGTACGGGATGGCGTCGCGGATGTTCTGCAGGCCGCACATGTAGACGATCAGCCGCTCGAACCCGAGTCCGAAGCCCGCGTGCGGCACCGTGCCGTAGCGCCTCAGGTCCCGGTACCACTGGTAGTGCTCGGGCTTGAGGCCGAACTGCACCATGCGCTTGTCCAGCATGTCCAGCCGCTCCTCGCGCTGGCTGCCGCCGATGATCTCCCCGATTCCCGGCGCCAGCACGTCCATCGCCGCCACCGTGCGCCCGTCCTCGTTCAGGCGCATGTAGAACGCCTTGATCTTCTCCGGGTAGTTCATCACCACCACCGGCCGGCCCACGTGCTCCTCCGTCAGGTAGCGCTCGTGCTCCGTCTGCAGATCGTTCCCCCACTCCGGCGCGTAGTCGAACTTCTTCTTCGCCTTCTTGAGAATCTCGATCGCGTCCGTGTAATCAATCCGCTCGAAGCTCGAGTTGATGAACTTCTCCATCCGCTCGATGACGCCCTTCTGCTGGCGCTCCTCGAAGAACTTCATGTCGGGGCCGCACTCGGCCAGCACCGCCTTGAAGACGTACTTGAGGAAGCGCTCGGCCAGGTTGGCGTCCTCGTTGAGGTCCGCGAAGGCGATCTCCGGCTCGATCATCCAGAACTCGGCCAGGTGCCGGGTGGTGTTCGAGTTCTCCGCGCGGAACGTGGGACCGAAGGTGTACACCTTCGAGAGCGCCAGGCAGTACGCCTCCACGTTGAGCTGGCCGGAGACGGTGAGGTAGGCCTCCTTGCCGAAGAAGTCCTTGCCCCAGTCGATCTTCCCCGCGTCCGTGCGCGGCGGGTTCATCGCGTCCAGCGTGGACACGCGGAACATCTGCCCGGCGCCCTCGGCGTCGCTGGCGGTGATGATCGGCGTGTTCACCCAGAAGAAGCCCTCCTCGTGGAAGAAGCGGTGGACGGCCTGCGCCGCCACGTGGCGCACGCGGGTGATGGCGCCGAACGTGTTGGTGCGCGGCCGCAGGTGGGCCACCTCGCGCAGGAACTCCAGCGTGTGCTGCTTGGGCTGGATGGGGTAGGTGTCCGGGTCGTCCACGAAGCCGAGCACCTTCACCTCCTCGGCCTGCACCTCGAACGACTGGCCCTTGCCCTGCGACTTCACGAGCGTGCCCCGGCACACCACGGAGCTGCCCGCGGTCAGGTGCAGCACCTCCTTCTCGTAGTTGGGCAGCGTATTGGGCGCGACCACCTGGATGGGATCGAACGTCGAGCCATCGGTGACGTTGACGAAGCTGATGCCCGCCTTCGAGTCACGACGGGTGCGCACCCAGCCGCGCACCTCGACCTTCGAGTCCGGTGCGATCGAACCATCCAGCGCCTTCTTCACACTGACGACCTGCATGACTGCCGTCCTTCCTCCGAAAAAGTCTCGCGGAACGCGGAGTTAGCCGCACCCTGGCCAGAGGACAAGTCCCATGAGCACCCTCCGGTGACTTCTCCCCCCCTCCAGGCGGGGAAGCCAACGCATCGCGGCACGCACAAGGGAAGACCCGGCGGGTGGGATCGTGCTAATCGGCCTCTCCCCTATGCGTTCCCTCTTCCAACGCAAGCCGATCGCCGACCTCCTCCACGACACCGAGGCCTCCGGCGGCCTGAAGCGCGCGCTCGGCACCGGCGATCTGGTCATGCTCTCCATCGGCGCGGTCATCGGCGCCGGCATCTTCTCCACGCTCGGCACCGCGGCCGCGGGCGAGACGCTGCCCACCGGAGAGGTGGTCCGCTACGGCGCCGGCCCCGCCCTGGTGCTGTCCTTCCTGCTGCTCGGAGCGGTGTGTGCCCTGGCGGCGCTCTGCTACGCCGAGCTGGCCTCGATGATCCCCCAGGCCGGCAGCGCCTACGCCTACTCCTACGCGACGCTCGGAGAGCTGATCGCGTGGATCATCGGGTGGGATCTCATCCTCGAGTACGCGGTGGGCAACGTGGCGGTGGCCATCGCCTGGGCGGGGTACTTCAACTCGCTCATCTCCCCCTGGGTGCACATCCCCGACTGGCTCACGCACGGCTACTACAACGTGCACGCGAGCTCCGACCCCGCCATCCGCGGCCTGCTGGACACCGCCCCCCGGGTGCTGGGCATCCCCGTGCTGGTCAACCTGCCGGCCTTCCTCATCGTGATGGCCATCACCTGGCTGCTGGTCATCGGGGTGAAGGAGAGCACCCGGGTCAACAACATCATGGTGGTGGTGAAGCTGCTGGTGCTCGCCGTCTTCATCGGGGTGGGTGCCATGCACATCAACCCGGCCAACTACACGCCCTTCGCGCCCAACGGCTTCCCCGGCATCCACCAGGCGGCGGCCATCGTGTTCTTCGCCTACATCGGCTTCGACGCCATCTCCACCGCCGCCGAGGAGACGGTGAATCCCCAGCGCACCATGCCGCGCGGCATCCTCATCGGCCTGGCTGTGTGCACCATCATCTACGTCATCGTCGGAGCGGTCGCGACGGGCCTCATCCCCTACCAGCAGCTCAAGTCCTCGGACCCGCTGGCCCACGCCTTCAACGTGGCCGGGCTGACGCAGTTCAGCTGGCTCATCTCCCTGGGCGCCGTCGTCTCCATGGCCGCGGTGCTGCTCGTCTTCCAGTACGGCCAGCCGCGCATCTTCTACGCCATGGCACGTGACGGGCTGCTGCCCCCCTGGGCGGCGAAGCTCCACCCCAAGTACCGCACGCCCCACATCACCACGCTCGCCACGGGGGTGCTGGTGGCGCTCGGCTCGCTGGTGGCCGATGACGCCGCCACCTACGACCTGACCAACATCGGCACGCTGTCCGCCTTCATGCTGGTGTGCCTGGGCGTCCCCGTGCTGCGCCTGAAGGATCCGCACCGCCCCCGGCCCTTCAAGGTGCCCTTCGTGTGGCCGGTGTCCCTGGCCGGCGCCGCCGCCTGCCTCTTCGTCATGCAGGGCCTCCCCGTGCACGCCTGGAAGCGCTTCGGCATCTGGCTCGCCATCGGCCTCGTCCTCTACTTCGCCTACGGCTACCGCAACTCCGTGCTCCGGCGTGGCACGCCGCCCGTGAGCCTGGACGGCAACGCCCCGCCGGGCACCGGCAGCTAGGCTCGCGGAGACCGGGCGGGGCCCGTGCGCAATGTTCCCGGGACTCGTGCGTACGCTTGCACGATGGATGCACTCCGTGTAGCCCCCTCCCGCGCCATGTCCCTGCCGCGAACCTGCTCCTGGCTCCTCCTGCTGCTTCCCTCGCTCGCCTTCGCCAAGGCGCCCCCCTCCGCCGCGCAACGATGGTGGTCGCACGTCGAGGTGCTCGCCCATGACGGCATGGAGGGGCGCGACACGGGCAGCGCGGGCCACCGCCGCGCCACCGAGTATGTCGCGGCGCAGCTGGCCGGGGCGGGGCTCCAGCCCGGCGCGGGCCAGGGCTTCCTCCAGGAAGTGCCCCTGGTCTCCCGGCAGGTGGTGAAGGAGCGCAGCCGGATGGCCCTGGTGCGCGACGGCAAGGAGGAGCCGCTCGTGCTCGACCAGGAGCTGGTCCTCAGCCCCTTCACGAGCCGCTCCGGGGCCGTGGACGCCGGGCTCGTCTTCGCCGGGTACGGCCTGAGCATCCCCGAGGCCGGACACGACGACCTGGCCGGCCAGGATCTCCAGGGCAAGATCATCGTCATCGTGGTCGGCGGCATTCCGCGGGGCGTACCGGCCAACCTGGCCGCCCACTACAGCACCCCCGCGGAGCTCGCCAGGGCGTATGCCCGCGCGGGTGTGGCGGGGGTGGTGGCGCTGCCCAATCCCCGCACCCTGGAGGTCCCCTGGGAGCGCGTGGTGGAGAGCAAGCAGCAGCCCGTGATGATGCTCGACGAGCCCGGGCTGCAGGATCTCGGAGACGTCCCGCTGTTCAGCATCCTCAACCCGGCGGCCGCCCACAAGGTGCTGGCGGGCAGCGGCCACAGCCTCGAGGAGCTCCTGGCCCTGGCGGACGCGGGCAAGCCCATGCCTCACTTTCCCCTCCCCGTGACGATGCGCGGTGAGGTGGCGCTGGAGAGGTCGCGGCTCACCTCCGTCAACGTGGTGGGGCGCCTGCCGGGCGGCGATCCGAAGCTGGCCGGTGAGACCGTGGTGCTCTCGGCGCACCTGGATCATCTGGGAGTGCGCAACGGGGACGGGGACCGCGTCTACAACGGGGTCATGGACAACGCCACCGGCGTGGCCGCGCTGCTGGAGCTGGCGCGGCAATTCCAGGAGAAGAAGGTGCAACCGCGCCGCACGGTGATCTTCGTGGCCGTGACGGGCGAGGAGAAGGGGCTGCTGGGCTCGCGCTGGTTCTCCGAGCGTCCCCCCGAGGGCAGCGGCCGGCTGGTGGCCGACCTCAACCTGGACATGTTCCTGCCGCTGACTCCCCTCCAGCGCCTGGTGGTCTACGGAATGGAGGAGTCCTCGCTGGCCACGCCGCTCGAGGCCACCGCCTCACGCCTGGGTGTCGAGGTGATGCGCGACCCCGACCCCGAGGCGAACGCCTTCATCCGCAGCGATCAGTACAGCTTCATCCGCAAGGGCGTGCCGGCGCTGTCCTTCCGGTTCGGCTACCGCAAGGGCTCGAAAGAGGAGCGCCTGTTCAAGGAGTGGACCCAGCAGCGCTACCACGGGCCGGCCGATGACCTGACCCAGCCCGTGAACCGCGAGGGGGCCATCCGCTTCGTGAGCCTGTTGGCCGATCTCACGCAGCGGGTGGCCAACGCGCCCGAGCGCCCGCGCTGGAACCAGGACAGCTTCTTCCGGCGCTTCGAGCAGCCCGAGGCGCCCGCCACCGCGCGGCCGATTCCCTGACGCGGCGGCCGGGACGCCTCAGGTCCTCAGGCCCGCGGGGTCCCCGGCGGCAGCGGGGCCTCCCAGTACAGCCCGGCGCTGCTCAGCAGGCGCTCATTGCCCAGCCGCGAGAGCGCCTCGCACACGCCGGGATCGGACAGGAGATGCCGCTCGCAGCTCCCCCAGTCCAGCCGCAGCAGGATGCAGGGCGTCTCCGCGCTCACGGTGGCCGTGGCCGCCAGGCCGAGCATCAGGGCGATCTCCCCGAACATGTCCCCCTCCCCCAGCGTGCGCAGGGGGACCTGGCTCCCGTCCGGGTGACGGTGCAGCACCTGGCACCGCCCCCGCAGCAGCAGGTAGAGGGCATCCACTTCCTTCCCCTGCTCGATCAGCAGCGCCCCCGCCGGCCGGCTGCAGATCTGGAAGTCCCGGGCCAGGGCCTCCCGCTGCGAGGGCGTGAGGGTGCGGAAGAGCGGGTTGCCGCGCAGCACGTCCTCCAGCAGGCGCTCGCGGTGGAAGCCCTGCAGCACGTCCTCCACCGAGGGATGCCGCTGCAGGAGCAGCTCCAGTTGCTCCCGCGTCAGCTCCAACACCGCCGTGCGCTCGAAGGCCCTGACGGTCGCGAAGCGCGGGGTGCCGGCCAGCAGCGACATCTCCCCGAAGAACTCACCCTCGCCCATGAAGGCCACCGTGCGCCGCCGCCCCGACTTGAGCGTCCGCACCACCTCCACGCTCCCCTCGACGATGGCGAACATGGAGCTGCCCGGCTGCCCCTCCTCGACGATGCTCTCCCCTGGCTGGAAGACCCGCGGCTGCAGCGTCTCCATCATCGACAACAGCTCCCGCGTGCCCACCCGCGAGAGCAGCGAGGCGCGGGTCTGCCCCTCCCCCACCGGACCCACCGCCGCGGCGGAGTCCAGGGCCTGGGGCCTCGGCACCGCAGGCCCCGGAGGCGCGTGCGGATCCAGCCGCCGGGCATCGAGCTCCGCCAGTAGCCGCCGCGCCGGCTCATGCGCCGGATCCAACCGGAGGATCACCTTGCACAAGGCGATGGCTCGCACCAGCAAGCCCTGCCGGGCCCAGAGCTCCGCCAGTTGTTCGTAGTCCGCGAGCATCGCTTCCTCTGCTTGCCTGGAGGCGGCCTGGAGAGCCGCCCCCCCATGCTGACGCAACGTGTCGGACATTTTTCCCCCCTCTGATGACGGCACGCCAGTCCGGAGTTCCGAAGCACTGGGGCCATCACCACCCAGAGTGCGCGTCCCCGGCCTCCGTGTCTGTGAGGGGCTTCACACGTTCCCGGAGAAGTCCTTCACACTGGACTATTCCGTGCGGACCACCGAGCCCGAGGGCAGCCCCGTCTGGAGGCGGGCCACGGCCACCTCCACGGCGTCCTTCTCCACGCTCTCCACCGTCACCTTCACCGAGTAGTCCAGCGAGCGGTCGAACATGGGGTAGGAGCCGATGGCCACGTGCGGCATGTCCAGCGCCACCCGGTCCAGCACCGCCGCCACCGCGCTCTCCCCCAGGTTGAGGTAGAGCACGCGCAGGTGCACCGGCGTCCCGCTCAGCCGCGCCAGCACCGCCTCCAGCTGCGTGCGGAAGAGCTGCGGCACCCCGGGCAGCATGAACACGTCCCCCACCGTCAGCACCGGGTACCAGCTCCCGGGCTGGGGCAGCAGCACCGCGCCCTCGGGCGCGTCGGCCAGGCGCATCGCCTCGGCCGTGGGCGCGTCCACCGCCTTCTCGCGGATGAGCGCCACCATCTCCGGCAGCCGCACCACCTTGCGCCCCATGGCCAGCGCCACCGCCCGCACCGTCACGTCATCGTGCGTGGGACCGATGCCCCCGCTGGTGAAGACGTACTTCGCGCGCAGCCGCGCCCGCGCCACCGCCTCGACGATGATGTCCACCTCGTCCGGGACGAGCTCCAGCGTGCGCAGGGGAATGCCCACCTCGCGCAGGCGCTTGATGAGGTGGGGGCCATTGGCATCCACCACCTTCGCCGTGAGGACCTCGTTGCCGATGATGACCGCCGCCGCGCCGGTGGGCTCCATGGGGCCGGGGACTCTACCTCTCCGCCGCGCGCCCGGGCTTGCGTCCGAGCAGTTTGCGCACGTGCGCCAGACACTCGGCCGTCACGGCCTCCACCGGCTGAGCCCCGTCGATGCGCACCACGTGCTCGCGCTTGCCCCTCAGACGAATGGCCGCCTCGTACTGCCGGGAGATGCGGCGCTGCTTCTCCTCCGCGTCGAAGAGCTCCTCCGGCCCGCCCCGCGCCGCCCGCCTGCGCGCCGCCACCTCGATGGACACCCCGACGAAGAGCGTCAGGTCCGCCGGCACCGCGTGCGCGTTGATGGACTCCACCCACTCCATGGGCAGCGACGCCCCCTGGTACGCCAGCGACGACAGCACCGAGCGATCGCTCAGCACCACCTGTCCCGCCTCCAGCGCCGGCAGCACCTTGGCCCGCAGGTGATCCGTCCGGTCCGCCGCGTACAGCAGCGCCAGCGTCTCGGGCGCCAGCGGCCCCGCGCCTCCGGGCAGCGCTCCGGGCAACACCACCCGGCCCGTCAGCGCCTGGCGGATGAGCACGCCCACCGGCCCGTCCGAGGGCTCGCGCGTGGTGAGCACGGGCTGGCCCTCGGCGCGCAAGGCCGACGCCAGCCGCTCCACCTGCGTGGTGGTACCAGCGCCGTCCAGGCCTTCCAGCACGATCAGTCTCCCGCTGCGCGCGGGCTTGCGGGCCGGGCTCACCGGGGCAGCAACGCCTTGGGATCGTCGAGCCCCAGCCGGTGCCGCAGCTCCATCATCGTCTCGAAGCGCACCAGCTCGTCCGCCAGCACCGTGCGGCCCTGCCGGTAGCGCATCACCCCGTAGACGACCAGCCCGAGCGTCGCCGCCAGGCCCAGCCACGCCACGTGCGGCGCCCTCGCCGAGTCCAAGAAGAGCTTCGCCGTCGCTCCTCCGAGGATGAAGGCGACGACGAAGGACACGCCCGTATGGGCGAAGAGAAGCGTGCTCTGGCGGGTGGACAGCGCCTCCTGGAGGCGCTCGAGCTGCTCGCGGAGATTCTGCTGCGTTTCTGCGTTCACGGGGGCGGCAACCTAGCGGAATGGGGGGGCCGCGTCGAGTAGCCCCTTCGCCGCAACACCTACACCTCATTCTCCGATAAATCGGTGTAACCGAAGCTGCGAGGCGGTCGTACCGCGGGAAAAAGAGAGTTCACCATGATTGACGGTCCCAACAGGCGGAACATCCGCCCTCCTCCCCCTCCCCCCCCGCCGGCCCCGAAGCGTGAGACGAAGCCGCAGCCGGCCGCGAACACGCTGCGCGGGTTCAGCGCCAAGAGCTCGTTCGAGACGGCCACCCGGGCTCCCGTGGCGCTCACCACGCCCCTCGCCGCCCGGACGAATACGCCCGCCCCCGCCCCCGCCACCGCCCGGACGGATGGCTCGGCACCGGCCCTTGCCCCAGGCCAGCCTGGCTTCGTGGGCCCGGTCGCCACCCCGCCCGAGGTTGTCGACGCGGCGCGCGCCGTCGACGAGGCCTACGCGTCGGGCGGTGCGGAGGCCGCCGCCGAGGAGCTCCGCGAGCAGTCCGAGGAGCTGAACGATCCCGCCAAGGTCGACGCGCTGCTCGTCGCGTCCCAGTCCACCATCGATCGGATCTCCACGGACCTCGCCAACGGCGTGAAGGACGACAGCCTCGATCAGGACATCAACGAGGAAGTGCTCCGCGATCTCGACGCGACGATGAACCTCGCCGGTCCGGCCGGGAAGGACCGGGTGGCGACGTCGATCGCTCAGAAGCTCGCCGAGGCGGTGCCCGCGGGCTCGGATCAGCTGTGGCAGTTCGATGACGCGCTCGACGAGCTCGCCGGGGACGGCATCGGCTCGACGCTCTCCTCCCGGGTGGCGGAGAAGCTGATCAACAGCTTCGGCCGCGTCGAGGCAGGCAACGCGCTGCTCAACACCTCGGTGGACGCGATCAACGAGGTCCGCGCCGACTACGAGGCGAAGGCGGAGGAGCTGGCCCTGGTGGAGCAGCGGCTCAACGCCGAGCTCAGCCAGCTCGGGCCCGCGCTGACGCCCGAGGAGGTCGAGGAGTACAAGGCGGCCTTCTGGGAGCGGGAGGACAACGCGCGGATCCGCGACGCGGCGAGCACGGCGGGAGACAAGCTCTCGGAGACGCTGGCCGCCAGCACCGAGCAGCTCGAGACGCTCGCGGCGCAGGGAGACACCGGCGCGCAGCAGGCGCTCTTCGAGAGCTACAAGGCCCTGGCCGGCACCCCGAACCACGCCGACGAGTCTCTGCTGTTCGCCGGGCGCATCAACCAGAACGCCGGGCTCGCCACCGCGCTGCGCGGGGAGTACGGCGCGGAGTTCGAGCAAAAGCTGGCCGATGAGATCATCGCCCCGGCCGTGCCCAACGCGCAGGCGGAGGCGATCGCCGAGGCCGGTGAAGGCGGCTTCGACGCGGCGATGGAGAAGTTCGCCTCGCTCGTCAGCGGGCTGGAGACGGCACAGTCGCTGCACGACATCCCCGGCGACTTCCGGCAGATGATGGACGACATCCGGGCGATCCGCGCCGGGACCTACTCGCCGGACAAGGCGCAGGAGCTGCTCAACTCCTGGGACGACAAGTCGCCGCTCGGCAAGTCGCTGGCGATCGCCACCTTCGGGCTCGGCCTCTACGATCTCCCCTCCCAGCTCGCCGAGGGCGAGTACCTGGACGCAATCAAGAACACCCTCACCACGAGCGCCGCGGGCATCGAGCTGACGGCCGGCATCCTCAGCACTATCGGCAAGGCCGGCGCGGCCGCCGACGTGGCGAAGTTCGGCGCGAAGTTCCTGCCCATCCTCGGGCTGGGCGCCGACGCCATCCAGGCGTACCAGGACATCCAGGCGCTGCAAGACGGCGTCTCGGCGGGCGACATCTTCAACCTCGCCGGCTCGGTGGTGTCGCTGGTGGGCGACGTCGCCGGCTTCATCCCCCTCGCGGGGACGGCGGTGGACGTGGTGGCCACGTTCGTGGGCGAGGCGCTCCGCGTGGTGGGCGGGCTCCTGAATGGCGACTTCGGCCCCGGCCTGGAGGACTTCGACCTGGGCGAGGTGCGCGACATCCTCCACGAGACGCTCGGCCTGTCGGATGCGGAGGTGCAGCTCCTGGTGACGAACACCCAGAACGGCTACGGCGAGCGGCTGCAGGAGCTCGGCCTGGAGCCGGAGCAGATCCGCGAGCTGCTCACCCAGACGGAGCCGCCGCTGTTCGCCTTCTCCGGCGGCCTGGGCGACTACCAGCAGCTCGGCAACCCCAACCCGATCTTCGAGACGCTCGCCGCCTTCGGCGTGACCGGGGATGCGGCGTTCGAGTTCCTCCAGGAGTACGGAGGGGCGAGCGCGGCGTTCGAGTCCATCATCGCGGACCCGTACTACGCGGAAGCTTCGCTGGGGAACGCGCTCGCCTCGGGCGACTTCTCCACCTTCCGCGAGCATGCGCTGGATCAGTTGCCCGATGACATCGCCGACGCGCTGCGGCCCTACCTGAACGCGCCGGCGAACACCGAGTACTTCGAGACCTGAGGACACGGGGCCGCCCGCCTGTCCCGGCTTCCGTGCTCCGCGGCCCTCTCCGTTGGGAGAGGGCGTCACGGGCCGGGGCTTCTATTACGGACATTTGTCTCGAGGCGGTCCATTACTACTATAGGGACCATAGGGATTGTCAGGATAATTCGTGTCGATGCATGACACACGGCAAGGATTTCCGGTGTCTCGTCCAGACATCGCCTGCGCTTGACAGCAACCCATACAGGTCGCGTAGGTTGGCATTGTTGCACTGCATTCAAGTTTTTCGAGCGGCTTCTTCTTCTTGAAAATGAGATCCCATATCGACGAACCACCCGGCTTCGGTTGAGAGGAAGTCGAGGGGCTCGGCGTGGGCCCATTCGGACTTGCATCATAAGGAGGGGTGACACAATCGGGGCCCCTGCAGATGGGCGGTGACGCCAGACCAGACGGGTCTATGTGATTGACAGGGTCGCCGGCAACATAGGCATACAGATTGCTATCTCCCCCATGGAAGCGGATGGGATCCTTGGAAGTCCACTGGGCGGACTCCGGATCATAATCCCTTGCGCCCAAGCGGAGGAACTTCGTGTCCCGGTCATAGAGCCCACCGGCGAATCCGAACGGTTGGAAGCCAGGATTGGAGTCATGGAGGACATTGCCCCATTCGTCATAATCGAGGCGCTGGGCAATAGAGCCGTCCGCTGTATTGACGATGAGACGTGAGCTTCCAAGGTGGTCGGAGATGATGCGGTAGGTCACACCTCCCTTGATGAGGTAGTAGGGGGAGTGCCCATCCACGGCGTACACGAACCGGCTGACGACCTCGCCGCTGCCATTCAGCTCGGCGACAATCCTCCCCTGTTCGTCATAGAGGAATCCCTGAACCAAGGCTCCATTGATCTTCCTGCCTACGCGGCGGTCTCGCGCATCGACCAGGTAGTCGAGACGGGTCCCCTCTGGGAGCGTGACGGAGAGGAGGTTGCCCCAAGCATCATAGGTGTAGGCAGTGGTCCGCGCCCCGGCCTGCCTGGCTTGCAAATCCCCATTGGCTCCATAGAAACAGGTGGTGTCACCATAGGTGAGCAGCCTGTCCTGCGCATCATAGGAGGCGGCCCGGGTGCTGCCCGCCTGCATCAGGGAGGTGCGATTGCCATTGCCAGGCGCACCGTTGTCGAAGGTGGCCTGGGTCATGAGGGTGCCATCCTTCCTGACCGTCTCCAGGCGCCCCGCCGTGTCATACGTGTACACGTAGGTGTGGGTCGTGCCCAGGAGCGTCTCCGTCTTCTCGGAAATGCGGCCCAGGCCGTCCCGCACCAGATGAAGCGTGTAGAGCGGCGTGGCTCCAGCCGAAGCAGAGAGGGTCTCCATTTCTCCGTAGGCGTTGTAGCCCAAGGCAGTGGAGACCTCCCCCAGGGAGGTGCCAGTGAGCAGGCCGCTGCCGCTGTCACGGATGAGCTCCAGACCGCCCACTCGCTGCAACAACCCGTCATCGTCATAGGTGTAGGCGATGGCCTCGGTGGCATTCACCGAGACCGAGGCCACCCGGAAGAAAGTGTCGTAGCC
This sequence comes from Archangium gephyra, assembly GCF_042230915.1. GTDB lineage: Bacteria > Myxococcota > Myxococcia > Myxococcales > Myxococcaceae > Archangium > Archangium gephyra_B. Next base: position 5,403,058 of record NZ_CP102578.1, on the reverse strand, counting down.
GTAGGAGACACTCCCGCTCACTTCTCCGCTCCACGTGGTTTGGGTCACCAGGGGGCCGTCGTAGCTGTAGCTCACGCTCGGGCCTTGTGAGTCCTTCAGGGTCCGCAAGTAGCCACTGTCCGCGTCGTAGCTCGCCTGCCGGACACGGGGGGCATACCGTCCTCCCATAGGGGGGGTCAGCACCGCCGACAAGAAGCGCCCCTTCTTCTGGGTGGCGTCATCCTCGTACTCCACCTCGAGGGTGGCTCCATCCGGGTAGCTGCTCAGCTTCAGCTGGCCGTCCAGGTTGTACTGCGACGTGGTGTTCACCCGGGAAACTCCTGCCAGGCCAGGCGGCACGTAATCCCGCTCCATGTCATCCGGTCCGTAGCTGAAGCGGTGCGTGGGCTTCCCAGGTGGAGTGAGGGCCGTCAGGTTCCCTTTCGCGTCACGGCTGAAGTCCAGTTGCCGGCCGCCTGGGAGCCATTGGCGCGTTACCCTTCCCGCCAGGTCATAGGAGAATCCCACCGCCAGGGAGAGCGGATCCGTCACCGTGTCCACGTAGCCCTCTGGCTTGTAGGTGAAGTGGGTGCTCCGCGTCCCCTGGGTGCGCAGCCGCAGGCGCCCCTCGTCGTCAAAGCTGTACTGCACCGGCAGCACCCCTGGCGCCTCCACCTTCGCCACCCTTCCCTTCTCGTCGTACGTGGTGGTGGTCTGCTTCCCCATGGGGCTCTGTTCGGTGAGCCGGCGGGTGGCCGCCTCGTACGTGAGGGTGGAAGTGAGCCCATTCACCGTCTCGGTGTCGGCGATCGAGGCCAGACTCAACGGGTCCTCGGGCTCGGTGAGAAACACCGTGCGGCTCTGGCTGAGGGTCTGGGTCAGCCCACCTGGCAGCGTCACCGTTCGCGAGGACTCCACCGGTGTCAGCATCCCAAAGCGCGCATCCGGCGCCGCCTCCTCCGTCACCACCGTTCCATCCGCGGCCGTGCGTGTGGTGGTCGAATCGGGGTTGCGCGACTCGACCGACACCTCACCCGAAGGTGCCACGGTGGTGCGCCGCTCCTCACCGGTGGAGAGGTTCTGCACCCGGTAGACGGTTTCCCGGCCCAGCGCCGTGCGCACCGTGATCGAATACCCATCCGCCGTGGCCGTGCGGCTCAGCTCCTTGAAGCCTCCTGCCGGGTTGGTGTCCTTCGTCAGCCGACCCATGCTGTCGTACACGAACTCGTGCAGCCCCCCACGCGCGTCCCGCAGGGAGGTGAGCAGCCCCTCCGGCGTGTGCGTCAGCTCCGTCCGCTCGCTGGCGGGGTTGATGATGGCCGAGAGGTAGCCGTTCGCATCCAGCTCCAACCGCGTCCGCTGCCCATGCGGCGCCACGAGGGCCAGGGGCCTGCCCGAGGCGTCCCGCTCGATGCGCGTCATCAAACCATTCCGGTCCTGGATGGACGTCAAGCGCCCCGCCGCGTCATACCCGAACTCGTACAGCACCCCCTGGGTGAGGGCATCCACCGTCCGGAGATGGCGGTCTTGATGACTGAAGACATACAGCTCGCGCCCATCTTCCGAGGGCACCCAGGCCTTGCTCCCCGCCATCCAGGGCCGAGCGGAGCCCACCCGGCGGATGCGGTAGTTCCACTCATCACTCACATAGAGGTACCCATCCGGT